>JAGFJD010000463.1 GCA_024102975.1 Phaeodactylibacter sp. | reverse complement strand
CCTGGCGGCTGTTGTCGTTGCGGCGTGGTGGCTGTGGCGCCCCGCCCCGCCCGCCGGCCCGGTGGCCGTCGCCGAGCAGGCCTACCTGAAAAACGCTCCGGACTTTTTGGAAACCGGGCGGGCCCTGCGAGGCATCGGCCAGCCGGAAGTTTTGGGACCAATCGCCGGAACGGTCGAAAAACTGGGCCGGAATGACAAAGCGTCCCTGGCTATGGCCAGAGACAGCCTGCTCGCCGTCCCGGCGACGAACCAGGAGGCATACGGGTTAGCTCAGTATTACGCCGGCCACGCCTATTTTAAACTCGGGGAATACCAGCTTGCCTTCGGGCAATTCCAACGCGCCGGGCAGTTGGAGGGATCGGACATCGAACACCGGCAGGCCGCCGATTATTTTGCCTTGCTGAGCGCTATTGCTTCCGGAGAGCCTCCCGAAGTTTACGCCCCCTTGCTGGAAAAAATTCTGTCCAATCCCAATCACCGGCACCTTGAAAAAGCTGAAAAACTTCAGGAAAATTTGAAATAGGCCACCGTTCAAAACAGGCGATCATGAAAGACAGCAACCTCCTGCGCCTGCTGCGGGTGCTTACCGAGGAAGAGGTCAGGAAATTAAAAAAGAAGCTAAAAACAGGCGGGGCGCCACACACCATCCGGCTGCTGAAAGAACTGCTGAAAAGCTCGCCCCGTTTCGTCCCCGATACGATGGACGAAGAGAAAATATTCAAAAAGCTATACCCGAAGGAACTCTTCAACAAGCAGAAGCTGAGTTACTGCAAATCCAACCTTTACAAGGAGGCGCAACAGCTTTTGGCCGAAGAGGAACTGGCGAACGACGCCATTTTGTTTCAACGCCTGTTGGCCAGCCGCCTCCAGCGGCGTACGGACAGCGGCCCGTTTGAAGATGCTATGGCCGGGTTGGAACGGGAGCTTCTCGGCATCCAAAACAGCTTCGATTATTATTTTCTCGATTTTGACCGCCATTTGCTGCGGCTCAAGCACCCCGAAACCCAAAAGAACCAGGCCAACCTAAGCCCCCTGAAAGCCGCCCTCCAGAGCCTGCACAGCGCCTACCTGGCCTGGCAACTCTACTTTGAGCTGGAACGCATCAGCCGCAGGCGCTACCTGAACGAACAATTGCCCGAAGCTTTGTTCCCGGTTGTCCAACTACAGGAATTACCTTTGGGGTATCCCCCTTTGATCCGCCTGCTGTTCCTGATCTATAAGCTGTACCAGGCGCCCGGCAACCGGCAGCAGTTCGCCAATGCCTTCCAGGCACTTCGGGAAATGGCTCCGGAAATTCAACCGCCGGAACGCCTGGAACTCGCCCGCTACCTGCTGAATTTTTGCATCGCGCAGTACAACAACGGGAACGCTTCCTTCCTTCAGGGCCAGATGGCGATCTACTTATGGGGAAACGAAAATGGCGTTTTCGTGGTTGACAAGGCCATCGACCACACGATTTTCATCAATGCGGTGGTAACCGCTGCCGTCGCCAATGAGCTTGATTTCGCAGCGTCGTTTCTCAAAAATAACCAGCATTTTGTCGAACCCGGCATTCGTTCCGATGCAGTGGGCCTGAGCCAGGCTTATATCCATTTCCACCGGGGGGAATACCTGGAGGCAGAACAGTCTCTGGAGACTATCCACGGCAAGGAAAATTACGATTTCGCCCTGCGGCGGCAATCCTTGCTGCTTCGCTCCGCTTACGGGCAGTACATTAGCCACATTGCCGACTATACAAAGGTGGAGGAGCGGTGCAATGCTTACCGGTGGTTTTTTCAACGCGACGCTTATGCCGTTTCCGAACCACGAAAGGAAGCCTACCGCAACCTGGAGTATTTTGTCAGGAAACTGGCCTGGTACCACAACCAAACCGAACGCCCTCCGGCATTGAAGAAAACCCTGCTCAAAGAGCTGGATGCCAAACCCTCTGTAGCGAAGGAATGGCTGAAGGGAGAGGTTGCCAGCCTGCCCGGATGACCCCCGGGCGGATCGGCAGGCCTGCCGATCCGCCTGGGTTGCCCGGATGCTACCCATCCATGGTATCGTCAGAGCCTATAAAGGGATCGGGCGGCGGCGGCGGGTTGTTGTCGTTGCCGCCTTTGATGTCCTTCAGATGAGCTTTGGCAATCGCGGCATTTTTAAAATCGTCAAATGTGGGCGTTTTTCTGGCTTTTGTCCTTTTCATAACTCGAATGATTGTAGGGTGAAAAATCGGATTCGAGCCGCCGGCCCTGCCAGCAGTCCAGACATAACCCTCCCACATGCTGCTGGACATTTTTTGGACACAGAGTACGCCGACCTGCCTGCCCGTCTGCAGTGCCGCAGGCCGGCAGGCAGGCAGGGAAGACACAGAGCCGCACAGAGGCTTGATTATCAACGGAAAAACCTCGTGTACTCTGTGTTGGCCGCAGTACTCTCTGTGTCCAAAACCATTTTGTCCAGTAGTGTGGCCCTCCCAAAGGCCGACAGGCAAAAACCCTGTGCCTCAGGGCGATAAGCTATTCCTGAAAAATGGAGCGGGCCGACAGCAAACAGCCCGAAAACGAAGCTTCGGAATTCGAGTGGTAAAGCCTTTTTAGAATTTACTTTCAGGCTTTATTCATAGGTAGGTACCCCGAAGAGATGCGCTGGTATTCAAAAATCAGATTTATTTTTCCAATTGACGTGAAAAGTAGCCCAACTGCGCCCGACTTAGGGTGGCGTTAATAACTGCCCCGGAACTTCGTTCCCGGCGCACTAGCAACTGTCAATTGCGGGATGCAGCGGGTAGTGGGGGCAGTGATCGGATGCTCCCGGCAACAATTCAGCCATATTAGCCATCCTAACAATCCAATCGCTCACCCCCCCGCGCTGAACAACCCCGCAAACCCCATAAACGCCATCGACAGAATCCCCGCGATGATGAGGTTCAGGGCCGTGCCTTCGATCAGCCTGGGAATGTCCAGTACCTTCGTCTCCTCCCGGATGCCCGCCAGCAGCACCAGGGCCAGGGTGACGCCGCCCCCGGCACCCAGAGCATAGAACAGCCCTTCTACCAGCCCGTAGCCTTTGTTGGTCGCAAAAAGGGCCAGGCCCAGGATGGCGCAGTTGGTCGTGATCAGCGGCAGGAAAATGCCCAGGGCGCGAAACAGATCCGGGCTGAGCTTCTTGACGGCCATCTCCACAAACTGCACCGTGCTGGCAATGACGATGATGAAACTGATCAGCCGCAGGTATGGGGCATAGGGCAGGATAAAAGTGTTGAGCCCCCAGGCGCAGACTGCCGTGATGAGCATGACGAAAATGTTGGCCAGCCCCAGCCGGAAAGCAGTCTCCAGCCGGCCCGACACGCCCAGGAAGGGGCAAAGGCCCAGGAAATAGGCCAGGGTGAAGTTGTTGATCAGCAGGGCAGAGATGAATATCCAGAGGAGGTCTTGCATGGTTAGATCATGGTTACATGGTTACATGGATTCATGGGTGCATGGGTGCATGGGTGCATTGTTTCATGGGTGGCAAAGCCAAAAAGCAGCAGCAAGTCGTTATGTTTGTAATCATTATTTTTATAATCGTTATAAAAATCATCATTACTTTTATAATCATTACAAACATAACGATTACAAAAGTAACGGTTGCTCGTACATCTCCTTTACATCCCCTCCTTTACATGCCCGCTCCAGCCTGGACAAGTTTATGCTAACGCCGGCACCCCGGCAACTTGCCGGCCTCACAGAAACTCCCTCGCCTCTTCATACTGCGTAGCTTGCCGATCGTCTTTCGCTTTCTCCCGGCGGCGCTTCTGCAGCCAGTTGAAGAACAGCAGCAGGAAGCCAAGGGTAAAGAAGCCGCCCGGCGGCATGATCATGATGACCCAGGGTTCGAAGCCGGCACCAAAAAGGGAGACGTTAAACAGGCTGCCGCTGCCCAGCACCTCCCGCACGACGCCAATACAAAGCAGTGCAAAGGTAAAGCCCAGGCTCATGCCCAGCGCGTCGGCCAGAGCCAGCCGGATGGAGTTTTTGGACGCAAACGCCTCCTGCCGGCCCAGGATCAGGCAGTTCACTACGATCAGGGCGATAAAAGCGCCCAGTTCTTTGTGAACCTGCGGCACGATAGCCGCCAGCATGAAATCCACTACCGTCACAAAGGTGGCGATAATGATGATAAAGGTGGTGATCCGCACCTGTTTGGGGATGACGTTGCGCAGGCTCGAAACCAGCAGGCTGGAAAAGAACAGCACGAAAGTCGTGGCCAGCCCCATGGCAAGGCTGTTGATGGCCGTATTGGTCACCGCCAGCACCGGGCACATGCCCAGCACCGCTACGAAAACGGGATTCTCCTTCCAGATTCCCTTGAGGAATTCCCCGGCAGTGCGGCTCTTTTCGATGGTGGTCGGTTGATCCATGTTTTTTTAGTGTTGTGGTGTTTTGGTGTTTTGGTGTTTTGGTGTTGTGGTGTTGTGGTGTTTTGGTGTTTTGGTGTTGTGGTGTTTTGGTGATGGCTAATCCGGACAACTGGCCGGTTGTATGGGAATAGCGTCATGCCTTAGGTCGAGTAAATCAAAAATCGAAAATCGCACATCAAACTTCGCAAATTCTACCCGCCCTAATTGCCACAAAACCGGGTTCTTTTAATCCCCTTCTTTCTTCCTGTACTCCTTCCAATACTCCCCAATCAGCGGCCTCCACTCGCTCAGGCTCTTCTCCAGCAGGCGGCCGACCGCCTTGGAGGAAATGGTGGCTCCGGTGATCGCCTCGATCTCGTTGTCTTTCTTTTTTTCTCCTTTGGGCACTACCTTTACGGGCGGCTCGACAGCCAGGGCCCTGAAATTGGAAAGAAAGGCCGGATCTTTCATGATCTTGTCGCCCAGGCCCGGGGTCTCTTTGCTTTCCAGCACTTCGAAGCCGATGACCACCTCCTTCCGGGGGTTGTAGCCGAAGATGGCCACGATCAAATCCTGATAGCCGGGTTCTTCCCCCTTTATGGCGAAGCCGATAAGCTTGCCCTTGGCATTGTATCCGGCGTAGATGCGGCGGACTTCCTCGCCCTCCCTGGGTTCAGGCGCTCCGTCCTCCAGCATTACCAGCCGGCCTTCCCGCAGCTCTATGGTGCGGAAGCTGGCGCAGCCGGGCAATACCTTAAAGATGGCTTCCTGCAATGCCTGCGCCCGGTTGGCTGCAATGATCGGCCGGGTAAACAGAAATGCCCCGACCAACACCAGCCCGGAAAAGAAACCGGCAAGCCCCAGCGTAGATATCAACCGGAAAGAACTCGTTTCCGGCTCCTGAGCAATGACAGGGTGTTTAGCGTCTTCTTTCATTTCCAATGTTATTTCCAAATATTTCCATGCATTTCCATGCATTTCTACACATTTCCACACATTTCCACACATTTCCACTGCATCTCCCCATTTCCCCTCTCCCCCTCTCCCATCTCCCCATCTCCCCCTAATACCCATACACCCTCGGCCTTACAAACCTGTTAATCAACGGCGTGGCGGCATTCATCAGCAGGATGGCGTACATGACGCCTTCCGGCAAGCCGCCCCAGATGCGGATCAGGACGACCAGCAGGCCGATGCCAATGCTGTAAATCCAGACCCCTCTGGGCGACAGGGGCGAACTCACCGGGTCGGTGGCCATGTAAACCGTACCCAGCAGCAGGCCGCCCGCCAGCAGCATGAAGCCCGGGGAGGGGTAACGACCCGGCTCGAAAAGGTAAACGATGCCGGAAAAAACAGCCACCGTCGCCAGGATGCCGGCGGGTATCCTCCAGTTGATGATCCGGCGCGCGATCAGGTACAGACAGGCCAGGATCAGTAGCAGGCCACAGGTTTCCCCCAGGGAGCCGCTGATATTGCCGAGCAGGAGGTCTGCCAGCGCAGCCGGTTCCTGGTTGAACTTCATTTCCGCGAGGGGCGTGGCGGTACTCAGGGCATCCACCGGCTTTCCCTGGTAGAAGGGCGGCGCCAGGTTGGTGCCCCGCAGGCCCCAGTAGCGGCCGTCGGGCGGCTCCCAGGTAGTGATGGCCGTCGGGAAGGCCGCCTGCAGGAATGCCCGGCCGACCAGCGCCGGGTTGAACACATTCTGGCCCAGCCCGCCCCAGATCAACTTGCCCATTCCGATGGCTACAACGCCGCCGACGAATGCCATCCACAAAGGGAAGCCCGGCGGGAGCGTCAGGGCCAGCAACAGGCCGGTCACCAGGGCGCTGCCGTCGCGCAACGGGTTGCCCAGGGGACCTTTCCTGCCCAGGTAGTATTCCGTAACCAGGCAGCCGGCTATGCTGGCGGCGCTGACCAGCAGCGCGCTCAGCCCAAAATAATAAACGGCAGCCAGTAATATGGGAATCAACGTATAGGCCAGCTCCCACATGATCCGGGGGGTGGTTACCTGATCGTGCAGGAAGGGAGAAGTGGAAATCGTTATTTTGGGTTTGTCGACCATGCTTTTGCTTCTCTGTCGTTTTCTACGCACCACCTGAAGGTGGCGCGTCCGGGTCATTTTGATTTTCGTTCCCTGATCATCGCTTTGCCTATTTTGATGCTTTGCACCAGCGGGATGCCGGACGGGCATACGTAGGAGCAGGAACCGCATTCAAAACAGTCAAGCGCATTGTAGTCTTCCATGTCATCCCACAGGCCTTTGCGGGCCAGCAGGCCGAGGCGGGCCGGGTTGAGGAAGAGCGGGCAGGCTTCCAGGCACCGCCCGCAGCGGATACAGCTGAAGGTGTCGATATCCTGCACTTCCCGCTCTGTGAGCACCAGAATGCCGGAAGTACCCTTGACGACGGGAGTGTCCAGGCTCTTCTGCACGATGCCCATCATGGGGCCGCCCAGCAGGATGCGCGTGGCGGCTTCCGTGACGCCGCCGCAGAACTCCACCAGGTCGCGCATAGGCGTACCCAGCGGCACCAGCACGTTCGCCGGGCGGCGGACGGCAGTGCCGGTCACCGTTATGACCCGTTCGACCAGGGGTTGCGACTGCCGGAAATACTGCGAAAGGGCAACTATAGTGCCTACGTTGGATACCAGCACGCCCACGTCGATAGGCAATTTCCCCGCCGGGACTTCTTCGCCGAGCATGGCGCTGATCATCATTTTCTCGGCACCCTGCGGGTATTTCACTTTCAGCGGCACCACCTCCACCGGGAAACCTGCTCTGGAAGAAGCCTCCCGCAGGGCGATCACCGCATCCGGCTTGTTGGCCTCGATGGCGATGGACACCTTCTCTGCCTGGACGAAACGCTGCAGGATGCGCGTGCCGTCGATCAGTTCTTCAGCGTATTCCACCATCACGCGGTGGTCGCAGGTGAGGAAGGGTTCGCACTCGCAGCCGTTGAGCATCAGGTGCCGGCAGGGTTTATCTTCCGGGATGTTGAACTTCACATGGGCCGGGAAGGCCGCCCCGCCCAGCCCGACGATGCCCGCCCGCTGGATCGCCGCGATGAATTCGGCCTTGCTCAGTTCTTCCGGCTGGCGTTGCGGCGGCTGGTCCAGTTGCTGGGTGGAAAAGGGGTCCGCCTTGATGCGAATGGCGGGCAACATCTGCCCGTTGGGATGGCCGTAGAGGCCGACATCCATCACCGTGCCATCTACCGGAGTGTGCAGGGCCACCGAAACAAAGGATCCCGGCTCGGCAACCATATCGCCCCGGCGCACGCGCTGCCCTTTGTGCACCAACGGTTTGGAAGGAGCCCCAATGTGCTGCAGCAGCGGAAGGATATATTCCTCCACAAAGGGCATCCGCTCGATCCGCTGGTGGTTCGACAGCTCCTTAAATTCCTCCGGGTGTACCCCATGCCGGAAAGTCAGCAGCCTGTCTTTGAGTTCGTTCTGAGCTGTTCCGATCATCTTATTTGCCTTCCTCTTGTAATGCCGCCAGCGGCTCTCCTCTCCGGGAAAGCGCCAGCAATTTGTCCCGCAGCTTTATCCGGACCTGCTCCATCAGCGCCTGCTCCTGTTCCTGCAGGCGCGCTTCGTAGGAGGCTTTGAGTTCAGCTATCTCCTTCTCGTATTTTTGAGTCAATTCTTTCTCCAGTGTTTCCCTTTCTTTTTGCGGGAAGGGGCTGCGCAGGCCGGCAAGTTCGCGCAGGCTGTTCCATTGGCGGAGCGCCTGCCGGGCCGCCATTACCACTTCCGGAGCTGCCGCGTACTGCTTCAACCGGCCGTCCTCCTCAACGGTGGAAATGGCGGGCGTTTTCCCTTTCTGCCCTTTTTCATCCAGGCTGAGATATTCGGCGAGCGGCAGCGGGTTCTCCTCTTCCGGCTGCAGCGGGCGGAAGTATTTTCGCCAGGCCGTTAGGCTGAAGAGCCAGTCGGCATAGGTCAGCACGTACGGTTGTTTTTGCTCCTGCCCCTTCTCTGCAAAATGCAGCGTGGCAGCCACCCAGTCCGCTTCCGGCTGCGGATTCTGTTCCAGGCCGATATTCCGGGAAAGAAAATCTCCCTCCCCGGCGGGGTCAAAAATGAGGCTCTGGAAAGCCCTCGTCCGCAGAGCAAGGCTGCTCCAGGCCGGCCAAACCGCCGGCTTGCCGGCGTGAGATTCCGGGTGGGGCGCCAGCAGGTGGAAAAGGGCGGGCCCTGGGCGCTGCAGCCCGTCGCGCAGCCGGTCGAACAGGGCAGGGTTGCCGGGCAGGCTGCCTTTGAGCAGGAAGGCGTGCTGTAAGGCCAGGGCAGACATCCACGCCGCCTGGGCCGCAGCGAGCCGGGCAACGGCGGCAGGGCCGGCCGGCACCTCCCCGTCATCCAGCACGACTACTTTTACCGGAAAGCCGGAAGCCAGCAGTTCCAGAAGGGCGGTGCGGCCCTGTTCCGAGAACAGGCGGGCATCGCCCACCAGCAGGACGGGCGCAAGCAGCGCGCGCTCTTCCGGGCTAAGCCCCGCCCAATCCAGCGTCCCGACCTCCAGGTCGTGCAGTTCCGGGCGGTATTTGTTCCGGGCTTCCAGGGCAGCCCGGCGCAGCAGGCGGGCCTGGTCGAGCGCATGGCGGGCCTGCCCCTCAAGAATGCCCAGCAGGCGTTCCGGAGACGACCCGTCCCAATGCCATATTACCGGAGTAGTGAAAGCGTTGTAAGGGTGATCGTCGGCCCAGGGCAGGGCCCCGGGGTTGGCAAGCAGGACACCATACCGGGACCTGCCGCCGCCGGTGGGCCCTTCCCGCAGCGCCCAGAGCAATGCCTTGAGGTCGTTCAACAGGTTGATCTTCCGCTGCAGCGAGGCGGCGTCCACAATCTGCGACTGCGGTTCGGCCTCGAGTTGCCGGATGACCTCTTCCAGAGGGAGTTTGCCCTCGGCAAAGGCGGCCTGCGCATCGCCGGAGAGTTGAAAATCGCGCTTGGGCAATGCGTTGCTCAGGTGCTGATGGATATTTTTTGCCAACTCTTCTACCTGCTGTTCCAGTTCTTTGGCCTGCTGCTCTACCCGCGGTTGCATCACTGATTCCAGGACGGCAGTCAGCCAGTGCAGGGCTGTTTTGGCGGAGGCGCCAGCTTCGGTGGTGGATCCGCCGGAGAGCGACAGGTAGAAGTGGCGGCTCAGCATGGCCGCGGCAAAAGGATCGTAGTCCGGTTCCCGGATCAGCGCACTAACGGTGTCAGCCGGCGTATCCGGTAGTTGCTCCCACAGCTCCAGGTTGTTTCCCATCTGCCGGAGCAAATCTGCTTCCGGGGCAGCCATCCGCAGGGCATCATCCTCACAAAGAGCAGTACAGATGCCGCATCCGGTGCAGGCGTGCGGGTCAATGGCAATAGAGAAAAACTGGGCGGCACCCTTTTCCCGCCGCTTTTTCTGATGAAAGAACGGTTCGGTAACGGCAATGGGGAACCGGCCGACAATGCCGTTCAAAATATCTATCCCTTCCTGCGCTCGTTCGAGTTTCTCCCCTTCCATGCCGGACTCGCCGGCCAACTGCCGGAAAGCTTCCGGCAGAAAATCCTCTATACATTCAATTTTCCCGCCTTCTTTCTGGACGAGGCCCTCCGCTATTTTTACCAGTTTGCGTTCTATGCCCATCAGCTGTGGGATGGGCGTACCCTGGGCCGCCGCAATCTTCATGCCCGCCCGGACCATCGACTGGAAGCTGATGGCAACGCCCGGCATAGCCGAATGGGGGCAGTAAGCCATACAGGCGCCGCACCCGGTGCAATTCTGCGGCTGAAAGACCGGCAGCTGAGTTTTCCCCTCCGCCGGGCCGGAAAAATTGGCCGTGGCTGCCGGGATGAGCGGCAAGGCCTGGAAGGGGTCGGCTACCAATTCAGCCCGGATGCCTTGCTGGTAAAAGCAGGCCGTATTGTGGTAAAAACGAGAAAGGCGGGAATACGGCGGCCCCTGGTCCTGATACCGGCGGATGGCATAGGGCAGGCTGCGCACAGCGCCCCCCGGCCCAGCGCCATTTCTGCCAGAGGGCAGAGGAAGCGTTTCCTGTTCAATACCCGGATACTCCCGGCTGATGGCCTGCAGCATGACCTCATGCTGCGGAAAGCCGGTGGAAGAGCGGGTGAAATCAAAGCCGATGAAGAAACGCTCCTTCCGGGCCCCGTTGCGCTGCATGTTCCCGATAACGGCAGCAACGGCTTCTGTGGAGAGCGGGCCGGCATAGGCGCCCGAATATAACTCCGGAGCTTTTTTGCCCAGGGCCCGGGCAGCGGCGGCGACTTCGTGATAAAGGGCCGGGGAACCTGCCGGAGAGCTGCCGGCCGATTCAAGAATGGCGACGCCCTTTTTACCGGACAGCCAGGACGCCAGTTCTTCCCGGGGGAAAGGCTGCAAAACGGACAGGCCAACGGCGCCCACTTTAACCTTATGCCGGGAGCGGGCCTGCCGGGCAGCTTCTGCGGCCGTTTCGAAGGCAGCGCCCAGGGTAAGGATAAGGTAGTCCGCCTGTCCGGCTTCGGCTGTTTTCACAGCGGAATATTGACGGCCGGACAACCTGCTGTATTCCTCCATCACCAGGCGGATGATATCCGGCAGGTGGCGGTAAAAATAGCGCTCGCGGGCGGCCCCTTCCAACTGGAGGCCCAGCTGTTCCCTGCGGGCGCCGGCCATAGCTGGAATATCCGGGTTATACCACTGAGGTATCCGCCGCCGGTTCTGGCCAAAGAGCAGGCGCTGGGCAGGTACCGGGCACTGAATCTGGCTGTCGGGGTCACCCAGGAACCGGCGCAGCGCGCCGGCATCGGGCACAGAAGCTTGCTGCCGGGCATAAGCATTATCAACGACACAAATCCCCGGCAAAAGGATCAGCTCCGCCACTTTGTGGCCGATGGCCGTGAGATCGACGAGTTCCTGGAGGCTGGCGGCCAGGAGTTGAAAGCAGCCGGCATGGGCGGCGCCGCTGAGGTTGTCCATAGCCGCGAACCGGGCCTTGCCGTCCCCTGTCGTGGCGGCATAATGCACCAGCACCGGCAGGTTCTGGCGGGCGAGATCAGCCAGTTGATTGTAATTGGCACCCAGCTGGCTGCCGCTAAGAAAGGCGCCGGCACGCAGCCCCGTGCTGGCCAGGCCGGCGAGGAAAGACAAGTCCGGACTGTCGCGGTGGCAGGCTTTGCGCCCAAAAAGGTTGAGGGTATCGGGAGTTTCGGTGCCGAAGGGCGAGAGATAGCCCTCGCTGATCCCGGATTCCAACTGCTGAAGCAGCGCTGCTCCGGTGCTTTCTACAACCTTGCCAAATATGTTATCCGGGTTATTCATTTTCTTTTTTCTTAAACATCTTCGGTATATTTCTCCACCCGCCCCAGCGGCAGCCAGACGACAGGCCGTTTTTCAAATTGCTTATTCTCCACCCACACGATGGCGTTGGTCGGGCACCGGAGCGTAGCTTCCGGGCTGGACAGGTGGTTTAGCTCGTAATTGACCACTGCCAGGTTGCTCCGGATTTCGATCAGGCCTTCCGGCGCATCGGCCACGCAGCGCCCGCAGGCCGTACAGGCTACCGAACATTTGGATTCCGCCAGGCTGCCTTCGAGCAACGACTTGCACTGCACGATGAGCTTCCGGCTTTCCGGCATCAGCTCAAAGAGGTTCTTGGGGCAAATCTCGACGCAGTCGCCACAAGCCGTACATTTATCAGGAATGACCGTCGGCAGGCCGTCGTCGTTGAGGTACAGCGCATCGAAATCGCAAACGTCAACACAATCGCCCAATCCCAGGCATCCCCAGGCACAGGCCTTGGGGCCGCCGGCCACGACGGCCTCGCCCCGGCAGGTGCGCAGCGTGCCGGCGTATTCCGCCAGGCTGTGGGCTTCCTTCCTGCCTCCGGCGCACAGCAGCCGGGCCACCCGCTTCTCCTCTTTGCCTGCCTCGACGCCCAGATAGGCGGCAATGCGTTCAATTGCGGCCTGGGAGCTGACCGTACATTTCGAAATTTTCACCTGGTTGGCGACCACCTTTTCGGCAAAAACGCGGCAGCCGGGCTCGCCGCAGGCGCCGCAGTTGGCGTGAGGGAGCATTTCTTCCACCTCGTCGATCCGGGGGTCTTCCTCCACGCGCAGCTTCTTATAGGCCACGGCCAGCACGATGGCGAACAACAGCCCCAGGCCCGCTAATATTCCTACCGCTATGAGGATTTCAGTGATCATCGTATATGGCTATATTGTCACATGATTGAACTGATTGTGCCCGGCCAGCTCACAGCCTTCCGTCATGCCCCCATACGAATGCACGAATGCACAAATGCACGAATGCACGTTACTCACCCCTGATACCGCTCCGCCCGCTTCACCCATTCTTCCAGGTTATCCTCACCAGGATTCTGGGGTGCGCCGGGGTGGATGATCTTCACCGGGCATTTCTCGGCAGCCCGGACGATGTCGGCGAAGGGGCCGCCCCTGGGGTTAGCCACAAAGGCTTGTTTGTCGGCATTGTATTGAAAAATGTTTTTGTTGGCGTCAATGCACTCGTTGCAGGAAGTACACAGAGGGGTTTCGATCCAGGCTTCGCCCGGGCCGTCCTCCGCAGGTTCTTCCTTTTCGGGAGGTTTCGGGGCCGCCGCCGCGCCGGCTTCCGGTTTTGAAGGAGGTTCCGGCGGCCGGGTTGCCGGCTCCGGTTGGCCTTTGGGTTTTGGGGCCGCCGGCTTTTTCGGGCCGGCCGGAACTACAGCGTCGACATCCAGGTCCAATAGCACGGACGCCAGGCGCTCCATAGCCGTACGCGCCGCCTCTTCCCTAGCCTTTTCCACTGCCGCCTCCTGGCTCGCCTTCAAACCGGCGATCTTTTTTTCTGCGGCTTCCCGGAGTTCCTGCTTCAGCGTTTCCGTAGCCTGTTCGACGTGGAAACTGTGGACGCCGGCGTTTTCCTGGAGATAATGCCAGAAATCCAGCCGCTCCCGGCAAGCCAGCACCAGGGGCCAGGCAACCGCCGCCCGCTGCAGCCGGCTGTCCGCATCTACCACCCAGATAAAGGGGACTTTGGTATAAGCTTCCTTATCAGACAGGCCGAGGTAATCCGCCAGCGGGATCAGGTTGTCCGTCCAGTATTCCGGAGGCACGATGTGGAAATAAGCGGCAAAATGGCCGCCCAGGACGGCAAAATCGGCAAAGGTGAAGGGAATTTCCAGAGAGGCTTCCTTTCCCTTATCGTCAACGATGGCCAGTTGATGGCCTGGCCAGTCCGCCTCGGGTTGCGGATTTTCGTGGATATCGAAGCGGCTTCCCCACTTTGGCCCTTTTTGGCTGTCGAAGATGAAGCCGGGAAATTCGCGCCCTTCCACCGCAGCGCTTGCCCACAAGCTCGGCTCGGCAGAACAATCGGGTTGGGGCTGGGCAGATAGCAGGTAAAACAGGGCCGGCGCAGGGCTATCCAGCCCTTTCTCAAAGCCGTCGTGGAGATAGGCCGGGCGAATGACGGAAGATTGCAGCACGAAAGTATTGCGATGAGCGATGGCCAGCGCGCCCGGTTCCCGGCGGAAAGCCAGCCCGGAGCTGTCCTGGTTATCCCTTTCCTGGCCTTTGATGACAAGATATTTGACGGGGAGGCCGGCAGCCAGTTGCCGGGAGAAGGCATTGAACTCCTCTTCCAGCAGTTGATCGGCATCCGAAAGGAGCAGCACCGGCGCACAGGCCGCCCATTCGTCCTCATCGAAGCTGCGCCAGTCGAAATGGGCGAAAAAGTCGCTATGCAGCTCCGGAAAATACTGGTTGTTCACCTCCAGCTGGCCGATGCGGAGGGCCGCAAAGGCCCGGGCGGCTTTGCCCATCTCCTCTTCGAAGATTTCCGCAGCGGTGGCCGACAGCATGCCAGCCTGTGCCCGGAGGACTTCAATCCCCGGGAAACCGGCCTTCCAGTCCTTCCCGCTCAGGATGGGCTGCCCTTTGCCGACTACCAGCCAGGCGTCCCGGGAGAAGAGCAGGCCCTCCGCCTGGCCCAGGGTTTCCAGGATCAGTTCGATGCGGTGGTGGCGTTCCTCGGGCATGGCCTCGGAACCGCCGGACGGCAAAACGGACGACAGTTCCTCGAAATTGAGAAAGGTATCGGCGAAATCCAGCGCCGAGTGGAGATGCTCCGCCGAGTGGGATTCCGGGTTCTTTTCCCGCTCCACCGCCAGTATGTCTTTCAGTTGGTTGGACAGGCGGGCTATCTCCGCCCGAACCGGCCGGCGGCTGACCAGCAGCTTCCGCTGGATCACCGTAGCCAGGAGGTGAAGCGGCGCCTGCGGGGAGAAGGAGATCAGGACGCCGGCCTGCGGCAGGGCCCTTTTCAGCCGGATCAGGTCCTCAGAAAAGGCCTTTCCCTCTTCTCCTTTAACCGAAAGGCCTGCCTCGAGTTCAGCCAGGGCCTCTTCAAACACGGGAGCGGCTTTAAAAGCCGCATCGGCAAAACTGACTTTATCGCGAATAGCCGCCTCCAGGCGCAGCAGGTTATCCTTCAGGATTTTTGCCTGGCCTTCCTGGGGGGCGATTGCCCGCACAGCGCGTTGCAACAGGGCCTGCAAGGTATAAAAAGCAGGGCCGGCATCCTTTCCTGTATCAACAGGCCCGGCATCGCTCACCCAGCAAGGAAAATTATATTGCGTATACTCCTTGCCCAGAAACGGCGCCAGAAGAGCGGGGAAAACCAGCTGGCGGCCCTGTCCGCGGGGGATACCGCCCCCTTTTCCGGTACGGAAGAAAGCCCTGAGGGTCCGCCAGTACCCCTTCCTTTCCGGTTCAGCAGCTTCCGGCACTTCCGGCATTCGAGGCAGAGAAACGGCATCTGCCTTCTCAAATGAAAGCACCTCGCCCGGCGGGGCGACTCTTTGCAGGAACCCCGGTATGCCGAAGGCGTCGTCCTGAAAAAAACCGGTTATCGTTTCTCTTTCGGAATCCTTGTTGTTCATTTCGAATGAGTGAATTTCGTGTATTAGTGAGGGTACTCCGGAAACCTCCGTTAAGGAATGATGGAACGAAGGAATGATGGATAAGTATAAAATATGTATTGTTTTTAAAATCAAACTTTACTACATAGCTGATTCTATCCACTCATTCGCCAAGTCACTCCTTCACTCCTTTTCCAGGGTTTCCGGAACTCCCCTACACCGCATATTTATCCAATTGCGAATTGACCGCCGAGATTTTTTCTTCCGGGGAGAACCCCAGGTTATGGGCCCCATAGAGGTCGTAGCGCATGGCTTCCTTATCCTGAAAGAAAAGCCCCAGGTAGGAAACCTCTTTGTCCTCGGCCAGTTCGCGGGCCGCATTGATGTCGGAGGGGTCGTGCGCCCGGTGGTTCCTGAAGGCGCGCAGGGTGCCTTCATCCGGCTGGATGCCGTTCTCGTGGGTGAGGATCGAGACCGCATCCCGGTTGGTGGTCATTTCTTCCACGAGAGGGCCCATGAATTTGGAGCACCGCATGATCACCTTGATGAAAGCAAAGCCGGGATGTTCATACCCCGCCTTGAGGGTTGCGAACAGGTGGCCCGGCACCCAGTCTGCCGTTTGTGCGACGAAAGAGGCGTTTGCCATCCCCAGGGAAGTCTGCAGAGGGTTAACCGGCGGCAATACCGACCCGGTGGGGTGGGTATTGGAGACCGTGCCTATCCGGGAAGTCGGGGAAGTTTGTTTTTTGGTCATCCCGTAGATTTGGTTGTCAAACAGGATGGTCGTGATATTCATATTATAGCGGATGGCGTGTATCCAGGCGCCGGCGCCGATGGAACAGCAATCGCCGTCGCCGGTAATGACGAAGACATTGAGGTCGGGGCGGCGAAACTTCACGCCGCAGGCTACCGGGAATGCCCGGCCGTGCAGGCCGTGGAAACCGTAGGTATTCATATAATGCGGGAACCGGCTGGAGCAGCCGATGCCCGACACGAAGACGGTCTTTTCCGGCGGCAGTTGTTCTTCCCGGCAAAGCCGCTGTACAGCGGAGAGTACCGCGTGGTCGCCGCATCCCGGGCACCAGCGGGCGACGCCCTTTTCGTAATTGCTGAGGGTGTAGTACTTTTTGGGCAGTTCGCAGATGAAATCTTGTTTTATTCCGAACATGGCTTCTGCTTTTTACGGGTTCAACTCTTTTTGAATTCTGGCAAAAATCTTTCCGGGCCGCAGGGGTTGCCCGTGCACGTTGGAGAAGCAGTCGACATCTACCAAAGTCTGTGCCCGCAACAGCCAGGCCAGCTGGGCGTATCGGCGGTTTTCCGGCGTGATCATGGGGTCGTCAAGGGAGTCGCTGTAATTGATCTCGACCGTCATCACTTTATCGAACCGCCGGAAAATATCCTTCAGGCCGGGTTCCATGGGGCTGAGGAAACGAAGGTGGAGGGAAG
Source organism: Phaeodactylibacter sp. (assembly GCA_024102975.1). Taxonomy (GTDB): domain Bacteria; phylum Bacteroidota; class Bacteroidia; order Chitinophagales; family Saprospiraceae; genus JACJXW01. The sequence continues at coordinate 11,684 of JAGFJD010000463.1, read as the reverse complement.
ACACCCGCCCCCCCTGCTCGCGGGCCCTGTCCACCGCCTCTTCGATCGCGCCGCGGGTGGAGCCCCAGCCGACGATCAGCAGGCGGCCTTCCTCGTCGCCATGGATGCGGGGAGGCTTCAGGGTGCGGCCAAAAGTGGCCAGCTTGCGGCTGCGCAGGGCAGCGGTTTTCTGGTTGATTTCCGGCAGGTAGGTCACCTTGGCGGCGGAGCTGTGGGCCAGGCCGGTGAGGGTATATTCGCCGCCTGCCTGTCCGGGGACCGGCCGCTGGCTGAGCCCGGTTTTTTCATCCCAGTCGTATGCCGTGACGCCCTCCTTCCAGGGGCTCTGGTCTACCGGTGGCGACAGCCATTCTTCGCGCAGCTCCGGCCGGGGGAACGGTTGCACGCCGGTCGCCAGGTTGGCGTCGGAAAGCAGGATCACCGGCATGCGGAACGATTCGGCGATCTTGCGCGCCAGGATGACAAAGTGAAAACATTCCTCGATGGTAGAAGGCGCCAGCACCACTTTGGGCGAATCGCCGGGCTGGCCGTACAGGACCGCCAGCAGGTCGCTTTGTTCCACCTTGGTGGGCAGGCCGGTGGACGGCCCTCCCCGCTGCACATCGATGACGACCAGCGGCACTTCCGCCATAACGGCCAGGCCCAGGAATTCCGTCTTGAGAGCCAGGCCGGGGCCGGAAGTAATGGTCACCGAAGTTTTCCCGGCATAGGACGCGCCGATCGCAAACCCGACGGCGGCGATTTCGTCTTCGGCCTGGTGTATGATACCTCCCGAGGACTGAATACATTCGGCGAGATGGTGAGAGGTGGAAGTAGCCGGCGTGATGGGGTACATGGAACACAACTCGATACCCGCAGCCTGGATGCCGAAGCTGAGGGCTTCGTTGCCGTTCATCACGACCAGTTCCTGGCTGGCCTCGATGGAGGGGATCCGAAAACGCAGGCTCAGGTTTTCGCGGGCCCAGTCGTAACCGGCCTGCAGCAACTGCAGGTTGGAATCGACTACGGCTTTTGATTTGGAACGGAAAGTGTATTCTATCTGGCCAGCCGCTTTATCCAGGTCCCGGTCGTAGATGTGAGACAACATGCCAAGCACCCACATATTCTTCCCTTTCTTCGGGTTGGGCGTCAGCCGGAGGCACTCTTCCTCCATGGGAATCTCATAAACGACAAAGCCCCGGCTTTTGAAGTCCTCGATAGCCGTTGCATAGCTCTGCCGGATGTCCCTGGATTCATCCGTAGCCCATTTGTTTTCGATGAGCACGATGGTTCCTTCCCGGTAGGCATTCTGTTCGATGCGGGTGTAGGGGACAATTTCATTAAATGCCACCAGCACATCGGCTTCATCTCCCGCGTTGGTGATCTTTTCCGAACCGAACCGGATGCGGATGCCCGAAGCGCTCTCCTTGGTCCGGGGCGGCGGTTGGATATCGGCGGGGATAATCTCTACGGTCCATACGCCGTTGCCCATTTTTGCGGAAACCGCTCCGAAACTCTGGCCTGCCTTCTGGGCCCCTTCTCCGGAGTCGCTGACAATTTCCAGGATGTGTTCCTTTAAAACGAGCCGTTCCGATGTTTGGGGGCTGGCAGCAGCCAGGCTTCCATTTCCGTCTTCCATAAAATTGGCTTTGAACTGGTTTACAATAGCTGATATTTCATTGGCGTTCAATAAAAATTGATGTTAAGATTGGGATTTCAGGCCATCTCAACAATGACAGAAATCAGCGAAAAAGGTGAACAATCTCATGGAAGCGGTAATTTTTTTTCCCAGGCATCCGGCATTCGGCAAAATTGTATCTTTACCCGTTCCTTTTCTCAAAACAACGGCAGGAAACAAAAAACATGAAGTACATCATACTGGCAGCCATTCTCGCCGCCGGCCTGTCGGCGAGCGGCCAGATCAAACCCGGATACTTTCCGGAAGACGTCACCTCCGGAGATAACGGCCTGCGTTGTTATTGCAAACCGGGCGTCCGCAACAAGTCCCGGTCAAAAGGCATCGAACTGTCTTACAGTTACTTTGGCAGTGGGGCCTACAAAGCGGAGGACACCCTTCTGAGCATGCCGCTCACCGAGTTCAGCAACTTCAGCTACCTGGACTTTTCTATCAAGGCGCCATTGCTCAACAAAGACAATTTTAAAATCCTCCTGAGCTATTCTTACCTCACCGAAGCCTACAACATCGAACGTTTCGGCCCTGACTTCAGCCCTGTTTTTCAGGAGCTGGACGACAGCAAGCTGAAAAGCACGACGCTGGGCGCCATCATCGCCAAGCCGCTGGATGAGTTCCACTATCTGGCGTTCCGTTTCCGGCTGGCGTCCAACGGCAATTACCCGGGGCTGGGCCGTTTTTTTGAAGACCGGTATGCGATCTATAAACTTTCCGGCGTATATGTCATCAAGCCGAGCGATGACTTAGAATGGGGCCTGGGCCTGGCTTACTCCAAGAGCTTCCGGCGCAACAGCCTGGCGCCCTTTCTCCTGCTCAACCGCAACTTCAGTGAGAAATGGGGGGTGGAATCCATCTTTCCGGCCAACGCCTACCTGCGGTATAATCTCAGCCCGGACGACATTTTCCTGTTCGGCGCGGAATATGACAGCCAAAGTTACCGGATACTGATGCCCGGCCCGAACAACGGGACTGCGGATTTTGCCATGAACCACTCGGAATTCCTGGTTTCCGCCCGGGCAGAGCACAAATTCGCCGACTGGTTCTGGGGCAATTTGAAATTCGGATACCGGTTTAACTTCAGCACCGATTTTGAGAGCAAATCACCAGAGACAACCTCTTTCAATGTTGATCCGTCCAACGCCTTCTTTTTGCAGGCCGGGTTGTTCCTCTCCCCGCCGGACCGCCTGAAGGGCGACTGACCCGAAAAAACACTTTCCGGCAGGCGCCTCCCGAACAGATAACGCATCTTTGTTTTCCGAAAGCAAACATGCGCCTTGTCCTGCCTGTTTTATAAGTGAGCGCTCAACCCATTCCAACCTATTTTTTAACGCAATTACGTTGACATGAAACGGCTATTCCTGAATTTACTTCTCTTTCTGTTACTTCCCTCCTTTTCCGGCGCACAGCTAATAGACATTACCGACTCCACCATCAAACACGACAAGGCGGAGAGGCCCTGCATCACCGTGGCCCTGGAAGCGGGCCCCAAAGCCCTGAAGGGCGCCTGGCAGGATTTCATAAAGGACGAGTACGGCGTCAAGCTGAAGGGCTTCGGTTTCCTGGCCAACAGGGACCTGCTGGAGGCAGAAAAAGTCCTGATCGAGGCGATCAGCGATAAGGAAATGAATTTTTATACCCACTTTGACGAACAGAAAGACAAAACCCAGATGAGCGTATTCGCTTCGCTGGGGTACGACATCTACCTGAATCCGGGCGACTACCCCAGGGAGTACCGGGCCATGCGCAGGATTGTGGGCAAATTTGCCGGCGAATACGTTCCCCGGTATTACCAGCAGCAGGTTGAAGAAAGCGAAGAACTGATAAGCAGCCTGGAAAAAGAGATCAGGAACCTGGAGAATGATATTTCCGGCAATGAAAAGGACATCGAAAAAAACCTCAAAGAGATCGACAAGCTGAAAAAGGAGAACATTGACCTTTCTTCCAGCTTAAGCGAAAAGGAGAAACGCCTCCGGGAGGTGCAAAACCTGCTGAAGGAAAAACAGAAAAAATTGAAAACTGCAAAAAAAGAGCTGCAATAGCCGTTACTCTTCCGGCACGAGCGCCACGATCCGCAGCGGGGCGCCGCTGCCGTGCCGGATCAGCATGGGCAGGCCTACGACCCAGCTTCCCGTTGCCGGCAGCTGGCCCAGGTTGGCGATGTTCTCCAGCCCGGGAATGTTGGCCGCGCCCAGTACCTGATGGCTTTCAAAATTTACAGACTGCCCATAGTCGATGCTGGGCGTATCCAGCCCGAAAGCCTTGATGGCCCGCTCTTCCGCCAGCCAGCGTGCGGCGTCCGGATGCAAGCCGGGAAAATGGAGCCCGGCAACGCCTTCCGCCCCCCGTTTATCCGTGCCCATATACCTTACCCGGTCCGGCCAGAACTGGCCGCTGCCGGTATTGACCAGGACGATCGCTCCGTTTGGGATTTGCCCGTTGGCCTGCTCCCAGGCTTCAAAATCGGATACCTGGATCAGGTAATCCCGGTTGTCCAAAGCTTTATCCGATACGTCCACCACGATCGCCGGGCCGATAAGTTGTTCCAGCGGGATTTCCTCCACGGCGTTTTTCCCTTCGGCGAAGTGTACGGGCGCGTCCATGTGGGTGCCGCCGTGTTCGGCAGCGCAGAAGGAATAAGCCGAGTAATAGTAGCCCTTTTCGGTTACGCCCTCCGCTACGGTATCGAGCCTGAAGCTCTCGGCGGTTGGCCAGTAGATGGTATTTTCATCGAAGGGGTAGCTGAGGTCGACCCAGCGGCCGGCGGGAAAGCCGATGTCCTGGCGGGTTTCAGTTGGCTGGCAGCCGGCGAGGGCAGCGAGGGCCAGTACCATAGAGAATTGCCTGATAGCCATGTGAAGGATTTTAGTTATACTGGCGAACGCGTGGTTTTGTCAGGAACAAAACCAGCGATGCCAGTATATACTGACCCGGCGGGTTTTGTAGTCGACAAAACCTGCCGTGCGTCAGTATAGAAAAGAAAAAAGAAAAAAGAAAAACGGAATGACAGGGAAGCGGCGAATAACCAATAACACCCCATGGCCCCGGGCCGTGAAACAACAGCCCGTCGCCCCTCTCCGGGACTACTGCCCGCGCATCCTCTTCCATTCCTGTACCTCCCCGCTGTTCAGCGTGAGGGTAAGCGCATCGCCATTGAGCCGGTAAGCAGCGAACCGCTTCCACTTTTCATCCTGCCCGATAAGCAGGGCGCCATCCTTTGCCATCCACTGCCTGCCGCTGTTTTTGCCGGTTTTCAGGCTTGCCCGCACCGTTTGCTCTTCTCCGTAAAGGAAAAGGCCGTCTGGCTGCAGGGCCAGCATCATCTGGCGGGGAGGCGCGAACTCTCCGGACCGGGGCGGGAGCGTGCAGGACCAATGCCCGGCCAGGGCGGCATTCCTGCCCGACTGGTAGCCGGCGGGCGGCTCTGCCCCTTGCCGGATGAACTGCATCCGGAACTGCCCTTCGTCGCCGGAAAAAGTGAGTTCGACGACATCATTGCCGAGCACTCCGGAGAACTTCATCTTGCCTTGGGTTTGCGGGTCGAGGACATCGCCCCAGGCTTCGGTGCCGTCGATAGCGCCTTCCATCTGGTAGCGGTATCCGCCGGCATCCATTTCGCCGGCCAGGTGGTTGCCGTATCGCCGGAAAGTGAGCTGGGTAGCCACTTCGTTAATCTTTCCGTCATAAACCCCATCCCAGGATCCGACCTCATTCCGGGGCATTTCCCCGGCGGCCCGGCTATCCGGCGCCGGCTCTTCCGTGTCCAGCTCGATGGGTGCCCGGAGTGCTTCGCGCCGATTGAGGATGAATTTGGTGGCGTTCAGATAATCCGGTTGGTTGTAGGCATCAACCGGCATGATGTTCATGACCAGCTGGCCGCCATTCAGGTGGGCTTCAAAATAGAGGTTTTGGCGGCTGCTGGCCAATGCGCCTCTGGCGTACTCCTTCTCTACAACGCCCCGCATCTGAAACTGGCCCCCGTCCGAATCCGTAAGCGTTCCGCTTAGCTGGTTGGGCCCCTCGTTCTGTATCTGGAAAAGAACGATCCCGCCATTGGACTCTAAAACATATTCTCCGGCGAACTCCTGAGCCGGCAGCATCCGCGTCAAAATGATGAGGAAGAAAACTATTGGAATTCTCATTGCGATCGGGTTGTGCCTCTGTTTGTATTTTCGTAGTGAAACTAAGGAAATTTGAAGAAAACACCAGCTGCCCGCCATATTTATATATATAACGGCAGGCCATAGTTGCCGGGGCGCGCCCGGGCGAGGACCAATGCCATTAAGTTAAGCGACGGGATTTGTCGGAAGGCGACTCTAAGCTCGCCAGTTGATAAAGTGGCTGCTCTCTACCTTAACTTAATGGCATTGGGGCGAGGACGCCCAGGCATGCTATTTGTGCGTAATCTAAAACTGTCCGGCTACTTACTCCTGAAATTTATTTACTTTGCGCCAAAATTCTGCTATGTCCCCCCCTGTTGCTCTGATTAGCGGCGCTGCCGGCGGCATCGGCAGGCACTTTGTCCTGTCGAACCGGGACCAGTACCGCTGGGTAGCTACGGATATCAAAAAGGCGGAACTGCTGGCAGCGTTCGGGCCGGAAACAGGAAGTTTCCTGCCCCTGCAGCTCGACGTAGCCGATATTCAAAGCTGGAAGGCGGCCATAGCGGCCACCCTGAATAAGTTTGGCAGGCTCGATTACCTGTTCAACGTTGCCGGCGTCTCTTTGCCGCGTTTCATCCTGGATGCCGACGAACATTATATCGACACCCACCTGGACATCAACGCCAGGGGAGTTTTATACGGGACCACGCAGGCCGCGCAGGCGATGCAGAAGCAGGGTTCAGGCCATATCATCAATATAGCGTCTCTGGCCGGCATTGCGCCGGTGCCGGGCATGTCTTATTACACGGCGTCCAAATTTGCCGTCCGGGGTTTCTCGCTGGCGGCGGCGCTGGAATTGCGGGAGAAGAACATTTATGTAACCACGATCTGCCCCGACCTGGTCCGCACCCCCATGTTCGACCACCAGCTCACGTTGCCGGAGGAATCGGCCCTGAGTTTTTCCGGTTCCTTACAGGTACTTTCCGTGGAGGACGTAGAGCGGGCCATCCGCAGAGCCGTCCGCAAAAAGCCCATGGAAGTGACCCTGCCTCCGGCCCGGGGCGCCCTGGCCAAGATCGGCGGCGCTTTCGGCAGCCTGTCCTGGTTGTTGTACCGGCACCTTTACCGGAAAGGGCTGCGCCATGCGGAGAAATTAAAGAAATCATGAAAAAGAAGAAGCGATGGAAGGCCCTGTACTGATCACCGGCGCCAACGGCTTCATCGGCCGCCGCCTCACCCGGCGCCTGCTGGCGGAAGGCACAGAAGTGCATGCCCTGGTCCTGCCGAACGAGCCCATACCGATCGACTGGGAGGGAGAGGTGATCATCCACCGGGGGGATGTCACGCAACGGGAGGCCATCCTGGCCCTGGCGCGCGGCAAAAAAAAGATTTTCCACCTGGCGGCCGTGGTCAGCGACTGGGGCCCGGAAGCTTTATATCAACAGGTAACGGTGGGCGGCACCCAAAACGTCCTGGACGCCGCCCTCCGGGAGGGTGCCCAGGTTGTACTCGCTTCCAGCATCATCGTTTACGGCAATCAGCTCCAGCGGGAAAAATGCCATGAAGAGCTGCCCTACGGGCGGGCCTTCGGCCCGTACAGCCGCGCCAAGCAGGCCCAGGAAAAACTCGCCCGGGCCTACTTCGAAAGGCACGGCCTGCCGGTCGTGATCATCCGGCCGGCCAATGTCTACGGCCCAGGCTGCCGCCCCTGGGTCCACGAACTGATACAGGCCATGCAGGACTGGCCGGTGATCGTCGGAAAAGGAGACAACAACGCCGGCCTGGTGTATGTGGACAACCTGGCGGACCTGATGGTGCTGGCCGCCGGCACCCCAAAGGCCATCGGGCAGATTTACAACGCCGCCGAAGACAACCCTACCAACTGGAAACAGTACACTTCCGACCTGGCCCGGCTGGCGGGGATCAGGCCTCCCCGGTCCGTACCCCGCCTGGGCACCTGGCCTTTCGCTTCCGCTATGGAAACTGCCTGGAAATGGCTGGGGCTCAAAAGCCGGCCCCACCTCACCAGAGAAGCGCTGAACCTGATAACGGCCAATTATGACATTCCGATCCGGAAGGCCCGGCAGGAACTGGGGTACGAGCCGGTGGTCTCCTACGAGGAAGGCATGGGGCAGGTCGGGGAGTATTTCAGGAGGCTGGGGTGAGGTGAGGGAGACAGGGAGACAAGGAGACAAGGAGACAAGGAGATAAGGAGATAAGGAGACAGGGGGACAGGGAAACAGGGAGCTCAAGCGAACCTCACCTCTGCAAATTCGCCGATCTTCCGGTAGCCGATGGATTGATAGATTTTATTGGAAACAGGGTTTTTCAGGTCGGTGAACAAAGCGCAAAACCGGAACCCATTGCCGAGCATCCGCCGGCTTACCCCGGCCACGCAATTGCTGGCATATCCATTGCCCCGATGTTCCGGGGGGGTATACACTCCGGTGATGGCAATACCGTTCCGGGTCCGGCGGGTGGCGGCGGCCATGCTCACCGGCCCGGGGTTTTCCCACAGGAAGAAACGGCCCGGGCCAAGGTGCTGTTCCACTAACTTCCGGCTGAATGCTTCAGCCGGCTCCCCTAAAGCTTCCAGATGGAAGGCACACATCCACCCGACCAGCAATTCCCGGTCCTCCTGTCTAGCCACCCGCATTCGGCCTCCGGCTAATTCAGGAAGGATTACTTTTTCCAACTGAAAAACGCCCATCTCTTTTTCTACCGCACTGGCCTGCCCGGAGCGCCTGCTCCAGGATTCTGAAAAAGAAAGGGCCAGCGCCCTGGGGCCGAGGATTCCCGGCACTTCAATGCCCCGGGCTGACATTTGTTCGAAAAAGAGGCCGGCGCAGGCCTCGCCCGCCTGCGGGCTGCCGTAGGCCAGTAAATTCCGGGGCGGGGTTTGCAGCGCGCAAAACAATGGAGACCTCTTGCGCTCAATGCCCCAGAAATGCGCTTTGCTGAACACTGCCTCCCCCTCCGTTATGCCCATTGCCACACCCAAAATCAGGTTGTTGACCGCCTCCTCCTTTTCAAGAAAGGTAAGGTGTGCTTCCAGAAAAGAACCGGCATCCGGATAAGTCCGTATTTTCATGGCTTGCAGGTTATTGACGGTTGAATTCCTATACGAACTCCGAAATAAAAGTAATAATTCCCCACATTTGTCATTTATTCCCCTTACCTTTGGCCCTTCATTTAAAAAAGTGAATGCCCGATTGGGGGAAAGCCGTGAATCTTTTCCTGGGTTGAGCAGGCACTTCAATCATCGCGGCCGGGCCTTTATTCAGGAAGGAAAGCCGCTCAACCATCAACAATGAACGAATTTTTAGCGCTGGGGCTCTCCCAGCCGGTGGCTGATGCCATCGAATCCCTGGGCTTCGAACGCCCGACCCAAATCCAGTCGCAAGCCATTCCCAAGCTTTTACAGGACGATACCGATTTCATCGGGCTGGCCCAGACCGGCACCGGAAAGACCGCCGCCTTCGGGCTGCCCCTGGTCGAAATGGTGGACGTTTCGCAGCCTGTGACGCAGGCGCTCATCCTGGCCCCTACCCGGGAGCTTTGCCTGCAGATCGCCCGCGAACTCGGGCAGTTCGCCCAATTCCAGAAGGGGCTGCGCATCCTGCCGGTCTACGGCGGGGCCGACATCGGCAGGCAAATCCAGGAGCTGAAAAAGGGCATCCACATCGTTGCCGCCACTCCGGGCCGCCTGCGCGACCTGATGCGCCGCAAAGCGGTAAACATCAGCCAGATCCGGTACGTCGTGCTCGACGAAGCCGACGAGATGCTCAATATGGGCTTCAAAGAAGAGATCGACGAAATCCTCCAGGAAACGCCGGAAGACAAGCTGACCTGGCTGTTCTCGGCCACCATGCCGGAGGAGGTGCGCCGCATCTCCAACCAGTATATGGTGAAACCCTTCGAGCTAAGCGTCGGCCAGCCCAATACCGGAAACGACGACATCGACCACCAGTACATTACCGTCCGCCCCAAAGACCGGTATGAGGCCCTGCGCCGCTTCCTCGATTACGACCGCGACGTGTACGGGCTGGTATTCTGCCGCACCCGCCGCAACGCCGGCGAGCTGGCCGAACAGCTCAGCCGGGACGGCTACCGCACCGACGCCCTGCACGGCGACCTCAGCCAGGCGCAGCGCGACCGCGTGATGGAGCGTTTCCGGAACCGCCAGCTCCGCGTGCTCATCGCCACCGACGTGGCTGCCCGGGGCATCGACGTGGACAACATCACCCACGTTTTCCATTACAATATCCCGGAAGACCTCAATTTCTATACGCACCGGTCGGGCCGTACCGCCCGGGCAGGCCGCAAAGGAATCTCGCTGATCCTGGCCCATCCCAGAGACCTGGGCATCATCCGGCGGCTGGAGAAGCGCCTGAAGACGCAATTCACGCCTGCGTCCATACCCAGCGGCCAGGAAATCTTCGAAAAGCGCCTGCTGGGTTTCTTCCAGCGTTTAAAATCGGCCGAAGGCCACCCCGCCATCGAGCCGATGCTGCCCCAACTGATGCAGGAACTGGAGGGGGTCTCCCGGGAAGAACTCATCCACCGGCTGGCCTCCATGACCATGAGCCGCGGCATGAAGGCCCACCTCAGCAGCGGCTCGCTCGATGCCGGGGCCAAAGCCTCCCGCTCCAATACAAAGGGCGTCGAATTGTTCATCAACATCGGCGCGCTGGACGTCGACGGCAAAGCAGGCTTCCTGTCGCTGATCTGCGGGCAAAGCCGCATCCCCGGCAGCTCCGTCGGCAAGATCGACCTGAGCAGCAAGCATACCTTCTTCCACGTAGCGGAAGAGGACGCCGAAAAGGTCATCCGCGCCTTCGACGGCAGCCAGTACCAGGGCAGGGAACTGCGGGTGAACGCCAGCAAGCCGAAAACGCAAAAGGGGAAAAAGAAGGCTTTCAAAAAAGGGAAAAAGAAGTACCAGGGAGCGTGGGGGTAGCGGGAGCGTGGACGGTGGACGGTGGTGTCATCTGTTGGTTGACAAATTTCACTCCTCAACCTGACTTTCCTCATTGCCGGTTGGCCAAAATTGGAAGAACATAACGGCAGGATTTCAAATATCCAGTTTCGCAAACCATTAAAAAGGGCCGTTATGAAAAACCGCACCCATTCCTTTATCCATCGCGCCCTGGCAGCCGCAGCTATGGTTATCATGTCCTTCCCGCTCCTGTTCGGTCAGGAGAACTTTATCTACGAGGCGTTCGCGCAGGCCTGGCTGCACCCGGAGTCGTTCGACGAGTACGTGGCCGAACACCGGCAGGAGTTCAGCGACGACCTCAACACCTGCGCCGTCCAGATCAGGGATTATTTTAATGTTGTGTACGACCGGGACGCCCAGCGCAAGGCGCTCTGCCCGGAAGAAAGCCTGTGGCACGCCAACTCCTACATTTCCTACCTCCACTCCAATCCGGGCGTCGGCACCGGGATCATGATCGCCGACATGAACCGGGTTGCCTCCGGAAGAGATACCTGGGCGGAGACGGTCTCCGGCAAAGCTACCCTGTGGTTGCAGGATAAGATGCGCCAGGAGGTTTTCTCGTACAAGCAAATGAACTACCTGAAGCTGGAAGCTGCTTACGGGACCGACGTTGCCGACCAGTATATGGCCGGGAAGTGGCAGCGCGTGCTGGAACCGCTGAAGCATTACCTGAAAGATATGGAAGCCCATCTGCGGTGCTACTATTACTGAGGAAAAGGCAGGAGCCATCTCGGAAGGCCCACAAGATGACACCTTTTTTCTCCGTACCTCCGAAAAAAGATGTCACCTAGGGTGTTCAGTTAACGCGGAATATTTGTGTTAGAAAATCCACCAAACAGCTTATCTTGTAAGGCAAAACGACAGGACATGAGCCCCGTTAAGTTAAATAATTTTTTGCAGGAACGCTGGGAAC
>JAGFJD010000438.1 GCA_024102975.1 Phaeodactylibacter sp. | reverse complement strand
TCCATAAATCTTTTATCATTCAAAGAAAGTATATTGATTACGTGGAAGGCAACACCCTGCGCCTGAAGAACGGGAAAGAACTGCCCATCGGGAAGAGCTACCGGCAGCAGGTGCGGGAGTGGGTCTCGTAAAAAGCCTCCCCCTATCCCTCCAAAGGAGGGGAGTTTAGGGTGCAGTTGTGATCTGTCCCCCTGTGAATGCGCGCTATTGTCCTCTCGCAACGCCGCGACGGCGCAACGGCGGTGTTGGCGCCCCTTAAGGGGCCCAATACCGTGCACCTGACGCAAGCCTGCCAGGCTCTAAAGTGGACGCACGCTGGAGAAATCCGGGCGCCTGCCAACAGGGGTTGTGCCGTTGCGCCGTGGCGAGAAATAATAAGGGGACAAAGCACAACTGCGCCCGGTGGGAGGTATGAAAAAAGCCCGGAAAAAAGTTGGAACGGAAAATGCAGTAAATTTGATTTAGTTAGAAATACTAACTATATTTGCACTATTATTTCTCCAAATATTTCTTCAAGCTCAAAAATGTTAGTATTTCTAACTAAAATTAATGCCACATGAAAAACTCATTCTTTCTTAGCCTGCTCACAACGCTCACATTAACAGCCGCTTTCGCCCAGGGCGAAAACGAGGACGCCCGTTTCAAAAACAGCCCGGACCTGGCCATAGACAAGGTAGAAGCCCGGTATGACGGCGACCTGGAGCTGCTGATATTTTCCATCCATGTCAAAGGGGAAGCCGGGAAAACCCAGCCGGAGCCGGCGGGGCAGATGGCAGGCGCTCCGGTGCTGGGTTATGTGTTCCCCACTACCTTGAAATCAACGGACGTTGGTTTTTCGGAAACCGAAGGCATCGTGGCGCTGGCCCTGACGTCCCACCCCGATTTTGACGATACCCCTCTCTGGGATGAGAACATGGACCGGGACTACGCCAACGACGGCCGGGTTTGGCATGCGCACTGGGTGGTGCTCCGGCCAGATGAGCGGGCGCCCGGAGGGTTGTCCGTCAGGCAGTTTGAAAAAGGAGATACTACGGTAATTCTACCTCCGACAAACCCCGGCATGCCCATGTTTATGGACTCCCCGGGTTTTCAGGTAGTGACAAAGGGCAACCGCATCAGCGTTGTCGTGCCCGCTTATCGCATGAACGGGAAAACGGATTTTCAGTACGACGGCGTGACGGCCTACATGGAGGTCAATCCAAAGAATCCGGACTTCCCCTTGTTGGGCGTTTATGCCGTGTATAGTGTCGCTTCGGGCGGCCTATCGCTTCCTTACACTGTTAATAAATAACGTGAGGTTTGAACCCTGGTGGTTGGCTTTTAGCCTGATAGCTGGTTCCCTGGCCGGTAAGTGTACGATGTACATGGTGTACGGTGTACGACGCCAGCCCAATCGTACATCGTACACTTTCAGGTTCCTGTCCAGCTCCGTACATCGTACACAATTCCGGGCAAAAGCCTGGATAGCAAGCTGGAATCCAACACTTTATGCTCAAACCTCACGTTAAATAATATTTTGTCGGAATGCCTCTCCTGCGCAATGAGCCGGGGGCATTCCCTCCACTTTTCCAACCGTGAATCAACCATGAAAAAAGTAGCCGTATTCGATGCCTACGTCAAAAAAACCAACGGAGATACCGCCCATTTTGACATCATAGTACCCGATGGAAAATACCAGCCGGAAGAAGTGATTGCTTTTGGAAGGCAATATCTGGAAAGCATCGAAGAGGATAGCCGGGCGATCTCCGCCAAAGAATGCCGGTTCTGCCACATCGAAGAGCCGTCGCCCGAGATCCTGGAGGCCATAGCCCGCAAAGGTTTTTACATCCTGGAAATGGAGGACATTCCGGAGCGGCTGCCGGCGGCGCCAAGCCGCACCCAGCTCATCCTGCACATTCGCGCCAACAGTGAGCAGCACCGCTTCGCCAACTTTCGGGGTTGGGATGAAGAACGCCTGCGGAAATTACTGGCGGAGCTGTGAATAGTGCTTATCTTTACCATATGCCGAAACCAGACAAGTACATTCCCATCGACTGCAATTTTTACGACCGCTTCGAAGCGGCTATCGTACTGCGCAAGACAGTACGGCTGGAATATCGGAATGATGATGGCGAAGAACATACCGTAGAAACCCGGCTCAAGGATACCCTGACGAAGGGCGGCGAGGAGTTCCTCATCCTGCCCTCCGGCGAGGCCATCCGCATGGACCGCATCATTAGCCTCGATGGGGAGGTAGTACCCAGATCCTGTTAAGCGCTTATGGAAAGATCAGTATTTGACCCGCAAGCCCAGGCCGGAAGCATCGATGCCAGGATCATAGTGGCCCTGGAGCGTATCGCTGAGGTGTTTCGGGTATCGCTCTGGGAGGCCGGCAAGGAGCATGGCCTGAGCCCCCTGCAGATCCAGCTGCTGATCTTTGTTCATTTCCACAGCAGCGAGAAGTGCAAGGTTTCTTACCTGGCGCAGGAATTCAACCTGTCGAAACCGACGATCAGCGAGGCCGTTCGCACGCTGCTGAAAAAAGAGCTGATCCGCAAGGAAACAGATCCGGTTGACACCCGCAGCTATACCATCCACCTGACGGCGGAAGGAGCGGCGCTGGCGGCCAGGACAGCCTCCTTTGCCAACGGGATGGCCCCGGCCTTTGACAGTTGGAGCGAGGAACGCAAAAGCACATTCTACAGCGGCCTGCTGCAACTGATCGCGCAGCTGCAAAAGCTGGGTTTTATCAGTATACAGCGCAGTTGCCTGAAGTG
>JAGFJD010000432.1 GCA_024102975.1 Phaeodactylibacter sp. | reverse complement strand
GGCCTTAACGTGCGCACCTACGAGGCCGTTTCGGGCATGAGCCGGCAGGCAAACGGGCTGTACCGGGTCCAGTCGGAAAAAAAGCGGTACGAAGCCCACTCCGTTATCGTGGCCACCGGCTTCTACGACACGCCCCGCCTGATGGATGTGCCCGGCGAGCGGCTTCCGAAAGTGAAGCACTATTACGACGACGCCCATCCCTATGTCGGCCAGAAAATACTGGTGGTCGGCGCCGCCAACTCCGCCTGCCAGGTGGCGCTGGAAACCTGGAGGAAGGGCGCGGAAGTGACGATGGCCATCCGCGCCGGCAAGATTTACAAGGGCGTCAAATACTGGATTAAACCGGATATGGAAAACCGAATCCAGGAAGGCAGCATAAAGGCCTATTTCAACTCCGCGGTCCGGGAAATACACCCGAGAGAAGTTGTCCTGGATACGCCTGAAGGCAAGGTGGTGCTCGAAAACGACTGGGTGCTGGCCATGACCGGCTACCTGCCCAATTACAAGCTGCTGGAGAGCCTGGGGCTGGACATTCCCCGGGAGGAGCCCCGCATTCCCGCCCACAACCCGGAAACCCTGGAGACCAGCCTGCCGAACGTCTACCTGGCCGGCGTGGTCTGCGCCGGCATGGAAACCAGCAAGCTGTTCATCGAGAATACCCGTGAACATGGGGAACTGATTGTCCGGCAGGTGAAGGAGAGGTTAGGAGAAAGGGTGTTGGGGTGAGAAAGCCGCTTCCTGAACAGTTGTGTCGGTCTGGCCCCCTAACTTCCCGGGCAACTCTTGCACCGCTTGCCTTTCTTGAACTTCTTACAGCACTTTTTTTTCTTTTTAGCTTCCACGACCGGCAGGGGGAAGGGAAGGCGCAAGGCGCCGGGGTCGTTGTCCGTCCTGTTTTTCCTGATTTGCATATCTTGGGTATCCGTTGGAGGCTATGCCGACGATGCCTCTTGTTTTTAATTAATCTAAATAAATACCGAAGGCAAAGATAACGTTCAATGCCCGATTAAGTCAATAACAAAAGTCATTGCCTGTGTCATTTTTTTGTCGGTAATTCCGGCGAACCGGGGGAGGAGAGGGGTTATTGGCTGTCCGTTGCCGACAACAAACAACAAACAAACAACAAACAACCGACAACACCAATGCGCCAACCACAACAAGACTGGACTGCCAAATGGGCTTTGTACAGCCCCAACAAAATCGCCGTCAAGGAATTCGAATCCGGCAACACCTATACCTATGGCGAGCTTCACCGCCTGGGCAACCGGCTGGCCTTCCATTTGCAGGGCCGCTACGGCATAGAGAAAGGGAGCCGGATTGCGATCCTGGCGGAGAATTGCCTGGAGTACATCGCCCTCTTTGCAGCGGCTCAGAAACTAGGCTGTATTTTAGTGCCGGTGAATTACCGGCTGGCCAGCGCCGAGGTCGATTACCTGCTGCGGGATTCCGGGCCTTCTCTGGCCATTTGCGAAAAGAAGTTCGCCCCGCTTCTTCAGGGAGCGCCCACTTTTGCCAGCATTCCGCACTTCTGGCCGCTGGAAGAACTTTCCGCCTTCTGCCAAAAGGAGAAAGAAGGCAACCACAGCGAACCTTTTCCGCTCCAGCCCGTCGAGGAAGATGATCCTGTCTTCATCCTGTATACCTCCGGCACCACCGGATTTCCCAAAGGGGCGATCTACAGCCACAAGATGTTGTTCTGGAACAGCATCAACACCGCCATCAGCCTGATCCTCAATACGGAAAGCCGCACTGTGAACGTCATGCCGCCCTTCCACACCGGAGGGTGGAACGTCCTGACTACGCCCTTTCTCCATCACGGCGCCTACACCTGCATGACCAAAAAGTTTGACGCCTCTACCGTGCTGCGGCTGCTGCAGGAAGAAGACGTCACGCTGTTCATGGGCGTTCCGACCATGCTCAGGATGATGGCGGAAGTGCCGGAATTCGAAGAGGCGACCTTTCCCAGCCTGTATTACATCATTGTCGGCGGAGAACCCATGCCGATCCCCCTGATCGAACGCTGGCAGCTTGCCAAAGGGGTGGCCATCCGCCAGGGGTACGGCATGACGGAGGTAGGCCCCAACCTGACTTCCCTGCACCAGAATGACGCCATCCGAAAAAAAGGTTCCATCGGCCGCCCCAATTTTTACGTGGATATCCGGATTGTCGACAGCCAGGGGCAGGAAGTTGGTGAAAATACGGCTGGAGAGCTGTTGCTGCGCGGGCCGATGGTCACCCCCGGCTACTGGCACAACGATGAGGCGACCCGGAAGGCCATCGTGGATGGGTGGTTCCATACCGGCGATATGGTGCGCCTGGACGAAGAGGGGTACCTCTTTGTGGTAGACCGTATCAAGAATTTGTTCATCTCGGGAGGCGAGAACGTCTATCCGGCGGAGGTGGAACGGGTGCTGCAGTCGCACGGCGGCGTCTCGGAAGCGGCGGTGGTGGGCGTGCCCGACGCCAAATGGGGCGAAGTGGGCAAGGCCTTCGTGGTGCGCCGCCCGGGTGTCCAGCTGTCGGAAACGGACCTCCGGGAACACTGCCGCAACCTGCTGGCGCGCTTCAAAGTCCCCCGCTATATCATCTTCGTGGAAGAGCTGCCCAAAAACGACACCGGCAAGATCAACCGCGCGGCACTGAAACAGTTGGCCTGAAGTTGGAGCGTGTTTTTGGAAAATCTCCGGAAACGGTTAACTTAACGCCAAATTCATAACAGCGCCGCGTCATCTGTAAAAAAAGCTACCATGAAGAAAATCTACGTTGCCGCTACCGGGCAACATGTAGGGAAGACGACCTCTACCCTGGGCATTGTTTCCAACCTTTCCCTGCGGGGCTTCCGCACGGGCTACTGCAAGCCGGTGGGCCAGGAGTACCTGACAGTCGACGGCAAGATCGCCGATAAAGACGCCGTGCTCTTCGCCCAGGTGGTGGGCTTCGATATCGTGCCCGAAGTGCACAGCCCTGTCGTCCTGGCCCGGGGCGCCACCAAAGCTTTTCTGGATGACCCCTCGAAGTTCAACTACAGGGGCCTTCTGCAGGATGCCGCCTCCCGGCTGGAGGCGGTAAATGACATCATGGTATACGAGGGGACCGGCCACCCGGGGGTGGGCAGCGTCGTCGACATGTCCAACGCCGATGTAGCGGAATTCCTCGGGGCGGGCATCATCATGGTCGTCGAAGGCGGCGTCGGGCGGACCATCGACCGCCTGCATATGAGCACCGCTTTGTTCCGGGAAAAGAATCTGCCCATGCTGGGGGTCATCGTCAATAAGGTCATCCCCGAAAAGCGGGAGGAAATACAACATTACCTCTCCCTCAAACTCGGGCAAATGGGGATGCCGCTCCTGGGCGTCGTGCCCTATGACCGGTCGCTGTCCTTTCCCATCCTGGAGACCATCAACCAGGCCGTGAACGGCAAGGTAATCATCAACGAACACCGCCTTTCCAACCGGGTGGAAGACATCATCGCCGGCTCCCTGGTCGACATCGACGAGTTCAATACCTTCCGCAACATCCTTCTGGTGGTCAGCTATAAACGCCTGACGGAAGCCATCGACAAAATCCACGCCATCGCCAAGGTGAAAAAGCTGCCCAAATCCCCCCTTTCGGGCGTGATCGTCACCGGCGACGGCAGGCACGAGAACTGGTTCAAACGGGAGGATATCCACCACCCTTACCTCCTGGATCACGAGATACCCATCCTCACCACCATCCTGGATACCTATGGCTCGGTAGTAAAGATCAGCCGCATCGAAGTGAAGATCAACACCCGCACCCCGTGGAAGATCAAAAGGGCCATCTCCCTGATCAAAGAGCACGTGGACTTTGAATTCCTGCTGGAACGGCTCGACATCCTGGACCGCGGCGGAAAGCTGTAGTTGCCCGCTTTTTGTTATATTGCCCGGAAACCTGTTCCCTTATGGCTATCCTCATTATCGGCGCCACCGGCAACATCGGAAAAAACCTGGTCGACACCCTGCTGGAAAGCCGCCAGCAGCTCCTGCTCGGGGTTCGCGATCCGGCGAAGGCCCGGGCGGCCTGGAAATTCCGGGCGAGTTACATTCACTTTGATTTTAACGAACCCGAAACCTTCGAACCGGCCCTCAGCCAGGTTGAGCGTTGTTTTTTTATCGCTCCCCACGACGACCCGGTGGGCTCCGTGGAAGTATTCCTCCAACACGCCAGGCACCTCAAACAGCTGACTTTCAGTTCCGGGCGGACGACCGGCGGCGTGGAGGGCAAACCCCTCCATGCCATCGAACAAAGGATTTGGGAAAGTTTCATCCCGGCTACCATCCTCCGGCCGGGTTGGTTCATGCAAAACTTCACCGGATGGATCGGGGACGATATCCGGGCGGAGCGCAAAATCGTCCTGCCCGCAGGCGATTCCAAAACCGCGTTTATCGATGTCCGGGATATCGCCGAAGCAGCGGCCCTGACGCTCATCCACGGCGGGCATACCGGCCACACCTACGAACTGGTCAGCGATCAGGCCTTCGACCATTACCAGGTAGCAGATATGATCAGCCGGGCTATCGGGGAAACGGTCGCCTACCAACCCATGGCACCCCTGGATTACATCAGGCGGATGATGAAAAAAGGCTGGACCCGCGACGTAGCCGAACATACGGTGGACCTGTACCAACTGGTCATGCAGGGCCGGGAAGAAAAGACCAGCCCCGACCTGGAGCAAATCCTGGAACGCCCGCCCCGGCGGCTCGCGGATTTTATTCAGGAACACAAAAAAGCGTTCAGATAGGCGGTCACAAGTAGTCGACTATCCGGCAGTTCGGTCAAGGCCATGAAATTTGCCCCCTTCCGGAAAAAATCATTGCGCCGTTCCAGGAATAAGCGTAAACTGGGCGTTCAATAAATTCCAAACAGGCTTATTCTGATGAAAAATACCCAAGATGCCCTTATCCTCCAGGGCGGCGGCGCCCTCGGCGCCTATGAAGTCGGCGTGATCGAACGATTGATGGAACAGGATGACTTTAGGCCTTCGGTGGTCACGGGGGTCTCGATCGGGGCGATCAATGCGGCGGTCCTGGCCGGCGCGCGGGAGGATCCGATGTCTTCCCTGAAAGCGCTGTGGGAGGAATTTACCGTTGCCGCGCCCATCCCGCTGCCGGAAGTTTTCGAACCTTTCCTGGCGTTTTTTGGCAATCAGAACTTTTACCGGTTGCGGACGGACCTGGCCGCCTGGCCGTTCTGGACGAGTTATTATGACACCAGCCCGCTGCGGGGCCTCCTGGAAAAGCACATCGACTTCGGGCGCCTGAACGGCAGCGATATCAAAGTTGCCGTCACTGCCGTAAATATCCGTACCGGCAGGGTCGAGGTGTTTGACAACCACTCTTCCCCGGAAGGGCTGACCCTCGACCACATCATGGCCAGCGGCAGCCTGCCCCCAGGCTTCCCCATGACGCAGGTGGGCGAAGAATGGTACTGGGACGGGGGGCTGTTCGACAATACCCCTCTCAAGCCGGCAATTGAGCGGCTCGACCCCGATCCGGACATCCAAAGGCGGTTGCTGGTGGTGAAGCTCTTCCCCGAGGAAGGCCCCGTACCCCGGAATATGGCCCAGGTGTATGACCGCATCCTGGAGATCGCGTTTTCCGGCAAGCTCGGCCGGGACCTGAACACCGCCCGGCGGGTCAACGAATACCTCGACTTCGCCCGGCGGGTCGAAGCGCTGCTCGATACCATAGACGACCCTGCCGCAGCTGCCGAGATCCGGGCCCTGCCCGGCTACCGGCACCTGCAGCAGTATATGGCCCTCCAGCAAATCATCCCCATAGAAAACAAGGACCCGGAAATCGTCACCGCCCCCTTCGATTTTAGCCGCAAACGCATCGAACGGCGCATGGAAGCCGGATACCGGGATGCGGAGAGGGTTTTGGCGGAGATGCGAAGAGAGGCTGTTTCGGTATGAGGGGAAAGGGGCAGAGATGCGTGGATATGGGGGAAAAGAGGATGTTGGAGCCTACTCACTTTCTTTTGATTTGAACTTTAAACCAACATCTCTCAATACGCTTCTTCTTGTTGATCATATTCAGATTCCCAGCAGGAAATATTTATGGATAATCCGGTTTTTGTCAATGCCTGAATTTGATCAGATGTGAGTTCTAAATTACATTGTCCATTGTATTCATATAATAGTTCAAACCGAATGTCGTCTTTATCAATTCCAGATCTGAGCAGAGCCTCCATTTTCTCTGAGACTAGATTGGAATAAAATATTATTGGATCTTTGGCATTTTCCAACTGATCATCGTTATGATAATGCATCCATATATTCCTGTCATTACTGTCTGCCATGTTATATAACCCTAAGATATCATTTATTGTGCCAGGGTTGACAGCACGTGAAAATATTATCAGCCTGTATTCAATCATTGGTTAAAATAGTTTTGCGGATTAAGCCCTGTGTCAAATGACTTGCCTTTGTATGGCCCCGTACCATTCAAGCGGATCGTCCCATTCCGTATTCCAACATCTGGATTCCGCCCAACTTCATGCTGAAATTTAGGAGAATCTCTCAGTATCCGAGGTTTTATGGTTCTGTGAAAATAATTTTTGCTGATTTTATAAGAACCAATTTTTAAACTACCACCGGAGAATGGGGTTCCTCCTCCACAGCCGGCCAATTCTTCTCTCACATCATCATTAAGTTCTGCCCCTTTTTTATCATCTCTGTTGGATACGCTGACAATTTGATGTTTACCGGCGCTTGTAGGCCCGGCATCAATTGCTTGATTATCTTCCGGTAAAAAGATTGGAACAAACTTATCATTTATATATTGCCACCTTGAGAGAGAAAAACCGATCTTCATACCTTTAAAAACCCTTATCTCACCGATTCCTTTGGTTTGATATACCCAGGAATCGTCTTTTTCAACAAAGACTGCCCAAAAGAGATCTTCTTCCAGAGAGGTCGGTTTGTTTTCAATCCTGTTTAACAATATTGATGGAGGTGCATTATATTTAGGATCAAGCTCAATGCTTAGGTTTGATTTCTTCAATATATCATAAGCGGTAAATGAGGAATCGCTATTAATTTCTATAGGAATGCTCAGTAGAGGTGTTTGGGAATCATGGAAATCAATTGTTAATTCTACATATTCTTTACTTTTCTGATTGATAAAATTGGATAATGCAAAGCAGCCGCAAAGCAATATTGATATTGAAAGGATTGTTATGTGTTTTAATTTCATGGTTTCTGTTTTTTGTTTCAGCTAACCTACAGCCGTTGTGTGCTCCGCCTTGCTATGGCGCTTTATTGTTAGCTCCAACTTCACTTAATCACATCAAATTCGTACATATCATCGAGTCCAAATATCTTTTCGTTATATTTAGAAATCACCTCACTCATTCCTTCGAATTTTTTCATGGTATCAAAAAAGAATTTGGTATCTTCTTTGAGGATATTCATTATTCCTACTCCACTCCAAGCAGAGTAGATTACAATATCGGAGAATAGCCTTCCATAATGTGCCATATTTACAATATCTTGTTGTTCTTCAGTCCTGGAATTTCGTTCTTTTATTATACTGACTCCGATCTCATCTGCATGAATTAAATGGCTTGACATTCTGTAATTATGTGCCATGGTTAAAATTAACGGAATTGATTCGCCCTTATAATTTTTTGATAGTGAATTTACTAACTCCGTGAATGACCATTTCTGTTCCAGGGATTTCCTTTCTTTTCTGTTTTTTTTAGCTAAAATTTCAGATTCCCTTTCTTCACTAATCACAATTGGCTTAAAGGTTGTTTCAAATATACTATTACCTTTAAATTGCTCAAGCATTAGCTTGGCTTGTTTCGATTGTTTTAGTTCATTTATTTCTGCTAAGTCAATCCAATATTCGGTTTGTACTTTTTTCCTTTCAGATTCTGGTGTTAAACAAATGAATAAAAGTTTTACTGTAGCTTCAGAAATGGCTCTAACAACCATCTCTGCATCCCATAGCAAATTATTTTCTGCCATTATGGCTACAGCCCTCAACCGATCAAGAATAAATTCATATATTGGTAGAACACCTCTTACTTTTTCTGGATATTGATTGTCAGCTGAGTGTTTTTTAATAATTTCAAATGTCCTGATTGCACATAGATTGTATATCTCTTTTGCTTTTTGCTGAATTTCAATTTTTTGTTTTTTTATCTGCATCTTCTCTTTTTTGAATTCAACATACATGCTATACTTTTGATCAGGGCTAACGTTCAGCACATACGGCGCGCCGTCGCTTAAGCGGTGCGATCATTATGTCCCTTGTTCTACATCGTTAATTTTTTTTAATTCTTGAATAGTATCCCGCCAATTCTTGGCGATTACCCGTTCTTCCAAAATCTTCAATAAATGATATTTTTTCTGCAATATTTGGTAAATGTTCGAATTGTTCCGGACCTATGATAGGACCTATTTCAAATCGTAAAATCGGGGATTTTATTTTTCTTGTTCCGGACGGAACGATATTTTCCTGAACTATATAATTGAAACTAAGCCACCCTGTTGTTAACCAACTAAACAATGCTATGGCGGATTGATTTTCTCCTTCATTTTTTTCCATTGCATGAAATAATCCGGCATTCAAGACTTCATAATTGTCATCAAACATCTCATTACTTGTTAGAGCTGCTATTTGATTCATTGGGCGTATTTCAAATGTGAATGCAATATCTCTAAGTTTGTCTGTATCATTTAAGAAGTCAATAATATTTTCAGTTACTCCTAATTCATGATTAGACAATCTGCATCCGATATGCTTTGCGTAATATTTTATTAGTTTTTTATATTTGTCACTCCAATCTTCTCCAAAAATTAACCGTAAGTCTAAACACTTGTCTTTCATCACTTGAAGAAAAAATGGTTGAATATTTTGAATGAATTCATCGTATGCTTTATCAAATGAACTACTTCTTGCATTATTACAATCAGAGCATAGATTTGCTTTCCACTTTACAAATCTTGAGTTAGTGCCTTGTACTTTTCTCTGCCTTATACCATCGTCAATAATAGGCCCCGTAATTTTGTCGTATGAAGAATTACCAAATATTCTCTTTAAGTCGGATCTTTTGAAGATATGTTCTCTTGAATCTGCTTTGTTTTTGCACCACCAGCATTTATTGGAATTCTTTTTCATTGATATTGGATTTTCAAGTAATTCAATTCACATTTATAATTGCTGATTTAACATTCAATTATGATGATAAAGTTCACTGCTTCATTTCTTAATGATGTAGAACTTGTATATCTCAACAAATCCGTTCATATTTCCATATAAGAAAACCGTCCTGCATTGCGATCCCTCCAAAGCTACAATAGAGCAGGCAAGATGATCGCCGCACGACTACTCCCCATACGGCACCCATATATTCTTTACCTGCGTGGCCTGCCGCAGGAAGACCTCTCCTGCCCCGTGTGCCGGATTCATCCAGTCGCGGTATTTGCCGTGGCTCACCCAGGTGCGCTTCATGTTCTCGGCGGAATCGTGTTCCACCATCTTGCTGCCCGTTTTGCTGCCGAAGTACCAGATGCCGTCCACGTCGTCGTGGTTGGCCAGCACTTTGGCCAGGCCGTCCTGCCCGCCGGTGACGATGTTGAGCACGCCGCCGGGCAGGTCGGAAGTGTCCAGTACCTGATAGAAATCGGTGGCGGAAAGGGGGAAAGATGCAGAGGGTACGGCCACCACCCGGTTGCCCATAGCGATGGCGGGGATGACCGTAGAAATAAAGCCCAGCAGGGGCGATTCATCCGGGCAAATAACCGCCATAACGCCGATGGGTTCGGGCATGGCCAGCGTGACATTCCGGAGGACAGTATGGTGCACTGCCCCGTCGTACTTGTCGGCCAGGGCGGCGTAGTAGAAAATGCGTTCTATGGAGGTATTCACTTCCTTTTGAGCCTCCTCCGGCCTGCAGCCCGTCATCTCAATTATCCGGTTGGCGAATTCACCGGCCCGGGCGGCCAGGTTCTCGGCGATGAAGTAGAGCACCTGGGCTTTGGCATGGCCGGTGGTGGTTGCCCAGCTGCGGGCGGCATGGGCTGCCTCCACGGCGTTGCGGATGTCCTTGCGGTTGCCCTCGCCCACCTCGCCGAGGATGCGGCCGTTGGCGCCGTAGACGGCGGTGCTGTACCCTCCGTCCGGGCGGGCCTGCTTGCCGCCGATGTACATCTTGGGCGTGCGGTCGATCGTGGGAAGGGCCGGAAGCCCGTTTTCTTCTCCTTTGGGCTTTGATTTTCCGGGCCGGATGGGTTTATCCTGAAATTCCTCCTCCACTTTCAGCTTCACGTATTCGTACAGGCCTTCTTTGCCGCCTTCCCGCCCGAAGCCGGATTCGCGATACCCGCCGAAGCCGGAAGCGGCGTCGAACACGTTGGTGCAGTTGATCCACACCGTGCCCGCCTTGACTTTCGGCGCGATGTCCAGCGCCAGGTTGATGTTCTCCGTCCAGATGCTGGCGGCCAGGCCGTATCGGGTGTTGTTGGCCAGTTGCACCGCCTCGGCGGGGGTGCGGAACGTCATGGCCACCAGCACCGGCCCAAAAATCTCCTCCCGGGCGATGATGTGGGCGGGCGATACTTCGGTGAAGAGGGTAGGGGGGTAGAAGTAGCCCTCCGTCGGGCAGGCCCAGGAGGGCTGCCAGAGGGTGGCACCCTGGTCGATGCCCTTTTTTACCAGTTGCTCAATGGTTTTGAGCTGCACCGGCGCTACGATGGCCCCGATGTCGATGCCCTTGTCCAGCGGATTGCCCACGCGGAGTGTTTCCATGCGGGCGCGGATTTTTTTGTACAATTTCTCCGCCACGCTCTCCTGCACCAGCAGACGGGAACCGGCGCAGCACACCTGCCCCTGGTTGAACCAGATGGCGTCGACTACGCCTTCCACCACGCTGTCCAGGTCGGAATCTTCGAAGACGATGAAGGGCGACTTGCCGCCCAGCTCCAGCGACAGCTTCCTGCCCGAGCCGGCGGTGGCCCGGCGGATGATGCGCCCCACCTCGGTGGAGCCGGTGAAGGCTATTTTATCGACATCCTTGTGTTGGGTGAGGAGGACGCCCGTCTCCCCCGCGCCGGTGATGACGTTGACCACCCCGGGAGGCAGGCCCGCATTCCGGCAGATTTCGGCGAACAGCAGGGCAGTCAGCGAAGTGAACTCCGCCGGCTTGAGCACCACGGTATTGCCCATGGCCAGGGCGGGCGCTATCTTCCAGGCCAGCATCAGCAGGGGGAAGTTCCAGGGGATGATCTGGCCGACGACGCCGACCTCTTTATAATCCGGCAATTCGGTGTCCCGCAGCTGCGCCCAGCCGGCATGGTGGTAAAAATGGCGGGCCACCAGGGGAATGTCGATATCGCGGGTCTCCCGGATGGGCTTTCCGTTGTCGAGGGATTCCAGGACGGCGAACAGGCGGCTGTGCTTCTGCACCTGGCGCGCCAGGGCGTAGAGGTATCGGGCGCGGGCGTGGCCGCCGAGGGCCGCCCACTCCGGCAGGGCTTTTCTGGCCGCTGCTACGGCGCGATCCACGTCTTTTTTTCCGGCCTCGGCGATCTTTGCCAGGAATTCCTTATTGGCGGGGTTGAAGCTCTCGAAATGCTTTTTGGACTTCGGGCTTTCCCATTGGCCGTCGATGAACAGCTGGAATTCGTGGTTGCGGGCCTGCAGCCATTCGTCGGCGGCGGCGCGGCTTTCGGGGGCGGGCCCGTATTCCATGGTGTCGTATATTTTCCTGATCTTCATGGTTTGCTTTTTTCGTGCCACGAAAGCTCGAAAACACAAAACCCCACAAAATTTAGTGCGGATTTTGTGTCCGTCTATTCAGCCGGATAAATTTTGGTGTCCGTCTCTTTGAGCCGGATAAATTTTTGTGGCGTTTAACTCATTGGATGGCGGTAGGAAGCAGAGTACCTTCCCGTCACAAAATGCTCCAGCTGGCGTTCGATGTCGCCCAGCAGGCTGCTGGCGCCGAAGCGGAACAGTTCGGGCTGCAGCCAGTCGTTGCCGAGTTCCTCCTTCATGAGGAAGAGCCACTCCAGGGACTGTTTGGCGGTGCGGATGCCGCCGGCCGGCTTGAAGCCCACCTTGAAGCCCGTCCGCTCACAGAACTCCCGGATGGCGCGCACCATGACGAGGCTGACCGGCAGGGTGGCGTTCACGCTTTCCTTGCCGGTGCTGGTCTTGATAAAGTCCGCCCCCGCCATCATACATACGTGGCTGGCCTTGGCTACGTTCGTCAGGGTGGCCAGCTCGCCGGTAGCGAGGATGGCCTTCATGTGGGCCGGGCCGCAGGCCTCGCGGAAGGCGGCCACCTCCTCGTAGAGCTTTTCCCACTCCCCGCGCAGGACGTGAGCCCGGCTGATGACGATGTCGATCTCGCGGGCGCCCGCTTTGACGGACTCTTTGATCTCGTTCAGTTTTTGTTTCATGGAGACCTGCCCCGCCGGGAAACCGGTGGATACGGCGGCCACGGGGATGTCCGTCCCCTTCAGGGCCTCCACTGCCGTTGGGATCAGGTTGTGGTAGACGCAGACGGCGCCGGTGTGCAGGTTCATATCCCCAACCCCCAGGCTGTCCATCAGGTCCTGCCGCACCGGCTGCCGCGCCTTGGCGCAGAGGCGGGTGACGTTGCCGGGGGTATCGTCGCCGGCCAGGGTGGTCAGGTCGATGCAGGCAATGGCGCGCAGCAGCCAGGCGGCCTGCCATTCCTTTTTGACGGTGCGCCGCTTGCCCAGAGTGGCGGCCCGGCGCTCCACCGCCGAGCGGTTGATGCGGATGCCCCGGATGGCGTCCAGGTCGAGGGGCAGTATGGGCACGCGGGGGGGCGTTTCGGTTAGTTCTTTATGTTTGACGTTGTTTTTCATCTGTTGATGGTTGTCTTTGGCTAAGCTACTATTTTAGGTTGGGATTCGCAACAACGTGAAAGGCTACCGCACCATCACGTTTCAGTATTCAGCAACTATCATTCCGGATGTTCAGAGGGCTGAAATTATTGATCACCGCATTTCGGCCCCCAAGGTCGTAAAAACATACCTTCGACACTTTGGTAATCTCTTTTCGCAGGTTGCTGCTGAAACCAGACAGTTTAAATACAACAAAACCCTTTTCCAACAGGTCACTATATTTGCACAAAAATCGCGATTTCCGCTGGTTCACCCTAGCAAATAGCGCCATTTCCAAAGGTTTGCTGCTGAAATTCAGGCTGATTCCACCCGTACCTTCAGGAAATAACCCAAAAGAGCAAAGCCGCCAGCACGCCCCCTATCACCGGCCCCACCACCGGCACCCAGGCATAATCCCAGTGGCTGCTGCCTTTCTCGCTGACCGGCAGCAGCGCATGCATAGCCCTTGGCGCCAGGTCGCGCGCCGGGTTGATGGCGTAGCCGGTAGTGCCGCCCAGGCTCAGGCCGATGGCCAGCACCAGCAAGCCTACCGGCAGCGCGCCCAGGGAGCCGAGGCCTACCGGCTGCGTAGGGTCGCCGGCGGAGATATTGGGCCCGGAGAGGAACAACACGGCAAACATGAGGACAAAGGTCCCGATGATTTCGGAAAACAGGTTGTGGCCGTTGCTCCTGATCTGGGGCACGGTGCAGAAAGTGGCGAGCTTCAGCACGGGGTCTTTCGTCTCCCGGTAATGCTGCGCATAGGTGAGCCAAACCGCTACGGCGCCCAGCGCCCCGCCGATCATCTGGGCCAGGATGTAAGGCCCCACGGCATCCCAGGAAAATTTGCCTGCCGCTGCCAGCCCGACGGTGACCGCCGGGTTGATGTGCGCGCCGCTGAAGTCCTGAGCGACAAAGACCGCCACGAATACGGCCATGGCCCAGCCGAAGGTGATGACGATCCAGCCGCTCTGGTGGCCTTTGGTCTGGTGAAGCACGACATTGGCCACCACGCCGTTGCCCAGCAGGATCAGGAGGAAGGTACCGATGATTTCAGCGGTGAATGGAGACATGGTTAGGGTGTTTTGTTGGCGGGAAGATAGGAAAATTTAAAATTTAATAATGATCGGCCCATTCATCCACCGGCTAAAGCACAAATGCCAACCGCTCAGCTGAAATTGACAAATCCGTTTTTCCCGGCTTACTTGCCTGCAAAATCCATTCACAAAAATAATCAATATGGAAACAGTACAGTCGGAGAAGCGAATTCAAACCCAAAATGCCGATTGGCAGGCAATGATGCACGAACTGGGAAAAGATTTTGCGGGCCGGGCCGGGCATTATGATCAGACAGGAACTTTTGTTTTTGAAAACTACGGGCAACTCAAAACCCACCGCTTTTTTTCTGCCATGATCCCGGAGGAACTGGGCGGCGGCGGCATCAGCCATGCCGAAATGTGCGACATCATTCGCATCATGGCCCATTACTGCGGCTCGACGGCCCTGGCTTTTTCCATGCACCAGCACCTGGTGGCCGCTACTGTGTGGAAATACAAACATACGGGCGAAGGCGCGCCCCTGCTGCAGCGCGTGGCAAAAGAACAACTGGTGCTGATCAGCACCGGCGCCAGAGACTGGCTGGAATCCAACGGCGAAATGGAGAAAGTGGAAGGGGGATATCTGTTTTCCGGAAAGAAATTTTTTGCCAGCCAGTCGGCTGGAGGAGATATGGCCGTCACCAGCGCTCCCTGGCTGGATGCCGGCCAGGAATGGCAGGTGCTGCATTTCGGAGTGCCGATGAAGGCGGAAGGCGTGACGGTGCTGGAAGACTGGGACGTACTGGGCATGCGGGCTACCGGTTCGCAGGCGATACAATTCGACAAAGTGTTCGTTCCGGATTCGGCTATTTCTTTGGCCAGGCCGGGAGGGGAATTCCACCCGGTCTGGGATGTCGTCCTGACGGTAGCCATGCCGCTGATTATGTCCGCCTACGTCGGCACGGCGGAAAAAGCAGTTGAAATAGCGATGTCGATCGGCAAAAAGTACTACCGGAACCAGGGCCATATCCACTACATCATCGGCAAGCTGAACAACAGCCTCCTCAGCGCCCAAACGCAGTGGAGGGCCATGTATGCGCTCACCAATAATTTCGGTTTCAAGCCAAATGAAAACACTACCATCGACATGCTGAGCTTAAAAACCAATGTGTCCGACGCCGCTCAGCAAACCGTAAGCGAGGCTATGGAGGCCATCGGCGGGCAGAGCTTCTACCGCAAAAACGTGCTGGAGCGCTTGTTCCGGGATGTGCAGGCGGCAGGTTTCCATCCGTTGCCCCGGTGGGAGCAGTATGCGTTTACGGGGGAGCGGTTGATGGGGAGGTGAGGTTAAGGTTGAGGTTGAGGTTAAGGTTGAGGTTGAGGTTAAGGTTGAGGTTGAGGTTAAGGTTGAGGTTGAGCCCGTCGTATCGTGTTCAACTCAACCTCCTGCTCTTTGCCTTTTAGCCTGATGCTTCCCAGGGCTTCTGATTCGTAACCTTCGTCCAGGGTGAGCATACGCAGCAGTTTCGTCGAAAGGAGCAAGGCACTTTTATAGGCATGGCAGGCGCCCTGAATCCTGGCGGTCGTATTCAGGACATCGCCGGAGAATGCGATGTCTTTCTTCACGACGCCTATTTCTCCCACCATTGCCTCCCCTGCATGCAGGCCGGCTTTGAACGTAGGCACTACGTCAAACCGGGCTTCGTACTTCGGTGCCAGGTGGGCAATATGATCCTGGATGGCAAAAAAACACCGGACGCAATTGGCGTTGGCCTTCCTGTCACCCACCTTCCAGGAAACAACGACTTCATCGCCGGCGTACTGGTATACTTCGCCTTTATGGTCGATGATGGGATCGGTAACGTCGGCGATAAACTCCCTGATGAACTCAAAATACAGCGTATGCCCCATGCGTTCCGCAATCGTCGTTGAGGAAGTAACATCCAGGAACATAAATATCCGCTCTTCTTCCCTGGGATGGAAATACCGTCCGGTGAGAAAATTCCACAACACCCCCTGTCCGAACTTGTCGCTCACCTGGAGCATGAACTGTGTGCCCGCGACGATCAACGCCCAGATGGCCATGCTTACCAGCGAGGCGGGGTTGGTCAGCACCCCCAGCACTACCCGGAATACCGACCCGGCGGTCGCCTCGCTGTCCGCGACTAATGTGATGGGTACAGTTGCCAAAATAGCTGTGGCTGCATACAAGGCAATGAACAGGCCGGCATTGTATAGGATGCCGTAGGCAAATGTCTTCCTTCGCGTCTTATAATAAGACCGGAAAACCATCAGATAGCCAAAAAACATGCCGCCCAGCAGGCTGCCGGCAACATAGCCTGTGAAGTTGGCCTTCGGGTAATACCACCCGCTGACCTGATCCGGAGGCAGGGCTATTACGAGGTAAAAATGCGCGTACAAAAAGAGCAGGATAGCCAGGAGCGTCCAGATTAGGGTGATGGTTATTACTTTACGGGTTTTGGAGTTCATAAGGGTTTTTAATATGAGGTGGTTATTCTTTTAAGGCCCTGAATTCATAAAAATTGAGGTATTTCCACGTATTTCCACCTGTTTCCACGTATTTCCACGTATTTCCAAGTATTTCCAAGTATTTCCAAGTATTTCCACCGTGCCTCACCCCACTAAATTCCCCTCCTCATCCCACTCCGCCACCTCCTCTCGGTTCGGGTTAGCGCACTTGGCCAGCCATTCCTCGTCGTAGCTCAGGCCGTGTTCGGCCAGGACATCCTCGGGCACGCCTTCCCAGATGTTGGTCACGTTGCCCTGGTAGCCCAGGCTTTCGATGCCCATCCGGGTGGTGTAATAGCCGGTGAGGGTGAGGCTGCGCAGCAGGGTGAAAAACGCAACGCCGGGCTGCAGCTCGGGCGCCTCCTCGTCGGGGTGGGCGATCTCGTCCAGCAGTTGCTTCTGCTGTTCGGGGGCGCAGGCGGCAAAGGCCATTCCGAAGGCTCGTTTGGCGCGGTGGTTCAGCCACATCATCCCGCCCCGCAGCGGCACCTGGTGCTCGGGGATGTCCTTGGCGATGAACTCGATGAACTCGGGCACGCCGGCGTCGGTGGCGGAACCGGATTGGCTGTCGGCGGGCAGGATCAGGTCGCATAGGAGGGCCAGGGTGGCGATTTCCGCTTCGGTAAAAAAGGTTTCCTGGTGCAATTCGGCGTCCCTTTCCATCTCTTCCGGCGTGCGGCCGTAGCCTTCGGTTTGCGGCACCTGAGTTCCGGCTGTTTCCCCTGGCTTTTCGTCGGTGCGGCAGCCTGCCAGAAGGGCACCGCCGGCCAGAGAGCCTAAGAGCAATGATTTTATGGTATCCCTGCGGTCCATTTCTATAGATTTTGCTTTTTCAGTTGATCGATGATGTAATCCGAAGTCCTCCAGGCCAGGGCCAGGATGGTCCAGGTCGGGTTTTTGTCCGCCTGGGAGACGAAGGGCCCGCCGTCGACGACAAAGACGTTCTTCGCGTCGTGTAGTTGTTCGTACGCGTTGGTCACCGAGCGTTTGGGGTCTTTGCCCATGCGGGTGGTGCCCACCTCGTGGATGATCATGCCCGGTGCCAGCAGGCCGTAGTCCTCCTCTTTGCCGGGCGTGGGGCCGATGCGCTGGCCGCCCATGTGGTGGAAGATCTCGTTGAACGTCTCCTGCATGTGGCGGGCCTGGCGGCGCTCCTGGTCCGACCATTGGTAGTGGAAGCGCAGCACCGGGATGCCGAACTCGTCGACCGTCTCCGGGTCGATTTCGCAGTAGTTGCTTTCGCGGGCGATGCTCTCGCCCCTGCCCGACAGGCCGACCACCGCCCCGTAATAGCGGCGCACCTCGTCGCGCAGGCCGGGGCCGTAGCTGCCGCTGACGTCACCGAAAAACTGGTTCAGCTCCGTGATGTTGAAGCCAAAGCCGTAGGAAGGCATGCCCATGCCGCCCCAGATTTCGATGTGGTAGCCCCGGGCGAAGCCGAGCTTTTTGTCGTTCCCCCACCAGGGGGAATAGACGTGGAAGCCGCCGACGCCGTCCTCGTTGTACATCCTGCGGTTCATCAGGGCGGGCACGAAGGCCGCCCCCGATGCGCCGGTGGAGTCGTGCAGGTACCTGCCCACCAGGCCGCTGCTGTTGCCCAGCCCGCCGGGGTGCTGCCGGCTGCGGGAGTTGAGCAGGATGCGGGCCGATCCGCAGGCCGAGGCGGCCAGCACGATCACCCTGCCGTTGACCTGGTATTCCTGCCGGTCTTCTTTGCTGACGTAGGACACGCCGACGGCTTTGCCCTCCTCGTTGGTCACCACCTCTCG
>JAGFJD010000014.1 GCA_024102975.1 Phaeodactylibacter sp. | reverse complement strand
CAATTTTTACGTCAGCACTGGTTAAGCGCCGTGCACGTTTTTTATGGCGGAGATAGGATGGGCAAGTATTTTCTGGAAAAAGGCGCCGTGCACAGGCACAGTGAGGTAATTTATGAAAGGGCGGGTTCTGCTTTCTCCTTAATCGAACCGTCAATGGTCGATTGGGAAGATATCCTCAAAGACGCAGATTGGTTCCATTGGACGGGTATCACCCCGGCCGTTTCGGAAGGGGCCGCGATGTGTTGCCTGGACGCCATTAAAACAGCGAACCGAATGGGAATACCGGTGTCGGGGGATATTAATTCGCGCAAGAACATGTGGAAGTACGGGAAAACCATGCAGGAAGTTATGCCGGAGCTGGTGCAAAATTGTGATATCGTGATCACCAGCAGCTATGGCATCCATGAAATGTTCGGGCTGGGCCAACCGGGGAAAAAATTTCGGGTTTCAGCCAAACTGCTGATGGATGCTTTTCCGAAAATTCGGAAAGTGGTGGGAAAAGACAGGGAATCCATAAGCGCTTCTCATCAGCAAATACAGGGTAAAATGTGGACCGGGGAAAAGTATATTAAAAATGAAACGTTGAACATTACCCACGTCGTAGACCGCGTTGGCACCGGAGACGCCTTTGCTGCCGGCCTGATCTATGGCTTATTGCATTATGATGATGATGTACAGGCTCTGAAGTTTGCCTCGGCTGCCTGTGCGCTAAAACATACGGTTCCGGGGGATGTAAATATGGTGTCTTTGGAAAACGTGCTGAGTTTAATGGACGGGGATACTTCCGGGGAAATAAAGAGGTAGTGTATAAATCATGCAGTATGGCTTTTGAGCAGGCACACCTCCACCTTGTCCAGGCCTTCCTTGCTGTCGGAAAGCACGATCAGGGTGTCATTGGGCTCTATCACGGTAGAACCATTGGGCACCAGATATTTGCCGTTGCGTTTTATCATGGCGATGATGGCGTTTTTGGGAAAATTTAATTCCACGACCTTTTTATCGGCTGCCCGGCAATTGGCGGTTATCATAAATTCTTTCATCTCCGTTTTGGGGTTCTCGGCCAGGAAGGCATCCGTTGGGGCAATAATTTTAGCGCCTTCGGGCAGGGCCACGTTCAGCCATTTGGCGACGGTGCTCAGGGTCGTCCCCTGGATCAGGACCGAGGTAACCGAAATAAAAAAGACGATGTTAAAGATCATGTTGGCCTTGTCTACCCCTGCCAAAAGCGGATAGGTGGCGAATACGATGGGCGCCGCGCCCCGAAGCCCGACCCAGGCTATGTAAAACCGCCTTCTCCATTTCATCCTGAAAAAGATCAGGCTGATGAAAACGCCGACAGGCCGGGCCACTACGATCAGGAAAAGGGAGATCAGCAATCCGATACCGATTACAGGGACGATCTGGCTGGGAAAGACCAACAGCCCCAAAGTCAGAAACAGTACGATTTGCATCAACCAGGCCAGGCCATCATACATTCTCAGGATGGTTTTTTTATGGATCAGATCCTGGTTTCCCAAATAGACTGCACAAATATAAATGGCCAAAAAACCATTTCCGCCCACAAAATCCGTTGCGGAAAACGTAATGAACATCAATGCGATAACCAATACCGGATAAAGCCCCTCAAAGTCCAGCCCGATCTTATTGATAACGATTTTGCTTAACCAGCCAAATCCCCAGCCGGCCAGGGCGCCAAGCGCCATTTGCTGCAGAAAGAAAGGGAGCGTAGACAGTATGTTCTGGTCCTGGTTGACGACCAGTCCCAAGCAAGCGATGGTCATGACGTATGCCATGGGGTCGTTGCTCCCGCTTTCGAGTTCCAGGGTTGGCCTCAGGTTTTCCCTCAAGGCAAGGTTTTTGGAGCGCAGGATAGAGAATACGGCCGCCGCATCAGTCGATGAAACGATAGAGCCCAATAACATGCTCTCATAGATGGTGAAGTCGGTTAGGAACCAGACAAATGTTCCGAGCGATACTGCGGTCAACAGCACCCCTAGCGTCGATAAGGCCAACCCTTCTCTTAGAACCGGTTTTACGGCATCGTAGCTGGTGTCAAGCCCCCCGGAGAACAGGATAAAGTTGAGGGAAACAATTCCAATGAACTGCGCAATCTTGGGGTCGTCGAAATAAATGCCCCCTATTCCCTCCGATCCGGCCAACATGCCGATGGCCAGGAATATCAACAAGGTAGGGACCCCGAATTTGTAGGATGGCTTGCCGACAATAACACTTATTAAAAGCAGCAAAGAGCCAACCAACAGTATGTTCTCGATCGTTATGGTCATTCCATGGGCATGATGGTCTTGGCAAAGATAGGATTTGTAGTAAGGTGTTGATATTTTGAGAATGGGATTCGTCAACAAATTTTTTAAAGGATAATAGAGAATTGCTCGATGTGTGTATAACAAATTGCACAAAATCGTAACTTAGGTTTTCCCTTTTACGCCAGGGCATGCTGGGACACGAGCGTAGGGACTGATGGAATACAGCGCACCCCGGCAGCCATTCCTGGATTTCCCAATAAGATATTTCATAAAACAAATGGACTCAATTGTCAAACCCGCCATTCGCCCGGCTATCATTAAAGATCTTGATGCCATCTGGCAGCTGTGGAAAGACATTACAGCGCAAAAGGCCTACTTCCCTTACGACGAAAGCTACACCCGCGAGCAGATCGAAGCCGCCTGGATCAACCTGGATAACCTGATCGGCATAGCAGAGGTAAACCGAACGGTTGCGGGCGCCTACATCGTCAAACCCAACCAGCCCGGCTACGGCAGCCACGTGGCCAACGCCGCCTATATGGTGGCTACTTCCTTCCGGGGCCAGGGCATCGGCAAGCAACTCTGCGCCCACTCCCTGGAGGCCGCCAAAGCCGCCGGCTACCGGGCCATGCAGTTCAACCTGGTGGTGAGCACCAATACCGCCGCCATAAAAGCCTGGGAAGCCTTTGGTTTTAAACGCATCGGCATTATTCCGGAAGGATTTTACCAGGACGGCCCCGGCTACGTCGACGCCTACATCTTCCACCGCTTTTTGTGACCGGACGTCCCACATTCATGTGGGGCGTGTTAAAATAACGTGAGGTTTAAGGTTAAGGCCAATGCCGCTTTTCCTTTATTTTATTTTACTCATTTAATATTTTCTTATTATGTAAAAATAAAAACAAGCTTCAACCAGCCGCAATGCTTGTCTTCCTCCGAATCCAGCCAGGAACCACGTTCAAATTCTCCCCGGTTGAACTTCTTCAGGGCATTTTCCCCCATTTGGCCGTATATTTCCTGAATGTTCATGCTTAATTTTCGGCATTTGTCCCGCCAAAACAAGAAATTGGGCACGGAATTAAACGTTAACCTATGGAACCAACCGCCATCCGGGCCGAACTGAAAGCGAGAGTCGCCAAGGGCCTCAACTTCGGGATAGAAGCTATGGAGGAAATCCTGGACCCATCCGCCGCGCTGTTCAACGACTTCGTTTTGCTGAAAAGCAAGTACAACGACCTGATGTACGTCTCTTCGATCAATACGATGCCTTACGACCAGGTCGAACTGGGCCTGGACCGCCTGCGGAAAACGCTCCTGGACATGATCGACAGGATCGATGAGGCCAGCCTCAAAAAACAACAGGTGGACTCCGGCCTAAAAGTACAGGCCCTGCCCACGCGCCGCGCCAACTTCTTCAAACTGCTGGATATCCACTTTCAAAACCTCCAGGCCATCACCTATTCCGTCACCTACGGCGGCGACGTGCCCGATTATTCCGTCCACGGCCGGCAGGCGGTATTTGAGTTGTACCAGTCCGTCCGCCGGAGCCTGCGCAGCGAGGAAAAAAAAGAGAAGGCCTTCGAGTTTTTCAGGGATTATTTTGAAAACGAAGTTGGTATTTTGGAGGTGTACTTTAAAAATATCCGGCATCTCGTCGCTTATGCCCTGGCGAGCGACATCGAACAGCAGTTTTTCCTGGATACGCTGAAGTCGCTCTTTTCCCGGTACGAACTGGCTATGATCTTTTACTACGCTGCTTCGGGGGTCGATCCGGAGTTCCGGGCCCTGGTACTGGAAAGCCGGTTGATCGACGGTTCTTTCAAGGGGCTTTTGATTAAGGAGGAGCATTTGTCCGGTTTTACAGGCGGGCAGTGAACTGCCGGCAACTGGCCTGAGTTGCCAACAAATAAACAATAGTAGAAAATCTTTTTAATCCTTTCGTCTCCATATCCACCCTGTAAATCCTGTTCACCCTGTGAAATAACCGAGTGCTCCTCCAGGGCTATTTCAAAGGGTAAATCTTGTTATCCTGTCATCCTGTCTCACTCCGGCATCAACACCACCTGTATAAAATTGTCCTCCCGCAAATACCGCTGAGCCGCTTCCTGAATGTCCCCGGCGGCCAGCCCTTCAATATACGGCTCATACCTTTCCATCAAGATCCCCTCCAGCCCGATGCCGTACTTCAGGCGGGTGCTGACCTGTCCGAGCCAAAAGCCATTCTCTTTCAGGCTCTTGATCCGGCTTTGGCGCTGGGTTTCCTTGACTTTTTGAAGGATTTCTTCGTCAACAGCCTGGTTTTGCAGGGTGTCGATGACCTGTTTGGCGGTGGCGATCAGCTCCTGGGTGCGGGCCGGTTCGCTGTTGAAAGAAATGGTGATGCGGTAGTTGGGTTCGGGGTAGGGCAGGGCAACGCCGCTGACGCTGACGCCGTATACGCCCCCCTTGTCTTCGCGCAGGGCTTCCCGCAGGCGGATGCGCAGAGCGGAAAGCAGGGAGTAGAACTGGTAACGCCGGCTGCTTTCGTATGCGAAAGGCCCGTGGTAGTTCATCTCCACCAGGGCTTTGGGCGCTTCCCCCCGGACGACGGTGGTGTCGATGTAGCCTTCGGCCAGGTTGGCGCCGACATCCTTCCAGGACTCCTGCCGGCCGGTGGC
>JAGFJD010000334.1 GCA_024102975.1 Phaeodactylibacter sp. | reverse complement strand
GATGAAAGCTGGCTGCCGGAATCCATCACCAGCAAGGTCACCGTCCACCACCTGCTGACCCACACCTCCGGCCTGGGCAGTTACTTCAACGACACCTACTGGAACGGCTCCCGGGAGCTGTACCGCTCGGTGGAGGATTTCAAGCCCCTGGTTCAGGGCGAAACCCTGCGGTTCGAGCCCGGAGAGCGCTTCGGCTACAGCAATACCGGCATGCTGCTGCTGGGGGTGGTCATCCAGAACGCCACGGGGCAGGATTATTTCGATTATATCCGGGAGAATATCTACCGGCCGGCCGGCATGGACAATACGGACTGTTACGAGATGGACTACCCCGTGGAAAACCTCGCCATCGGCTACGTGCCGGCTCCGGACAGCCCCTGGAAATGGGAGAACAACCTGTACAAACACGTCATCAAAGGCGGCCCGGCGGGCGGCGGCTTTTCGACAGTAGAAGACCTGTTCCGTTTTGCCCGCGCCCTGCAAAGCGGCAAACTGGTCTCCAAAGCTTCCCTGGAAAAGATGTGGGCGCCCCATACCGCCCGCTACGGCTACGGCTTTTCGGTAGAGGACGGCCCGGCGGGCAAGGTGGTGGGCCACAGCGGCGGCTTCCCTGGCCTGAACGGCAACCTGGACATTTTCCTGGATAAAGGTTATACCGTCGCCGTATTGTCGAACTACGACAACGGCGCCAGCCCGCTGGCCCGGAGGGTTTATGAACTGATTGGCAGCCTCCCGGTAAACCAGACAGGAAACACACAAGATTGACTATAGACAGGATTAACAGGGTTTAGTAGACAGGATTAACAGGATTTAGTAGACAGGATTAACAGGATTTACAAGATTTGGCGGCTTGCGTCACAGGGATGTATATATCCTGTTAATCCTGTCTGCAAATACTTGTTGCACAACCCCAAAAGCCTGCCTATCCTAATAATCTTGTTAATCGTGTCTTATATTAGCGCCGGGCAATCCCACAAACCTTATCAAAACCTGAGCGATGCACTACCGGGAATATCATCCTGATCCGGCCCTGAGTGCCTGGGTAAGCCACCATTTCCTGTTCGCGGTTCCCGATAAGCAGGAAAAGCGGGAAATCTGGCATACCATCATTCCTGACGGGGGAGCTTCCCTCGTCTTTCACGTCAACCGGCCAGGCCGCCAGGCTTCGTGGGCTCGCTTTGCCTGCCCCCGGACGGAAAACCTGGAAACGCCAGTATTTCCGGGTTCCGTTTATTTTGGTTCCCGGTTTCGCCCCGGAGTGAGCGGCGCTTTGCTTGGGCAGGACGCGTATGCTCTGCGCAACTGCATCCTGGAAGCGAAGGAATGCCCGCTGTATTCACCAAAACACAACTGAACTATGGAAAGGACACTCTTTGCCGGGCTGTTGATCGGCTTTGCTTCCATTTCTCTGGGCGCCCAGCCCATAGACACTGAAAAAGTAGTTAAGGAAAAAATGAAGGCGCTTTCCTGGTTCGTAGGCGAATGGGAAGGCGAGGGCATGGTGGTATTGCCCGACGGGCAAACCGCTCCCTCCCGGGTGCGGGAGAAGGCCGAATGGCGCCTGGGCGGCACCCTGCTCGTGGTAGAGGGCATCGGCGTCCGCCCCGACAATCCCGCCGATACGGTACACCACGCCTTCGGCGTCATCACTTACAACCCCTGGGTGAAACAGTACAACGTGCGCGCCTACAAATCCGACGGCCTGTACGTGGACGCCCCAGCGGAGGTGTTGCCCGACGGCGCCCTGGAATGGCGCATCGAAAATCCCTACGTCGGCATTATGAAAAATACCGCCCGCCTGACAGAAACCGGCGCCTGGGTGGAAACCGGCGAACAATCCAGGGACGGGGGCGAGAGCTGGAACCATTTCTTTGAAATGCGCCTCGATAAAGTGAAGTGATGCCGGCTGGGCTGCCTCCGGCCATTCAACCCTTTACCTCATCCCCCCGTTCTCCAGCTCCTTCACCAGCCGCACCGCATTATACACATGCCTCAACCCTTCCAGCAGCCCCCGGGAGTCGGTAGAGACGGCCCGGTTCGCTTCCGGCAGGAAGGCGTAGCTGCCGGCCAGGCTCTCCAGGTTGCCGTCGTGCACCAGGCCGACCACTTCGGCATTGCGGTTGATGACGGCGCTGCCCGAGTTGCCGCCCACGATGTCGTTGTCGGAAGCGAAGCAGATCGGGATGGACAGGTCCAGCCCGGGGGGCACTTCCTGCCAGCGCTCGTGCAGGCCCCAGGGATAAGCGCTCTCGCCGAAGGAGTGGTAGCGGTCCCACAGGCCGTAATAAGTCGTCTTGGCGGGGGCGAGGGTCCCATTGTATTCATAGCCCAGGATGCGGCCGTCGGAGATGCGCAGGGAGCCGGTGGCGTCGGGCGGCATTTCCGTGCCGAAGGCCTCGAAGATGAGCAGCGCCAGCCGTTGGTTCTGTACGTCCAGGGTGTTCTGGGCGTCCTGCATCGTCGGGCCGAGTTCAGCCAGTTTCGCTTTGGCGTGGCGGGCGAACCACAGGTAGGGGCTCTTCGCTTCCAGTATCCCTTTGGGCGAGCCTTCGATGAGGGCTGCCACTTTATCGGGAGAGGCCACAGCGGCATTTTCCAGGATATATTGCAGCGCCTTTTGGCCCGTATTGCCCCCGTAGGCGATCTTCAGCGCTTCTGAATTTTTTCCCAGGACTTTGGCCAGGAAGTTGGCGTGTGCCTGGATGCGGAGCTTCTCCAGTTCCATATCCGGCGCCTGGAGTGCCAGCTCCGATTTGGTTCCCGCGAGTTTTTCCCCTCTGTAAGGGGCTGCCCTTTCGCTCTCCGGCAGGGCCATCTGTTCGGCATAATCCACCAGTTTTTTGGCCAGTATCAGGTGGGCGGGGCTGTTGAAGGGGGTGATCTGGTGCGTGAAATAAGCGGTGAAGTGTTCGTTGAGGATACCTGCCGCTCCATCGATCTTGTCCCACAGGCCGCGGTATTCGGAGTACAATGCCTTATCCTTTTCCATGCGGCTTTTCAGTTCCCGTTCGAAATCCTGTTTTTTAGCCATCAGGTATTCGTCGCGCAGAGCCATTTGATAGCCGGCGAATACCTTGCGGCCGTTGGCCACGCTCAGCAACTGGCTCAGCAGTTCCGCCTGGCGGCCCGGGTTGGCCTGGAAATGAGCGTACTGCGCCTGGTACAATTCGTTGAAAAGGGTAAGCAGGGTAGGGTTGCGGTGGTCGCGGTGGAAGGCCACCTGCGCCATGGATAACAGGCGGTCGGTATTTCCCGGGCGGCCGACGATAAAGACCGGCTCGCCCCCGGCGGCGCCCTTTTCGCTCCACTGAAAATAGTTGGAGCTTTTCACCGGCTGCCCGTCTTCGTCGTATGCCCGCAGAAAGGCAAAATCCAGCTCGTAGCGGGGGTAGGTGAAATTGTCCCAGTCCCAGCCGGTAGCCGCGATCTGCACGTCCGGAACCATCACCAGGCGAATGTCTTCGTAGCGTTTGTAAGAATGCAGAGCGTACTTGCCGCCATTGTAGAGGGTGACGACCCGGCACCGGGTGCCGCCGCCTTCTTCGCAGGCAGCGGCGAGTTCCTGGATTTTAATATCCCGCAATTGCAGCTGTTCTTCCTCGGTTTTGCCTCCGGCCATGGCGGCCTGGACTTCCCTGGTCACGTCTTCAACAGCCAGGAGCTGGTCGGCGTAGAGGTTGGGGAACGGCCGTTCGCCCTTCTGGTCGACGGCATAGAAACCGTCTTTTTGCAGGTTTTCTCCTTCCTGCTGTATGCCGGGCAGCAGGCCTCGGACGCAATGGTGGTTGGTCATGATCAACCCGTCTGCCGACACGAAGGAGGCGGAGCAGCCGGTAGAGAATTCCAGGGCGGAAAGCCGTACGTCGTCCAGCCATTCTTTGGTCACTTTGAATTCGTAGAGCTCCTCGAAGCGTTGGGTGGGCACGGCGTCGAAGGTCCACATCCTGCCGAAATCTTCGGGGGCATAGCGGACATCTTCCAGCGCGAGGGGTTCATAAATGGTATTCTGGGCAGGCAGCAGGGTGCAGCAGCCCAGTAAAATTAAGGTTAGGGTGATTGCTAGAGTTCTGGTTTGCATGAAATTTGGTTTTGGTTGTTAGTTGGCCGCCAGACCACTGGACATTTTGGGGGCTACTTGTGTAAAGGTGTGAAAGTGTAAACGTGTAAATGATTGGGAGCCAATTTCTTTTACACCTTTACACGCTTACACTTTTACACGGGCCAGAAAATGTC
>JAGFJD010000333.1 GCA_024102975.1 Phaeodactylibacter sp. | reverse complement strand
GCCTATCCCCAAAACGGCCAGTGCATAGAGATACGGGAGAACAGCAAAGTGGTGGCTTTCGGCCTCTGCCAGAGCGTCATGAATTCGTACCGCGCTAAAGTCTTTGATATCATTGTCAGCAGCACGGCCCCTTGTGTCAGCATCGACGACCT
The DNA here is from genome assembly GCA_024102975.1 of Phaeodactylibacter sp. Taxonomy (GTDB): domain Bacteria; phylum Bacteroidota; class Bacteroidia; order Chitinophagales; family Saprospiraceae; genus JACJXW01. The sequence goes on along the minus strand of JAGFJD010000333.1, from coordinate 2,654 downwards.
GAAAGTCAGGCTGGCGAAATGGAACAACCTCGACATCAACGACGGCTTATGTGTGCTTTCTGCGCTGGACAAAGGCTTTGCCCTAGGCGATGCCGGCAATTTCCCGGTGGGCGAAGTGGCCATGGGGTGTTATGACAACCCTTTCGCAAGGGCGCCGGTGGAGGGCGTGGACATCTGCGTATTGCCGGCCGGCACCACATCCTGTTCCTGCGCTGCGCTGCCGCCCTGCGACTTCAGCTATGCGAGCAGCAAAGAAGGCTACTTCCAAACCCCGGATTGCGCGCAGGGGGAGTCGTATGTGCTGGCCGCCTGCAAAACGGATACCGAAGACCTGTTATGCGGCGTCAGCACATTCGACTTGTTGCTGATGAGCAAGCACATCCTGGGCGTAGGGCGGTTTGGCGACCCTCGCCAATACGTCGCCGCAGATGTTACTGGAAATGACAGCATCACGACGCTGGACCTGATCGAACTCAGGAAGGCCATCCTGAGTATTAGCCCAACTCTCGCCGGCGGGCCGCACTGGCGCTTTATTCCCTGCGGCTATGACTTTCCTGTGCCAAACCCATTAATAAATGGGGTGCCAGGATGTGTGGAATACAATTCAGATATGGGCTATAAGGCCTGCTTTGACGCCGTTAAGGTTGGCGACGTGGATTGCAGTTGCGCCGGCGAGCTCGTCACCGGAGGGGAATTAGTCATCGCCCTGGAGGAAAACACCCCTCCGGAAGGCAGCGGAGAAAACGACGTGCGCATAGACCTGGTGCCGGACAGCGCGGCCCATTTAGCGGCCTTGCAGTTTGCACTGCGGTTTGACACCGCTTACCTCAGCTTCAGCGGGTTTGTGCAAGATGCCATGCTGGTGGACAGCAATGCCTACAGCTTCCAGGAGGAGGCCGGCGGCGTGGTGCGGCTGGCCTGGTACGACCTCGACGGCGACAGCACGGCCTTCACGCCCAACGACAATATCCTCAGCCTGGTATTCACCCCCCAAGGCGAAGTAGAGGATGCCCTCTCGCACATCAGCATCGACAGCGCGTTGCTGCGCCCCCTGGCGTTTTCCAGCAACGGCACTGCGCTGGAGGTACGCCTGCAATCCCAGGAAGAAGGCGAGGGCGGGCGGCCCATGCCGGGCATTGGAACGCCCGGCAGCGAGGCATTCCACATCACCCCTGTGCCTAATCCCTTTCAGCAGGGCCTGTCTTTCCGCATCTCCGCCCCGGCGGCGCTGGAAGCCCGGCTGAGCATCTTCGATGCCAGGGGCAAACAGGTATATGCTGAGGCGCTGGCCCTGGATGCGGGCCGGCAGAAAGTACAACTGCCTGCTGCCAATACCTGGCCCGAGGGGGCTTATTTCTACCATCTGGAAGCCGGCAAAAGCGTACAATCCGGCCGGCTTATTAAGCTTCAATAAACAATATTAATTAATACTGCCTGATGCGGTTGGACAACGGCATCAGGCTTTTCTATATTTATCATCTCATGAAAAGGCATCTTTTTTCTTTCTCTTTCTTTATTTTGTTTTCGGTGAATATAACATGGGGACAATGCTGGGAACTGATGTATGACGATTATGAAGACGTTTTTAATTTCTCCTATATACGAGATATCCACTTCATCAATGATACAGTGGGCTGGGCTTGTGGAGAACGGTATGTTTCAGGCTCTTACAATGGAGGCTTCTACATGAAAACTACCGACGGAGGAATAAACTGGGAAACGTTCTCTTCCCCCGGCCCATTCCCTAACAACATATTTTTTTTAGATGGACAGAATGGTATTATTTCTGCTAACAGCACCAATCAAACTTATTGGACTAATAACGGAGGAGTAGATTGGCGCGAGTCGATCTTTGATATAGCTCCAAACCAGAATAGGATAATCGATGGCTTGTTTTTTATCAACCGAGACACCGGCTGGATTTCTGCCTGGGGGCTTTCCATTCAAAAAACCACCAACGGCGGAAGGACCTGGCAGGCCCAGTTTCAACACCCTGGTTTCAATGCAAGAGAGGCCTATTTTGCAGACGAAAACAATGGCTGGGTAATTGGCAACTCCGGCAGCAATGGGCGCTTATACCACACCGCCGACGGGGGCCAAAACTGGGAATTGCAGCTGTCCATGTTTCGGGATTACTATGATGTTTTTTTCCTCACCCCCCAATTGGGCTGGGTAGCTGCCGAAGACAATTCCATGTGTAAAAGTACGGACGGGGGCGACACCTGGGACTGCTACCCGGTGATGGGGGAGGAACAGGTAGGCGCTGTCTCTATTTACTTTGCCAACGACACCCTCGGCTGGATAGGAGTAGCCCCGAATAAGGGCATATTTGTCACTACCGACGGCGGCGAAAGCTGGAAACAACACTATATTCCCGCAGTAGCCGCCAATGAAGAGATATTAGGCCAGGAAGTATTCATGACAAGCGATTCGGTAGGCTATTTCTGTACCAAAAGGGGCAAAATCTACCGCTACCGCGGCCGCCCCGCCCCCTGCGGCCCGGCGCTGCTGCCGGTGCAAGACAGCTCTCTATTTCCCCTGCTGCGCTGGCATCCCGCTGAAGGCTGCTTCGACGGCTACTACCTGCAGCTCGGCACGGCCCCCGGCGGGGATGATATTCTGCCCCGCACCGACGTGGGCTGGGACACGGCCTA
>JAGFJD010000037.1 GCA_024102975.1 Phaeodactylibacter sp. | reverse complement strand
TGAACTTACTCTTCGTCAGAAAAAACTCACGTAGCTCCGGCTATGCTCGTTTTTTCTTCCTTGATTAAGTCCAAAATAACTTCGCCTAAGCAACCATTTATTTAAGTTTTCATGTACTAGTAGTGTGTCCCGGAGGCAGAGGCCGAATACATCATCGCCCAGATTCAGGCCCTGATCGGCGTCATCCAGGCCGGCACGGCCGACTGCGGCCCGGGCAACACCGTTCCTCCTCCATCCAGCCGCTCTGTCCGGACAGCCGGAACGGAAGGCAACAGTTTCGAACTGTACCCCAACCCCACCGCCGGCGCCATCACCCTCCACATGCCCGCCTTCCTGGAGCAGGAGGTGGCCATTAGCATCCACGACGCCTTCGGCCGGCTGGTATTCTCCCTGCCCGCACAGGCCCTGCAAAGCCCGGCCCTGCGCATCGGCCTGGCGGAACATGGCCTGCCCAACGGACTGTATTTCCTTTCGGTGAAGACAGAGGGTGGACGGCAGGTGAAGCAATTTGTGGTGGCGAGGTGAGTTCGAGACGATGATAAGGATCAATAAAGGAGGCTGAAACTCAGCCTCCTTTTAACTTCTTCAAATCTTTATTTATGACAAAACTGCAAAGGTTTACAGTGTGCCTTTTTTTCCCTAAATTTGTAAGCAGAACCTAAAAAGTGCCGATGTCAATTACCATCCAGCTTTCACCGGAATTAGAAGAAAAGCTCCGAGAGTCAGCCTCCGAGGCCGGCATGGATATTGATCAGTATGTTATCGAGATACTGAAGGGAAAGGTTCAGCCGGGGGCTTCCAAAGAATTGAGCCTGGAAGAAAAGGAGCGCAAGTTATTGCAAAAGATCAACCTTGGTATTCCAGTGGCCGTCTGGAAAAGATACAATTACCTTAAATCTCTGCGGGACAATGAACAATTGGATCCGGAAGAGTACTTAGAGTTGATCCATATATCTGACCAGATAGAAAATGCCAATGCTGAGCGGATGAAGTATTTGATCGAACTGACTAAATTGAAACAAGTACCTCTTAAAGATTTGATGAGCTCTCTGGGCATCAAAGCCGGTTCAAATGCCTGAACGCATCAGCAAAACCCGAAAAGAACAAGTTGGAAAGCGTGCTGGCTTTTGTTGTGAATATTGCCTTTCTCAAGCTGATTTTTCTCCAGACCCCTTTTCTGTGGAACATATTATTCCCGTCACTAAAGGAGGAACGAACGACCTGGATAATCTCGCCTACTCCTGTCAGGGCTGCAACAACAGGAAATACAACCATGTTGAAGCGATTGATCCAGTTACTAATACCATTGTTCAGCTTTTCCATCCCAGGCAGCAGCATTGGGCAGGCCATTTTCAGTGGAACCCAAGCCAAACCATAATCATTGGCCTGACACCTGCGGGCCGGGCTACGGTACAAAAGTTGGATTTGAACAGGAAGGGAGTAGTTAATCTAAGATACTTGTTGATTCTCATTGGGGAACATCCGCCTCGATCGCCATCCTTTTAAGGTAGTTCTTGTTCACTCGCTAATCATATCCCCACCCGCACCCCCACATAATACCGCCGCCCCTCCGCCGGAATAATGCCCGGCCCGGGATAGGCCGTCGCCCGCCGCGTGAAGTACGCCGCATCCGCCAGGTTGTTCACCCCGGCCTGCAGGCGGTAGCGGCTGAACTCATAGCTGGCCGAGGCGTCCATCACGGTGTAGGACGGGATGAGGCCGCGGGTGGCGTTGGCTACAAATTCCGCATTGGTAGCGTCGCTGTAGTGGCGGCGGACGTAGGTGCAGAGATAGCTCAGGCGCAGGCCCTTCAGCCGGAAGGCCAGACCCGCCTTGACGGAGATGGGCGGGATGAGCTCCACCTCGTTGCCGACGAACTGCCGCTGGCCGCTGACATACTCTCCCCGCAGGTGGCTGAGGTTCAGGAACACCGGCAACGAGGGGCGGGATTGCTCCCCGAAAACCAGCCGCCAGGCATCCGCCTCAGCGTAGGCTTCCAGGCCCAGGATGCGGGCGTCGCCGATGTTGGTGCGGTAGGCGGACTGCCGCTCGACGGTGATGGGGTCGGGAACGGCGATCTCCGACAGGCCGATGCGATCGTTGTAGCGCAGGTAGAAAGCGCTGAGGTCGAAGCGCAGGCGGTTGCCCAGCAAGGTGCCCCGCAGGCCGATGTCGGCATTGTAGCCCCTTTCGTCCCGGAGCAAAGAATCTACGACCAGGTTGGGGTTGACTACGGCCAGGTCGCTGAAGTTGATGGCGCGGTAGTTCTGGGAGATATTAGCGTAGGCTTCCAGGCCCTGCTTCAGCTGGTAGCCCAGGCCGAGGCCCATCAGCAGGAAGGAACGCTCGTTGACCTGGGCGTCTTCCAGGCGCTGTTCAAAGATGACCTGGCCGCCGGAGAATACCCGCTGCTTGTAGTAGCCGTCGGAAGCGGTGCGGATGTATTCCAGGCGGATGCCGGGGGTGACCGACAGGCGGGGGCTGAGGTTGAACAGGTTCTCGGCGAAGAGCGCCAGGTTGCGGCTGGGGAATTCGTAATCGGATCGTTCCAGGTCGTCGGGGTTGAGGAACTGGAAGTCCGGGCCGCTGCCGTCATTGGCGTCGCCCTGCCGGTTGGTAGTGAAGCCCCGGTAGAAGCGGGCGCCGAGCAGGAAGGTGGAGGACTGTCCGTTCAGGGCGTAGCGGTGCAGCAAGCGGGCTTCGGAGCCGAAGTTGCGGTACGCGCCCATGATGAGGTCGCGCTCGCGGCCGGGGTCGGGGCGGTTGATGGGGCCGAGTTCGCCCAGGGCGTCCCGCCCGGCGGCGAGCACGAAGCTGCGCAGGTTGAAGCGGGTGCGGTCCGACAGGCGGTAGTCGAGGGTCAGCGCTGCCAGGTTCCAGTCGACCTGAAACCAGTTGCGATCCCGTTTGGACTGGCGGGGGTCCAGCCCGAACTCGAAGTCCGCCAGCCCGCCCGGCTGTTGGGCCAGGTAGTTCATGTGGGTGAATTCCAGGCCGATGTCCAGCTTTTCCGTGGCTTTGATGTTCACGTTGCCAAAGGCGGTATGCTGGCTGAATTCGGAATTGGGGCGCCAGCCGTCTCCCCGTTTATACTGATAAAAACCGTAATAGTTGACCCGCCCCTTCGTGCCGCCGAAACTGTTGAAGGTATTGAACAGGCCGAAGGAGCAGTAGGTATTTTCGGTGGTGAACTCGAAAGGCTTATCCTCGGGCCCTTTTTTAAAAACGAAATTGAGCAGGCCGCCGAACTGGGTGCCGTACTGCAGGGAAGCCGCGCCCCGGACGACCTCGATGCGCTGCAGGGCCTGGGCGGGAGGCGTGTAGTAACTTTCGGGATACCCCAGGGCGTCGGCGCTGATGTCGTAGCCGTTCTGCCGGGTGTTGAAGTTGGAAGTGCGGTTGGGGTCCAGCCCGCGGGCGCCGATGGCCAGCTGCAGGCCGGCGCCGTCGTTCTCCCAGATGTTCAGGCCGGCGATGCCCTTGTACACTTCGCGGGCGTTGTTGGCCGCCAGGTTGCCCAGTATGTTTTCCAGCTCGATCACTTCGCTCTTCTTGGCGGCGTAGATGGCCGTGCCTTCCACGTTGCGCAGGCGGCGCAGGCCGTAGCTTTCCGCCTCCGTTTTCACCTCCACCGTTTCGATGTCGATGGACAGGGGGGCGACGGCAATCTCCAGTACCCCTTTCTTCTTTGCGTCAGCTTCCAGTATCCGGGTCGTGTATCCTTCGGCAAAGACCGTCAGGGTAAGCTTGTCCGCCGGCACGGGCGACAGTTCGAAGCGGCCGCCTTTGTCGGCCTCCACCAACTGGCCGGTTTCCTGGACGAAGATGCTGGCGTTCTCCACCGGTTTCAGCCGCTCTGTGTCGAACACCAGGCCGGAAAACGAGGATTGCGCGCAGAGAGGGTGGAGGGAAAACAGCAAGCCTGTTGCTACAAGAATATATGCAGCTCCCATTCTAACCGGGCTTTGGGCGTGCCTTTGTTTGAAGTCGGAAGTGCAAAGCCGGAAAGCCTGCCCCGATCTTTTGCCGGGGTCGGAATGGGGCTCTAAGAGTATGTTTGGAAGCCACTTTTGGAGATAAAAAGCGGCAATTTTTTGATGAGATGAGGCGGCTTTTGAAGTGCATACCCGAAGGTATGGACAAAAAAGGCAACGAAATATCATCAAAAAAGGGACGTTTTTTAGCCCAAAGGGTGGCCTCCAAACATACTCT
>JAGFJD010000277.1 GCA_024102975.1 Phaeodactylibacter sp. | reverse complement strand
GACATTTTGGGGGCTACTTGTGTAAAGGTGTGAAAGTGTAAACGTGTAAATGATTGGGAGCCAATTTCTTTTACACCTTTACACGCTTACACTTTTAAACGGACCAGAAAATGTCTAGTGGTGTGCGACGTGAGATTAATAAGTGTCGGGTTTAGTAGGTTAGTGATTTTGGCTTTAACCGAGGCGAAGGCCGGTGACGAACCGAAGGTTGTCACGATGATGCTGTGGAGGCGTTAATAACTTTCCCGGGACTTCGTTCTGGCTGCACTAGCTTGGCTTGCCTAAGGCTCTTAGCCTCAACCTCAACCTCAACTGACCTCATTGCGCTGATCTGAAAAACGCCCCCCGGTTTTCCGGATTTTGCAAACCGCGAACAGCGAACAGCCAGTCCTTTTCACTCCCCCCTGCCCAGTTCGACCGCCCGCCGCAGGGCCGCCTCTGCGCCCGCGATGATGTCGTCCCGCACCAGGTTCTTGTTATAGGTGGCCAGGGCGGCCTCGGTCGTCCCTCCCCGGGAACACACTTTTTCGATCCACTCTTCGCAGGTGAAGTCCGTTTTGCTGAACAGTTCGATGGCGCCGCGGAAGGTCTGGCTGACCAGCAGCTCGGATTCGGAGTAGCTGAACCCCATCTGCCGGGCAGCGTCCATCAATGACTTCATGAAAAACCAAACGTAAGCGGGCCCGCTGCCGCTGATTGCCGTGGCAGCGTCAATGGCCTCCTCTTTTTCCACATAAATGGCCTTGCCGGTCGTGCTGAGCAGGTTTTGTACCATGACCAGTTCGATGCGGGTGACGTCATCGGATGAGGTGAACGCCGTCATGCCCATGCCGATCTGCGCCGGCAGGTTGGGCATGGCGCGAATGACTTTGCTTACCCCCAGGGCATCGCAGATGGATCCAATTTTAACGCCCGCCATAATGGACAGGAAAACCTGCTGAGGGTCGATCAACGCTCTGAGGCTCTGGAATAAAACCGGCGCGTCCTGAGGCTTAACGGCAAAAATGACCAGGTCGGCCTGGGCCAGGCAGTCCTCCGCCCGGCTGTATATGGTGCCTATATCCTTTTTGGCCAGCTCTTCGGCCTTCTGCGCCGATTTTTCAAGGATCATCATGTCCTCTTTGTTCGTAATGTGGGAACGCAGGAAACTCTGGGCGTAGGTCATCCCCATATTCCCTCCGCCGATAATTAGTATTTTCATCGCTTGTCTTTTCTCTGAAATTTTTTAAGCCCCAAAACTACGTCATTTATGCCATCCGGTTGGGCAGCAGATGTAATTTTCCGGGTTGAGGTATTATTTTTGTGCGATAGAAAGCAACAAAAAATTATTTTAATGTTGCAACTTTAATTGTATATACATATATTTGTGCCGTGATGAAAATCGAAGAAGAAATAAAGCAGAAGAAATTCAAGAGTGTGTATCACAAAGCGCACATCAATGTCATTTTTACGGCTTCCTGGCTGAGCCAGAACTCAGCCCAGCTCCTGAAGCCTTATAAGATTTCCTGGCAGCAGTTCAACATCCTGCGCATCCTGCGGGGCATGCATCCCGAACCGGCAACGGTGAAACTGCTGACCGAGCGCATGATCGATAAAATGTCCAACGCTTCCCGCCTGGTGGAAAAGCTGAAAAAAAAGGGCTATGTAGAGCGGCGGGTATGCCCTTCAGATCGCCGCAGGGTGGATGTTGAGATCACGGAAAAAGGCCTGGAAGTACTGGAAAGCCTTTCCCGGGTCATGGAAGAAGGCCTCCATCAGAAAATGAGCGCCCTGAGCGCCGCCGAGGCCGAACAGTTGAACAGCCTCCTGGATAAGCTCCGGGATTAGCAATCCATTTTTTTTAGAAAAACGGATGTACATACAATAGTTGTATAAACCTAATTAGCGGAAATATGTTAGAGCATTTGTCATCAATAAAAACCATTTTAACCATGAAGAAAGTAACCGCATTGTCAACGCTGCTGGCAGCATTTGCCCTGGTTGGTATGAGCTTTACCAGCCCGCTCAACGATGAAGTAAGAAGCCTCGAAGTCCGGGTCGAAAAGAGCAATATCGTCTGGAACGGCTACAAGGTGACCGGTTCTCACACCGGCAACATCCAGCTCAAGTCCGGAAAACTGGATTTCGAAGGGGACAAGCTCGTCGGAGGGGAGTTTGAAATCGATATGGCCTCCATCACCTGCAACGACCTGGAAGGCGAGTGGAACCAGAAGCTGGTGGGCCACCTGAAATCCGACGATTTCTTTAGCGTAGAGAAATTCCCGACTGCCAGGTTCGTCATCACCCAGGTCGTTTCCCGCGGCACCCCCGGCGATTACAAGATTGTCGGCGACCTGACGATCAAAGGCATCACGAAAGAGATCAAGTTTTTCTCCAAGGTGACGGAAGAGAACGGCGAGAAGGTATCAACCGCAGAGATCAAGGTAGACCGTTCGGATTTCAACGTGCGCTTCGGATCCGGCAGTTTCTTCGACAACCTGGGAGACAAGACGATCTACGACGAGTTTGATCTCGAAGTAAAGCTGGTTTCCTCCGATTCCTGATCCCGGTAACTACCTTTGAACAAGCTTAAAAGTTAACTGGAATAATTACAGGAAGAGCAGTTGGCGATTGTCGCCAACTGCTCTTCTTCTTTCCGGCGCTTAGAGCATGTTTGGAGGTAGTCATTTTGGCTGCAAATGCCAGCTTTTGGAACCTCACTTTGCCATTTTTCCGCCCCGTAGCGCTGCTATGGGGTGGAAAAATGCCTACGTGAGAACCCAAAATCTGACATTTTCGCCTCAAA
>JAGFJD010000033.1 GCA_024102975.1 Phaeodactylibacter sp. | reverse complement strand
GCAGGTTTTGTCGACTACAAAACCCGCCGGGTCAGTATATACTGGCATCGCTGGTTTTGTTCCTGACAAAACCACGCGTTCGCCAGTATAATGGCTTCAGGGTTCCCTTGGCCCATGGTTTGCGGGGCACGGGCGGCCTGACAATGGGCCAATGCAGCCATGGACCCATCAATTTCAGGGCATTCCTCCAGGTGATACGCCAAAGGGGCACAAATGGGAATCGCACCCTCGCAGCCATATCCTTAATGCTAAGGGATTGCGCAATAATAAATTACACAGAATAGACGAAGTTCCCGTCTATGCAGCCGGGTAAAATTTTGTGTGCTGGAAAGGCGCCAAATTTATCCGGCTGTATAGACGGACGCAGGCATAGCAGAGCTACGGCGAGGCTTGGCAACAGCCTACCCCGTACACTGCCCCCCCCGTACACAAAGTGTCGGGGAAGTGTCGGGGCCGCCAGCGCGCAAAAGAACGAGTATAAATGGGTAATTTATTGTTGCGCAATCCCTTAGGGGCCGGAGAAGAATAAGTTCCTCATTTCAGGCGAGCTGTTTTTTCGCCAGGCAAGGCACGAGGAGGGAAGATAGCCGGAGCTACCTGACTGACGAGTAACGCAGCCTGGCGGAAAAAGAGCCGTATCAAATGGAGAAGTTATTCTTCTCCGGCCCCTTAGGGCCGCAGCAGCCCCGGTGGCGTGGCTAAGCGCTTACCCATAGCATGGCTGCAAAACCCGAGCTGGCCGCAGGGTCATACCATGGGAGGCCCGCCCTCCGCCTGCCGTGACCGGAAGCCTGAAAAAAACGCAAAACTAATGTGTTTTTTGTTTCGGGAATATAACCAAACCACTAATTATGCGAACCTACTGTTTCCTTTTCCTGCTTTCCATTGCATTGCTGGCTTTTGGCTGCAACAACTCCGCCGGAGAAACTACCGGGAAAGAGGCGCCCGAAGCCCGGCCCGCCGACTCCCGGGAAGACCCATCTATCCGGTTGCCCGAAGGCTTCACGGCCCTGGTCGTTGCCGACAGTATCGGCCGGGCGCGGCATATCGCCGTACGCGACAACGGCGACCTATACATCCAGCTCCAGGATGAAAAAGACGGCAAAGGCGTCGCCGCCCTGCGCGACGAAGATGGCGACGGGCGGGCCGACCGGGTGGAGTATTTCGGCAGCCATACCGGAACGGGGATAGCCATCTACAACGGTTTCCTCTACTGCTCGTCCGACCGGGAGGTCTACCGTTATCCTCTGCCGGAAGGCGACAACCTGATCCCCGAAGAATCGGAACGGGCCCTGGTCGCCGGCGGATTCCCCGACCAGCGTTCCCACGAGGCCAAGACCATCACTTTTGACAACGCCGGGCACCTGTATGTCAACGTCGGCGGGCCGTCCAATGCCTGTATGAAACAGGCGCGGACCAAAGGGTCTACGGGCATGGACCCCTGCCCCCAACTGGAATGGCAGGCGGGCATCTGGCAGTTCGACGCCAACGCCCTGGCCCAGACGCAGAAGGGCGACGGGAAAAGATACGCCACCGGCCTGCGCAATTGCGTGGCGCTGGAATGGAACCCCATCGCCAACAGCCTCTACGCCGTGCAACACGGCCGCGACCAGCTCAACTACCTCTACCCGGAGCTTTACGATGAGGAGCAGAGCGCCCAACTGCCTGCCGAAGAGTTCGTCCGCCTCAGCGAAGGCGACGATTACGGCTGGCCCTATTGTTATTATGATCAATTGCAAAACAAAAAAATACTGGCGCCGGAGTATGGCGGGGACGCCAAAACCCAGGGCAGGTGCGCCGGTAAATCCCAGCCCATCCTCGCCTTTCCCGGCCATATAGCGCCCAACGACCTGGTGTTCTATACGGCGACAGCGTATCCGGAAAAATACCACAACGGCGCCTTCATTGCCTTCCACGGCTCCTGGAACCGCTCCCCCCTGCCCCAGAAGGGCTACTTCGTGGCCTTCGTCCCCATGCAGGACGGGCAGCCTTCCGGCAACTGGGAAATCTTCGCCGACAACATCGCCGGGATAGAAACTGTCGAATCGCCGCGGGACGCCCGCCACCGGCCCACCGGGCTGGCAGTGGGGCCGGATGGGGCACTGTATATCGCTGATTCCGTGAAGGGCAAGGTTTGGAAGGTGGTGTACCGGGGGTAAGGGGAATGGTTATTGGTTTTGGTACAAGTTGCATGGGGTTGCTGAGCCTGTGGGGAATCAGTTGGGGTTATTGGTTATTAGGCATGCCGCCCGGCGTAAACAGGCAATTAAGGCCTGAACACGCCGGGCAGGAGCCCGGCAATCAGGACCGTGTACGGCCACAGGCCGCCGTAACGAGCAATCCAGGTTATTTATAATTTAAATCTGCCTGGCTGCTTAGAGCTTGTTTCGGCGCCGCATCTCCGTACCCCTCGTACATCTTCCACCGTACACCGCCCGGCCTGACCCCGAAATTACTCCTTGCCCGCCACCTCCGGGTCCGCCAGGCTCTTCATGGTATCGATCATGTCGATCAGTTCGCGGCGGTAACCATTAGGGTCCTTGCCCTTGGCGGTTTGCGCCAGTTTTTTGGCATGAGCGTAGGTGGCTTCGCCCTTGAATTCGGAATCGCGCAGCAGCAGGCCAAACTCGGCCACGGCGGCCGCCCAGCGAAAGTTGTCGCTCGATTTGTCCAGATCTGTGCCTTTATCCAGTACCGGGTGGCCGATCAGCCGGCTCTCTGCGCCGTCGGGCTGCTTGTAGCGCAGCTTGATGGTGCAGAGTTCTTTGGAACGGGCGGCGTCCTTTGTCGCCCTGGTTTCCTGGTACTTCAGGTCGTCTACGCTCGTCAGGTGAGGGCTTTCCACGCCCACGGGGATGATCTCGTACAGGGCCGTCACCGTGTGGCCGGAACCGAGTTCGCCGGCGTCCTTTTTGTCGTCGTTGAAGTCCTCGTTGTTCAGCACGCGGTTCTCGTAGCCGATGAGGCGGTAGCCTTTGACGCGGGTGGGGTTGAACTCGATCTGTAGCTTGACGTCTTTTGCGATGGTGAAGACGGTGCCGCCGAATTCGGAGACCAGCACCTTCTTGGCCTCGCTGATGTCGTCGATATAAGCGTGGTTGCCGTTGCCTTTGTCGGCGAGCTGCTGCATCTTATTGTCCTTGTAATTGCCCATGCCGAAGCCCAGGACGGTCAGGAAGACGCCGCTCTCGCGCTCGTTCTCGATGAGGCGGACCATTTCGGCGTCGGAGCTGGCGCCCACGTTGAAGTCGCCGTCGGTAGCGAGGATGACGCGGTTGTTGCCGCCTTTGACGAAGTTGTCCCGCGCCACCTTATAGGCCAACTGTATGCCTGCGCCGCCCGCAGTGGAGCCTCCTGCCTGCAGCTTGCCGATGGCGTCCTTGATCTTCTGCTTGTTGGCGCCGGAAGTGGGTTCCAGCACCAGCCCGGCCGCGCCGGCGTAGACGACGATGGCCACCTTGTCCTGCTCGCGCAGTTGGTCAGTGAGCAACTTGAAGGAGGATTGCAGCAATGGCAGTTTGTTGGCGTCGCTCATGCTGCCCGACACGTCGATGAGGAAGACCAGGTTGGAGGCGGGCAGTTCATCCATGGGGATGTGCCTGCCCTGCAGGCCGACGTGCAGCAGGCGGTGTCCGGGCTGCCAGGGGCAGGCGGAAATTTCGGTAATGACTTCGAAAGGATGCTCTCCTGCCGGCTCGGGGTATTCGTAGTTGAAATAATTGACCATTTCCTCGATGCGGATGGCGTCTTTGGGCGGCTGCTGGCCGTTCTTCAGGAAGCGCCGCATGTTGCTGTAGGAGGCCGCGTCGACGTCGATGGAAAAGGTGGACAAAGGCTCTTTGGTGGCCTCGTAGAAGCGGTTTTCGGTGATGACGCTGTAATCTTCGGTGTTCCAGTCCTCCTGCACGTCGCCGCTGTAGCTGTAGGGCACCGCGCCGTACAAGGCCGGGGCGGAAGCCGGCATCTCTTTCATAGCCCGCCCCATGCTGCGGGCATCGTGCCTGGCTTTTTTCTCATAACCAGTGACGACAACTTCCTCCAATACCGCCACCGCCTTCATATTCACCTGGATTTCGTCTCCGGCACAAGCTTTTTTGATGATTTCTGTTTGGTAGCCGGTGTAAGAAACTTCCAGGGCGGTGCATTTTTTCTGGATGGTTAATTTAAAAGTACCGTCTACGTCCGTGACGGCGCCATTCGATGTCCCTTTCTCCAGGACGCTGGCGCCGATCATGGGCTGCCCGGTGTCGGCGTCGGTCACCATTCCGGCGACGGTGTAGGGTTCAGATGTGGTAAAGCTGCTTTGGGTAACGGCGAGCAGCGCCGCAAAGCTGATCAGGAAAAGGAAATGTTTCATGATGGTGGTTTTTGGGGGTATGATGCGGCGGGAGATAAGGATTACACAAATGGAGAGAAACTTTTTTAATACTTGTTTAACACGATTAATTGGATAATCCAAAAGCCCTTAACCCCTCCTGCTCGCGGCAGCGGGAGACGGGTTCGGAAGCGGAGAGGGAAGGGTGAATTAGGATGGAATGCTGGAATCAAGTGCAAGTGCAAGGATCAAGGCCAGATTCAGAGCTATGCCATTCCTGAACTTGCACTTGGCTCTTGCACTTTCGCTTTAGCTTTAAAAAGACCTGAGGCAAGGCATGCAAAAATGCGGGGAAGTTTTTTTCCCGAAAAAGCCGCTATCTGAACAACCTGCCTGTCGGCCTGCGGCACAGCCCCGAACAAGGGCCACTATGTGGCAGCCAGGAAGCCCAGCAGTTTAAACACTCCCAACTATTCTAAAGGAAGGATATCGCTTACAGCCACTGCTCCCATCAAATTGCTCTCCACCACCTGCCCTGATTTGCAGATACGGGTCAGGCGATAGTCTTCGCCGTGCGGATCAAGAAATTGCTCTACCTGTTTATCCACGAGGTTGATGATCCAGTATTCTTTTATGCCGGCGGCGGCATAGATTTCTTTTTTTGTCGTGCGATCCTTTTCCAGGGTAGTATCCGCCACTTCAACGATCAGTAAAATATCTTCCGGGCCGGGATGGCCGTCGGCATAGAAGTTGCTCTTGCGCTTTAATACAGACAAATCCGGCTCTGGTTCGGAGTGAACGCTCAGGACTACCGGGCTCTGGACACGGATAGTAACCGATTTGCCTAGAATGTCCCGAAACAACTCATCCAATCGGTCGATACAGGATGCATGGAGATTGCCAATAGGGCTCATTTGCACGATTTGTCCGTTCAACAATTCTACCCGGGAATCCTTGCCAAGTATTCCCGCCTCTGCCATCCGGTGATAATCTTCAACCGTCCATCGGTATATGTCCAGTACTGTTTCCGTTGGGTTTGCCATGAACTAAAGATAAAGGTTTTGAGGAAAATTTAAAAACCATGTTCGCCGCATCTTCCTGTAACCCTCCGGACAATTAGTAGAAACTTGGATGACCGCATCGTCACGCGCATCGCCGGCAACGGCCAGCGCGGCAATACGGACGGCCCGGCCGATCAGTCCACCTTTTCCCGCTCCAATGGCGTAGCGCTGAGCCTTACCGGCGACACGCTCTACCTCAACAGCTCAATTCCAACCATTGACGACCCCGGCAATAACCATTACCCGCTCAACCCCCGGGGTTGTGCAATAAGTGTATAAAGACAGGATTAACAAGATTTTCAGGATATGTACACCTTTGTGGCGCAAGTCACTACATCTTGTAAATCTTGTTAATCCTGTCTACTTTCGACCTTTTTGCACAACCCCGTGTCCGCGGGCTCTTTACTTCTGCCGGCGACATTGATCAACCCGCTGCCTGGAGAGCGGCTATATTTCCCAACCCCTCCCCAGGCTTTTTAAAACTGGAATTAGAGCTGGACAGAAAGGACGAGCTCCAGGTTAAATGAAGCCCCCCTCAATCCCCCCGAGCGAGGGAAGTGGCAAAACAGGGCTGCAAGCTGCGGCCCTGCTGTTGCCCATCCTGTCAATCTTGTCAATCCTGTCTGCTCTGTCAATCCTGTCTCTTTTTTGCCCCGTTTCACATCTTCTCCTTGCGATCCTGGCATTTACCCCCTACTTTTATATCCAGGTTATACGCCTTCCGGCTCGCAATAACCAATAACGGCCCCGGCAGTAAACGCTCCGCGTTTTACCTTCGGGCAATAACCTATAATTGTTTTACGCCAAAATGCTCCGCTTTTTCAACCCACGCTCCAGCGAGCTGTCCGACCAGGATTTGCTCGGCCGCTACCGGGCCTCCGGCGACCTGGCCTGGCTGGGGCAGCTCTTTGAGCGCTATGCAGAGCTGGTATACGGGGTTTGCCTGAAGTACTGCCGGGACGAACAGGAGGCGGAAGACGCCGCTATGGCCGTCTTCGAACAACTGGCCGTCAAGGCGCGGGAGCATGAGGTCCACAACTTTAAAAGCTGGTTGCACGTACTGACCAAAAACCACTGCCTGATGCAGCTGCGCAAGGCCAGCCGCAACCGTGAACAAAGTTTCGAACCCCAGCTTATGCAATCGGTGGACGGCCGGCATCATACTATCGGGATCGATGAAGACAACGGCCAGCTGAAAGGCCTGCGGGATTGCATGGACCAATTGCCGGAGGAACAGCGGCTCTGCATCCAGGCGTTCTACCTGGAAGGGCAATCCTACAAAGAGATCGCCGAATTCCGGCAGGAAGAGCTGGGCCGCGTCCGCTCCTACATCCAGAACGGACGGCGGAACCTGAGGATTTGTATGGAGAAGAAGGTGGATAGGGGGGCATGAGGGTATGGGTGTACTGGTGCATGGGTGCATGGGTGCATGGGTGCATGGGTGGAAGGGCAGCACCCAAAGCCACAGCAGCAAAATAACAATATAACAATATAAAAATTGAGCAATACAGCCATAAAAGCGTGAACCGGCAACCGACATATAACCCGATGGAACGCCTTCGGCGGTGGATCACCGGAGAGGCCACCCACGAGGAAGAACGGCAGTTGGACCAACTGGCGGAGGAGGACCCATTCCTGGCGGAAGCGCTGGAAGGGTACCGCCGCCATCCGGAGGGGCGGCATGCGGAGCGGGTGGAACAACTGAAAGCCCGCGTTCGGGAAAAAGGCAGGAGGAAACGAACTGTACTGTTCTACCTGCCGAGGGCAGCGGCGGCAGCGATACTTCTGGCGATAGCCGCAGGGGGATTCTGGTATATCAACCAGGACGGCAGCGGAACCCCTTCCCTGGCTGTTCAGGAAAAACCGGCAGAGCAGGCGGAGGAAGCTGCGCCGGAAAGCGATGCCGGCGCTTCCGACACGGGCCCGGGCAAGGACGAAACCGCTTCCCTGCCGGCACCAAAAGAACCGCCCGCTCAGGCCCTGAAAGCGCCACCGCTCCCCAAAGAGGCTCCGGCGCGGGCGAAAAAGCAGGAAGCACTGCCGCCGCCCCCGGCCAGCAAAGAACTGGCCAGGGCAGAACCCCTGCCGCCCGGGGGGGGCGAAATAAAAATAGAAGCCGACGAAGCGGAACCTTACAGCCTGAAGGAACAGGAAACAGCGGTGGCAGCAGAAGAGAGAAAAGCCGACGAAACGGCCGGTTTTTCCGCCAGGGCCCGGAGGGAACCGCCAGCGCCAGCTGCAAAACCTAAGGCTCAGGGCCGGATGGTCACTGGTATCGTCACCGGCCCGGACGGAGCGCCGCTCATCGGCGCCAGCGTCCTCCTGGAAGGCACCGCCCGGGGCGCTGCGACCGACATCGACGGCAGGTTTGCCCTGCAAGTGCCGGACAGCAGCAGTGCAAACCTCGTCGTCAACTATACCGGCTACGAGAGCCAGACAGTGCCGATCGGCAGAGAAGACAGCCTTGCCATCGCCCTTACGGAAGGAGAAGCGCTTCTCGACCAGGTTGTCGTCACCGGTTATGCTACCGGCCGCGAAACCCCGCTGCCCGCTCCCCGCCCGGAAAACGGCTTCGACGAGCTGCGCCGCTACATCCGCGAGAACCTGAAGTATCCCGAGGCCG
>JAGFJD010000032.1 GCA_024102975.1 Phaeodactylibacter sp. | reverse complement strand
TGGTGCTTTGAAAGCGAAAATGTCAGATTTTAGGTTCTCGCGAGGCTCATTTTTTGGTACATAGTGGTGCTACGGGCCAAAAAATAGCCGAAGCGAGGTTCAAAAAGCTGGCATTTGCAGCCCAAATGACTACCTCCAAACAAGCACTAAGGGCCAATTATATACAGCTCTTCAACATCCACGCATACCTGTACGACGAGTTCGAATGGTGGAATACCGATTTTCATTATTATTCCGACACCACACTCCATTTTATCCTGTTGGAACCCACCGTTACCCTGAAAGGAGGAGGGGAAAAATGGAAGGGGTTATTTCAGTTCGGGCTAACTGTCCCTACCATCAATGCTGATTCGTATTTCATGGTATACTGGCGAACGCGTGGTTTTGTCAGGAGCAAAACCAGCGATGCCAGTATATACTGACCCGGCGGGTTTTGTAGCCGACAAAACCTGCCGTGCGTCAGTATAAATACCGCTTCTCTGCTGGCCATTCCCCTCTTCAAAACCTCTGTAGGCGTTATCTACTCTTTCGGAAAAGAAGGGCGGCGAAAGCAACAAAAAAGGGCCGCAGCCTATGTATTCCTGTCCGTATAATTTTTACAGTGTCTATCCAACCCGTATATTCGCACCCGTTACTCGCAATAAAATTCACATATATGAAATACCCTTTAACCCTTCTAATTACCCTTCTGATCAGCCTGGGCACAACCGCCCAGACAGTGGATCAGAGGGCCGACAGTATCCTCGCCCTGATGACCCTGGAAGAAAAAATCGGCCAGATGACACAGGTAGAAAGAGGGGAATTCGAAAATATACAGGACATCGCCACCTACAGCATCGGGTCTATCTTAAGCGGCGGAGGCTCCTCCCCTACCCCCAATACCGTCAGCAGCTGGGCAAACATGTACAACAACTTCCAAAGCATCGCCTTACAAAGCCGACTGGGCATCCCCCTTATCTATGGCGTGGATGCCGTGCATGGCCATAATAATGTGCGCGGAGCGGTTATCTTCCCCCACAACATCGGGATGGGTTGCACCTGGAACCCGGGCCTGATCAGAACCGCGAACCAGATCGTCGCCCGCGAAGTGGCGGCCACCGGTATCGACTGGACCTTCGCCCCCTGCATCGCCGTGCCCCGCGATGAGCGGTGGGGGCGAACCTACGAAGGGTTCGGCGAAACGGCTGAGGTACAGAAAGTGATGGCCCGGGAATCGGTGCTGGGCTTACAAGGCACGGACCTGGGCTCGGGCGAAACAATCCTGGCCTGCGCCAAGCATTTTGTTGGCGACGGAGGCACAACCGACGGTATCGACCAGGGCAATACCGAGGCGACGGAGGCCGTCCTGCGCGACATCCACATGGAGGGCTACATCGATGCCATTGACGCCGGCGTGGGAACGATCATGGCCTCCTTCAACAGCTGGAACGGCGTAAAACTCCACGGCCACGATTATCTGCTGACCGATGTGCTGAAAGACGAGCTGGGCTTTGAAGGCTTCATTATTTCCGACTGGAAGGGGGTGGACCAGATCGATGAAAATTACCGGGCGGCGATAAAAAGGGGCATCAACGCCGGCATCGATATGGTCATGGTACCCGACCGCTATGAGGTCTTTATCAGCCACCTGATCAGCCTGGTACAGGATGGCGAAGTGAGCGAAGACAGGATAAACGACGCGGTGAGAAGGATCCTGAAGCAGAAGCTGTTGCTGAACCTCTTCGGGGCGCCCTTTGCCGACCCTTCGCTGGCCGCCTCGGTGGGTTCTCCGGCCCACCGGGATGTCGCCCGGCAGGCCGTCCGGGAGTCTATGGTCCTGTTGAACGCCAAAAACGATGTGCTGCCCCTGCAAAAGGATGGCCAAACCATCCTGGTGGCAGGTACGCTGGCTGCCGACCTGGGCGCGCAATGCGGCGGTTGGACGATCACCTGGCAGGGCGCCACCGGCAACATCACTCCCGGTACCAACATCCTTGCCGGCATTGAAAATGCGGTGGGCAATAGCGAGGTCATCTATTCCCCCACCGGCAATTACAACGGCCCTGTGGATGTAGCCGTTGTCGTGGTCGGCGAAAAAACGCCCTATGCGGAAGGGGCCGGCGACCGCACCTCGCTGCAACTGGAAGAAACCGATATCAACCTGATGAAACGCCTCAAGGAAGCCGGCATCCCCACCGTTGCCGTGCTGATCTCCGGCCGGCCGATGATCCTCGGCGAAATGCTGCCCTATACCGACGCCATGATCGCCGCCTGGTACCCGGGAACGGAAGGCGGGGGCATCGCCGAGGTGCTTTTTGGGGACTATCAGCCTTCCGGCCAACTGACGCATTCCTGGCCCCGGGACATGGCGCAGATTCCCATCAATGTCGGGGATGACGATTACGCACCCCTGTTTGAATACCGGCATGGGTGGCAGGAATTCCCTTCCGAAATGGCCGCTGAAAAGCTCCTGCCCTACGCCGCAGCCACCAGCCGGGACGGCGCCACCATATTGCTGGCGCTTTCCGATCACATCACGGCCATGAATGCAGCCAACAGCGATTTTGAAATTAGAATTGACGGCATGGCCAGCCCCGGTATCATCAACACCATCAGCACTGCCGGTTTCGATGGAAGCATCCTCTTGTTTTCATTGAACACCCCGATCCAGCCACAGGAAGCGGTAACCCTGTCGTATTCCGGAGGAAATATCGCATCCTCAGATTTGACGCTGGACAACCTGGACGACTTTTATGTCTACAATACAGTGAGCGGCGGGGCCATTGTACACCTCATCCCCGGCAGGGTAGAAGCCGAAGATTTTTTCGAGATGAACGGCATACAGACCGAACCCTGTTCGGATGTTGGCGGCGGCCTGAACGTCGGATACATCGAAGGCGGCGACTGGATGAAATACCGCGTGCAGATTACGCAGTCGGGCGTGTACGAGGTAACGAGCCGGATATCCGGTTTTGCCGGAGGCACCTTACTCCTCAGGTTTGACGATGCGCTCCAAACAGAAGTCAACTATACCTCCACCAACGGATGGCAAAACTGGCGCGACTTCACCACATCGATCTGGCTCGAAGCAGGGTTGTACACCATGGAGGCGCGGGCACAGTCCGATGCTTTTAACATCAACTATTTCGATTTTTCATTGGTTAGCACCAGTGTTCAAAACCTGCATTCCGGCATTCAGGCCATCAAAGCCTTTCCCAACCCGATGGGCGATAGGTTAATGCTTGAGTTTTCAAATACCCATAGCCGCAATGCCACCGTCAAACTCATTGACCCTTCCGGAAAACAGGTGCAGGAACTGTACCGCGGAAGGTTGAATAACGGGAGGAACGCATTTACTTTCCCCATTGATCCCAGCGTACCGGCGGGGGTGTACTTCATTGAGATTCAGGATGAGGCAAGGCGGTATTTTGAGAAGGTGATCAAAGAGTGAGTAATACTACTTTGTTTAACGTGAGGTTGGACCTGGATGTGTTGCCATTCAGCGAACTGAGGTTAGTTGAGGTTGAGGTTGAGGTTAAGGCTGAGGTTGAGGCTGAGGTTGAGGCTGAGGGCCTCGAAGGCTGGCATTCTCAGGCAAAACCAAGCTTGAGGCATGCTTGCCAGAGAATGCCGGGATTGCGGCTGCCATCTCTCAGCCTCGGCCTTAACCTCAAACCTCACGTTAATTTCAGTTCTTCCGGCCAGATGGCCAGCGAATTGTCCGCAATCGGGGCCCCGACGCGACAGTTATGGGTTTCGCCTGGCATCGTTTACACCTTGCCCGTCATAGCCTCCGGCGGGGCCCTCCGAATCCTGTCCATCCTGTTTGCCCTGCGAAATAACGACATGCTCCATCGGGGCTGGCTGCAAAAATACGTCGCGCCTATCCATCAGATCAAACCAGAAGTCGCCACTTCCTGCCGCAGAATCCCCCTCCAAAAAACCCTCCCCTCCCATCAATGTCTTATTTTTGCCCCCCTCAAAACCACAACACGAAAATGGCACGCAAACAAATACCCTGCTGGCTCTGCTTATGCTTACTGGCCTGCCTTGCCGCGCCGGCCACTGCGCAAAACCTCGCCAGCCTGGACACCATCCTCATCCGGACCACCCGCATACCCCTCACCCCGGCCGAAACAGGCCGCAACATTTCCGTCATCAGCGGGCAGAGCCTCCAGAAGATGGCCTTCACCTCTCTGGACGAACTGCTGCAGTATATCCCCGGCATTGAGGTGCAATCCCGCAATGCCTTCGGCGCACAAGGCGACATCAGCATGCGGGGCGCCACTTTCACCCAGGTGATGGTGCTGGTAGACGGCATGAAGCTCAACGACCCGCTCACTGCCCACTTCAATGGCTACATCCCCGTCACGCCGGCCGAGATCGAACGGATCGAAGTGCTGCGCGGCGCCGCCTCCGCCATGTACGGGGCAGACGCCGTGGGCGGCGTCATCAACATCATCACCAAAGGGTTGGGCGACGAGCGGGAGGAAGAAAGCGAAGTCTCCGGGCAGGTGAACTACGGCGAGCACCGCCTGGTGAATGCCCAGCAGGGCTTTTCAATGCGCAAGGGCCGGTGGTACGCCGGCGGCGGCTTCCAAATGAACCAGTCGGATGGAGAGTTCATCGCCGGGCAGGTGCTGGACAATACCACGCTGGAGGGCTTCAACAACTTCTTCAACCTGAAAACCTTCGGCCTTTCCCTCGGCTACCGCCTCAGCGAAACCTGGCGCATCCAGGCCCGCACCGCCTATGACGACCGCCACTTCAGCGCCCGCTTCTTCTATACTACCAGCCCCCTGGACAAGTCGGTGGAAACCACCCGCAACTGGTGGAACCAGATGCAGGTGTCCAGGACCGGCAGGAACAGCAGCACTGACTTCCGCCTGGCCTACCGCAACGGCACCGACCGGTTCGTCTTCAGCCCGGACTTCCCTTCCACCAACGAGCATACTACGCAGTTCTGGAATTTCAACGCCAACCACCGGCAGGTTCTCAGCGACAACCTGTCTCTCCAGGTCGGCGGGCAGCTGGACCGCCGCTCCATCGAAAGCACCGACCGGGGCAACCACGACGACCTGCACTTCGGCGCCTACGCCATGGGCGTACTCCGCCCCGGCAAACACCTCAGCCTGACCGGCAGCCTGCGGCTGGACTACGACGAGAACTACGGCCTGGAATTCACTCCCCAGCTCAACGTCTCCTGCATCCTTTCCAACCTCACCTTGCGCGCCTCCGCCGGCAGGAGCATCCGCGCGGCCGACTACACCGAGCGCTACGTCTCCTACAACCTGGAGAACCTGACGCCCGGCCGCAACCTGGGCAATCCCTGGCTGGAAGCCGAGCGCAGCTGGTCGGAAGAGGCCGGCCTGGACTACCGCCTGACAAAACACTGGCATCTCAGGGCCACCGCCTTCTTCCGGCAGTCGGCCAACCTGATCGATTACGCGCCCACCAACGAGGCCGACATCCCCAACAACCAGAACCTGCAGAAGGGAGCGGAATATTTCTACGCCACCAATATCACCGACGTGCAAACCAACGGCCTGGAAGTGGAATCCTGGGTGAGCGCGCCCCTGGGGCAAATCGCCCGCCTGCAATGGTCGCTCGGCTACACCTGGCTGAACACCGCCAATGAGGAAGACGTGATCTCAGTATACATCTCCAGCCACGCCCGCCACCTCCTCACCACCAACCTCGTCCTGGAGGCCGGACCCCTGGAACTGGCCCTCAACGGCCTGTACAAGGAGCGCCCGGCCCGGCAGGCCGCGGCCATCAACGCCCGCCTCAGCCCCGCTTACCAGCTGTGGAACCTGCGCGCCGGCTACAACCTGACGCCGCAGTTCGGCCTCAACCTGCAGGTACACAACCTGTTCGATGAGGATTATCAGGACATCCTGGGGGCGCAGATGCCGGGGAGGTGGGTGATGGGAGGCATACGGTTCGGATTGTTGTGAGGATAAACGGCGTTCCCGGGGAAAGAGTTGGGATAAAACAGGGAAATCCGCGGAAATCCGCCATTATCCGGGTAGTTGACCTTGTGAACCGCTTTCATTTGGTTGAGCACGAAGGTTTCTCTAACCATCCCAATATCCAATCCGGAAGGTGCATGCCTGAATGGAGGAGAGGTGGAAATAAAACTTTTCCTCTTCCCTGATTCATTACCGTACACTTTTAGTTACGGCAAAAGTTCATTGAAAATTTGGAAAGAATCAACACGAATGTACTTATGCCTATACACACAAAAGCAGTCTCCAAACAATTCCTATTGTCATCCAACCTACAATCCCGGCGGCGGCAACACAGTATTTTGGGAAGCATTGAATCACCCAAAATTATCTCAGTATGAAGATCACTCAGCTTTCCGTTACGGGACTATTACTCGCCAGCTTCATCTGGTTAAGCAACAGCACCGGCGCCTTGCCGGAGAATACAAACGCCCCGGGAGAACTCACCTGCGGGCGTGCCCCCTGCCACAACATCCCGAATAATGCAGGATCCGCCCAAATCGGCATCGACGTCGACGGCGGCGCCAGCACCTATCGGGCCGGCGATACCCTGACGGTCACCGTCTCCATCGAAGGCGCCCAGTCGCCCCGCAACGGCTTCCAGATCACCGCCCTGGATGCCGGCAACCAGAAGATCGGTACCTGGGTACTCACCGCGCCCCAACAGATGCAGGTCATCAATGGCATCGGCCTGCCCCGCCGGTACGTCACCCACCGCGCCGCAGGCAATATGCAGGCCAGTTGGTCTATGGAATGGGCCGCCCCGGAGGATGACGCAGGAGACATTACCTTCTACGCTTCTGTTCTGGACGCAAACAACAATGGCGCCAATACTGGCGATGCGCTGTATACTACTACCAGCACGGTCAGCTTTGAGCCCACAAACGCTATCCCGCAACCAGGTTCCAGGCTGGACGTAAAAATATATCCCAACCCGGCAACCGAGGTAATCTTTGTCCATAACCCGAAGAACCTGCTTCGCGCTATCCGGCTCATAGACAGCCAGGGCAGGGAACTCCGCCAATGGCCGGCAATACGGGAAACCAACCGCCTGGAGGTCTCCGGAATATCCGCCGGGATTTATTTCCTTTTGATGGAAACGGAAAAGGGACAGGCTGTAAGGGAAATAGCCATACACAGGTAGCTTTCCTGCTTTTTGCAGGCTTGATGAGGTTGAGGTTGAGGTTGAGGTTGAGGTTGAGGTTGAGGCTGAGGCTGAGGTTTGAGGCGTTTTCCCGGGAGACATTCCGGCACTGTTCAAAAAATGTGTTTCTTCAATCACAAATAACTGATTATCAGAGATTGCATTAACCTTAAACACCGAACTTTGAACATTCCCGTCATTCCATCCCCCCGGCCGTTCCCCATCCTGAACCTCAGCCTCAGCCTTAACCTCAAACCCTGCATTACGCCTATCATCCGCCCACCATTCTGTCAACCGCCCGGCAGCTGCCTTCCAAATTCAGCTGTTTTTTTCATAATGTCCGCCAGATTTGGTTACTTTATAGCGGTTTGGCAAAGCATTTTGCTGCCGACACAATGCCTGTACGAGTAAACACGCACTACTTGGGTATTTCGGTGTTATGGTATTTCGGCGTTATGGTGCCGCGGCCGTCCGTTCGTCAGGGTAAATATGGTTAAGGCGAGCCTTTGGTCCCGGCTTCTATAAGCACCGGGCCGCAATACCGGAAAACCGCAACACTGAAATACCCGAACAGTTACGTAAACACGCTATATTTGGAGTGCGCTGTCAAGCTGCCCGCGGCCACACTACTGGACATTTTGGCCCTATTTGTGTAAATGTGTAAAAGTATAAATGTGTAAATGGCTGGGAACTCTCGTTCTTTTACACTTTTACACGCCCCGGCAAATGTCCAGCAGTCTGGCCCGCGATCCCAAAACAGAACCAAACCCTTACTAATGAGAGAATTGCCCTTACGCTCAAACGCTCTGCCACATTGCTGGATATTTCGGGGCTTTTGTGTAAATGTGTTAAAGTGTAAAAGTGTAAATGCATGGAAACGCCGGCCTTTTACACACTTACACCTTCTTTGTCCGCCGAAGCCTTGCGAAGGTGGATACACATTTACACAGCCCGACAAATGCCCGCCAGTGTACGCCCTGCTCCTGCTCTTCCTCCTGTTCCTGCCCCTCTGCGGCCCGGCCCAGAGCGTGGTGGTCAACAACCCGTCCCAGTGCACCATCGGGCTGAATATCCCGGACGCGGGCTGTGACCCCAATGTCAATGTCGTGCCCGATCCGGAACAGGTCGTCGTCAACGTCAACAACGCGCCGGGCAGCCGGCTAGGGGTCGACGTATTCCTGCGGGAGGTGCAGTTCATCATCCGCCACCCCTGGGCCAACGACCTGGATATTACCCTCACTTCTCCGGGCGGCATCACCATACCGCTCACCCGCGACAACGGCGGGGGCGACGACAACTACGGCGACCCAACCGTGCCGGACTGCGGCGCGCCCGTGCGCCTCAACATGGAAAGCTGCGTTTCCGTCAAGGATGGCGAACCGCCCTTTACCGCCCAACCGTATCGGCCGGAGGGCAGTCTCTTTCAGTTCAACGACGGCACGACCGACCCCAACGGCCTGTGGCGGCTCAACATCTGCGACGACGCCCAGGTGCATACCGGGCGGCTGGATTACATCAACCTCGTCTTCGCCCCCATATCCTGCCTGCCGGTGGAAACCGTCAGCGTGATCGCCCAGGATACCAACGCCACCACCATCAACTGGTCGCCCTTCAACAGCTGCGGCGTTTCTGTTATAGAATACGGCCCGCCGGGCTTTACTCCCGGTACCGGCGCTACGGCCGGCCAGGGCACAGTGATGACGGCCAATGGCTGCCCGCCGTTCACGCTGAACGGCCTGATGCCGGAAACGGCCTACGAAGTGTATGTGCGCAAAAGCTGCGGCGGCTCTTTCTCCGGCAACTCCTGCCCGGTGTCCTTCGAAACGGGATGCTTGCCGGCAGCCCAGAGCCTGCGCACCCATTTTGACGACCTGCCCGCCTGCGGCCTGTTTTGCGATACCGAATGCGACATCACCGGCACCTGGCGCAACAGCCGCGACGACGGCTTCGACTGGCTCGTCGACGCGGGAGGAACGCCTACGGTGGGTACCGGCCCCTCCGACGACGTCAGCGGCGGCGGCAATTACATCTACCTGGAAACATCCGGGGAAATCTGCCAGCCCAATAAAACGGCCTACCTGCTTTCCAATTGCATACAACTGGACAAGCAGGGCAGCGACACCTGCCACCTGTCCTTTTTCTACCACATGTTCGGCGTCGGCATCGGCACGCTGAAGCTCGAAGTGTCCGACAACGGCGGCTTCTCCTGGAACACCCTCTGGCAAAAGAGCGGCAACCAGGGCACCGCCTGGCACAAGGCATACGTCAGCCTCAGCGATTTTGCTGACGGGCAGGTCCTGCAGTTCCGCTTCGCCGGCACCGAGACCATCAGTTCCCGTGGAGATATGGCCCTGGACGAAATCCTCTTCTACGGCTCCGCCGACCTCGGCCCGCCAAACTTTGAGTACTATGCCGACAACGACGGCGACGGCTATGGGCGCAGCAGCCAAACCATCAGCAGCTGCTCCGGGGCACCCCCGGCAGGCTACGCCAGCCAGCCCGGCGACTGCAACGACAACAACCCCAACATCAACCCCGGCATGGCGGAAATACCCTGCAACGAGCAGGACGAAAACTGCAACGGGCTGGCAGACGACCCCATCCTGCCGCCGCCGGCCGCTTTGAACGACACCATCTGCTCCGGCGAAGACGCCTTCCTGCGCGCTTTGCCCGGCTTCGATAAATTTATCCTCTGGTACGACAGCCCCGACGGGGGCGATCCCATCGCTGCCGGCGAACTCTTCACCCCCGGCCTGCCCCTGGAAAACAACGGCCCGGCGCCCATAACCGTCACTTACTACGCCGAGGAAACCGACGGATTCTGCTTTTCCGCCCAGCGGGCGGCAGTATCCGTTGTGGTCAACCCGCTGCCTGATGTCAGCACGGCAGACCGCCCGGAATTGTGTCCCGGCGCCGCGTTGGACCTGGCCAGCCTCGACATCCGGGACGCCAACTTTACCGGCAGCACCATCACCTTCCACGGCGGCCTGCCGGCAACGGACGGCAACCTCCTGCCGTCGACCGTCGTCAGCCCGCTCCAGAATACCACCTATTACTTCAAAGCGACGACCGATGCCGGCTGTACCGACGTGGGCAGCGTTAACGTGGCGGTGCTGCCCGGGCCCGCCCTCGCCTTTTCCCCCGCCGATTCCTTTTCCCTGTGCCGGGACAACAGCACCCTGCTGAGCGTACAGGCCAGCGGCGGGCAGCCGCCCTATTCCTACCTCTGGAGTACCGGCGCCACCGGCAGCAGCACCAGCATCCAGGCCAGTCAAACGCCGGGCACGACGGATTTCTATGCCGTCACCGTGACTGATGCGGGAGGGTGCCTGAGTATCGACAGCGTCCAGGTCAATACCACGGTGAGCATCGACTCCCTGCGCAGCTTCGTCACCGAGGTCAGCACCTGCGCCGGGGCCGACGGCAGCATCACCCTGGTGCCCCTCAATGGCGCCAGCCCCTTCTCCTACCAGTGGCAGGGCAGCAACGGCATCAGCGGCGACACTACCGGCATAACGGATACGCTGCGCATCCTCAACCTCTCCCAGGGTTCCTACCGCATCACCGTGACCGACGACTCCGAGCAGGCCTGCCGGCTCATCCTGCGCTCCCTGATCGTCAACGGGCCGGGGGCGGTCGTACAGGATATAACTACCAGGGACGTGAACTGCGCCGGGGCGGCCAACGGGCAGGCCTGCCTGGAAGTGTTCGGCGGCACGCCCCAGTACCTGTGGAGCAGCGGCCATACCCAACGCTGCGCCAATGGCCTGCCCGGCGGCACCTATTCGGTCACCGTCTCGGAAGGCATTTGCGAAAGCGTGATCGAAGACATCCGTATTGAGGAGCCGGACAGCCTCCGGGCGGCGGCCAGCCTGCAGCCGCCCTCCTGCTTCAACCTCAGCAACGGCGCCATACAGCTCGACGCCTTCGGCGGAAGGCCCCCCTATACCTACCGCTGGAGCAACGGCGGCATCCAGAAAGACGCCCTCAACCTGGCCGGCGGCAGCTATACCGTCACCATCACCGACGCCAACAACTGCACCCTCATCCGGACATACCTGCTGCCGGCGCCCAGCCCCGTGGGCATCACCCTGGATTCCCTGTCCGCCCTGAGCTGCCACGGCCTGGCCGACGGCAGCATCAAGGTAGCCGGCCAGGGCGGCACGCCCCCTTACCAGTACCGCTGGAGCAACGGCAGCACTGCCCCCCTCATCATCAACCTGGCCCGCGGCAGCTATTCCCTGACCCTGACCGACTTCAACGGCTGCCAGGCCGTGCAGTCCTATACCGTGGCCGAGCCGGCGCCGGTCAGCCTATCCCTGCTCGAAGCCACCCAGCCGGAATGCGTGGGCGACAAAAACGGCAAGATCATCGTGCGGGCTTCCGGCGGCACGGCACCCTACCAGTACAGCTGGAGCGAAACAGGCACCGACAGCATCCTCCTGAACCTGCCCGTGGGCACCTACTACGCCTACGCTACCGATGCCAACAACTGCCCGCCGGACACCCTGGAGGTCCAACTGACCGCCTTTTCCTTCATCGACCTGGACATCACCGTCAAGGAACCGGACTGCGTCGGGCTGGAAACCGGCAGGATCAGCCTGCAGCCGAACGGCATCCCGCCTTTCTCCTACGCCTGGTGCCGGGGCGACACCACCGCGACCATCAACGGGCTGGACACCGGCTACTACTGCGTCCGCATCGAAGACGGGGAAGGCTGCCTCTACGATACGGCCATCGTGCTGACCGCACTACAGGTATTCGAAACCAACACCATCGTCGTGCAGCCCACCTGCGCAGGCACCAACGACGGGCTGATCGACATCAACCTGATACGGTCCGGCATGCCGCCGATCAGCTTCCGCTGGAGCGACGGCGCCACCGGCGTCCCCCGCCTGGACCTGCCGGACGGCGACTACCACCTCACCATCAGCGACGCCAACGGATGCCGCCTCGTGCCGCCGCCCATCACCATACAAAGCCCGCCCCGCCTGGAGCTGGGCATCGAAAGCATCGGCCGGATCAACTGCTTCGGAGACACCACCGGCTTCATCGAGGTGGCCGTGCGGGGCGGCACCCCGCCCTACGCCTACAACTGGGTCGGCCAGGACTACAGCGGAGAGGACCTGTTCAACATTACGGCCGGCAGTTACCGGCTGCTGGTGCAGGATGCCAACTCCTGCCCGATCGACACCACTTTTGTTCTCAACCAGCCGCCGCCACTTAGCGTCGACGTAGAGGTGACGGCCGAAGATATCTGCCAGGGCGGCGCCGTGCAGGAATTGTGCGCAGCGGTGAGCGGGGGCGCTCCCCCCTACAACCTGCTGTGGAGCAACGGCGCTGACGGCGATTGCCTGGACGAGCCCGCCCCGGCCGATTACATACTCTATGTGGAAGACGCCAACGCCTGCCTGGCCGAATCCCCTTCCGTCAAGGTTGACGACGACACAGCACCCTTCCGGCTGGACACGTTCTACGTGGATAACGTCAGCTGCAGCGGCGCCAACGACGGCTGCGCCACCGCCATCGTCTCCGGCGGCTCCTCCAACTACCGCTTCCATTTCAGCAACGGGGTTATCCGGCAGAACCCCGGCGACAGCGTCACCATCTGCGGCCTCTCGCCAGGCAACTACCGGGTGACGGTGACCGACCAGGTAAACGGCTGCATAACAGCCTCGGTACTGCTGGCGGTCACGCAACCGCCGCCCCTCTTCTTCCGCCGCGACAGCATCGGGGGGGTCGACTGCTTTGCCGGCAACGACGGCGGCGTCTACACGACCACCTCGGGGGGGACGGCACCGTATACCTACGCCTGGTACAATGCCCAGGATGAGGTGGTCGGCGACGAGGGCGACCTGACCGGCGTGCCTGCCGGGCGGTACCGCGGGGTTGTCACCGACGATCATGGATGTACCGCTACGGTGACCGGCACCGTGCCCTCGGCCAATCCGCCCATCCGGGATACGCTGGCCGAGGTGCGGCATGTGGCGTGCCGGGGAGAGCGCACCGGAGGCATCAGCCTTGACGTGCTGGGCGGCTCGCCGCCTTTTGACTATGAATGGAACAACGGCCTGGCCACCCCCGATATCGAAAACCTGCCGCCCGGCAGTTATACCCTGACCGTCACCGACAGCGACGGCTGCCAGGCCATCTTCGGCCCCTTTAACGTCGGGCAGCCCGCTACGGCCCTGCAGGTGGCCGTCGAGGGCGACCCCGTCACCTGCTACGGGGAGGAGGACGGTGCCATCGAAGCGAGCATCAGCGGCGGAGACCCGCCTTATTCTATAGAATGGTACTATGAGGGCATGCTCATTCCCACGCCGGACGCCTATTTCCTGGACGAGCTGGCGGCGGGTTTATATACTGTCATCCTCCGGGACAGCAACAACTGCGTCCGGGAGTACGAGCTGGACCTTCCCGAACCCGATGAAATCGACATTTCGATCAACCTCAGCCCCCCCAACGGGCAGCAGGACGGCATGGCCACCGCCACCGCCTCGGGCGGCGTTCCGGGGTACAGCTATCTTTGGAATACGGGAGACACGACCGCTGCGATCTCCGTCTCCCTGGGTTCATCCTATATACTTACCGTTACCGACCAGGTGGGGTGCCAGGAGACGGCGGGCGTGACGATTACGCCTGCCTTCGGGGCGGAGCTTATCCGCAGCGCCCGCCTGTTCCCCAACCCAACCTCCGGAGAGCTGTGGCTGGATTTGCAACTGGCCGAACCGGCACCGCTGGAGTTGTTCCTGCTGGATGCGCTGGGAAGGGTGTGGATGCGGCGGGATATGGGCGTAGTTTTGCAGGAGCGCCTTTTGCTGGATGGGGGCAGCCTGCCGGAGGGGGTTTACTGGGTGGCCTTGCGGTCGGAGGGGCGGATGGTGTATAGCGGGCGGGTGGTGGTTTACTGAGGAGCAGGACACAGTTATACTGACGCACGCTTGGTTTTTGCTTTACAAAAACCAGCGAGGTCAGTATATGCTGACCCGGCCGGTCCTGTAGTCGACAAAACCAGCCGTGCGTCAGTATAATTCACTTACAATTCGGGATGTTCGCGAGAGGCTGTAGCCTCGATGCGGCATAACCAGCAAGTCTCTCTCCGGCTGCCATAGCTTTAGCGAAGGCACGCAGACTTGTGTATTTCGCCGGAACAGTCTGTTTACGGGGTTGTGCAATAAATAAAGGTAGACAGGATTAACAAGATTATCAAGATATGTACACCCTTGTAGCTCAAGCCGCTACATATTGTAAATCTTGTTAATATTATCTATTTTCGACCTTTTTTCACAACCCCTTATTATACCGCATCGCGTCTTATAGACGCTCGCGAACGTTCCGATTTATTAGTGAACCAATTGTCTCCAACTACTTGCTATTGACCCTACTCCAGCAAAACGAAAGCCGCCCAGTAATAATGCTCCTTATGCCGCCGGCGCATTTCCCGTTGTGCCAACCGGAAAGCCTGCGGAATGGCCATTCCCTCTTTCAGCCAATGGTGATAGAAGGCCACCATCAGTTCCTGCGTTTGCGCGTCGGGAACGGGCCAGAAGCTCATGAGCAGGTACCTTGCCCTGGCGGTTTACTCTATAATCTTAAACGTCGTCCTTCGGTTCGCCTGGTGTTCGTCCTCGGTGCAGCGGGCGCAGATGCAGTCCACCTCGGGCTGGCTTTCGCCGTAGCCGCGGGCCATGAGGCGGCCCGGGTCGATGCCTTTGGTGATGAGGTAGTCGACGGCCGACTGGGCGCGCTTCTGGGAGAGGTCTTCGTTGTAGCGGTTGTTGCCGCGGCAGTCGGTATGCGAGCCCATCTGGATGCGGATGCCGGGGTTGAGTTCCAGGTTGCGGGCCAGCTCGTCGAGGGTGGGCCGGGCATCGTCGCGGATGTCCCACTTGTCGAAATCGTAATAGATGTTTTCCAGGGTGATCTCCTTGTCGAAGAAAATCCGGTCCAGGACGATCTCGACCTCAAACGTCTGTACGGGGTTGTTGGGGTCGCGGCCGATGCCGACGGTGGAGAACACGGCGTCGTTGTTGAGGTAATTTTCTTTGGAAGCCAGAAAGTTATAGTCGGTACTTTCCTCCAGTTCGAGGCGGAACAGGCCGTCTTCGCCAACGGTGACTGTTTCCTTTTTCCTGTCGAAGCGGATGGTTACCTCTGATCCCGGCAGCGGTTTTCGGCCCAGCACTTTGCTGTTCGGGTCGGTGGGGTTGGCATAGATTTTTTCCAGCACGTAGCCTTCGAGCAGGAGCTTGTACTCGATCTCTTCGGGCACTTCCACGACGGGCGGCTCCGGCGGGACTACTTTGGTGAAGCGGAAGATATCGTCTCCCCCGATGCCGTCGTCCCGGGTGGAGGTGAAGTAGCCCACCTGCAGGACGCCCTCCGGTTTGGGGGCGTTGCGGTCGATCACATAGCCGAAATCGTCTCTGCCGGAATTGATGGGCGCCTTGAGGTTGTAGGCCGGCGCCCAGGATCCGTTGCTCAGCTTATAGGAGCGGAAAATGTCGAGCCCGCCCATGCCGGTATGGCTGTCGGAGGCGAAGTAGAGGGTATCTCTGTCGATGAAGGGGAATTTCTCGTCGCCCGGCGTATTGACGGCGCGGCTGAGCAGCTGGGGCAGGCCCCAGTTGCCGCCGGGCTGGCGCTCGGCAGTATAGATGTCGTAGCCGCCCCATCCGTCGGGGTGGTCGCTGGAAAAATAGAGGGTATTGCCGTCGGCCGAGAGGCTGGGATGCACGTAGTTGGCCCCTTCCTGGGTGAAGGGCAGGGCGCGGGGTACGGACCAGCTGTTGCCGTTGCCTTCGCTGACCATCAGTTTGCAGTGGGCGTCTTCGTATTTGCCGTTGCTGAAGCAGCGGGTGAAGTAGGCCTCGGAGTAGTCCTGGTTGAAGGCCACTGTCCCTTCGTTGTTTTCGGTATTGAGTTTGTTGTCGAACCCGGTCACGCTGTTCGACTTCAGGTCGACCAGGAAGAGGTCGGAGAAGGCGTTGCCGGTCCAGTTGTAGGTATCGTCGCCGGTGCTGGCGGAGCGGTCGGAGCTGATCACCAGTTGGTTGTCTTTGTAGAGGGCGGGCGCATAATCGGAATTGCCGCTGTTGAAGCTGAGCACCTCCACTTCGTATTCCGGCGGCAGGCCCTTCCACCCCTGGGCGACCTGGCAGGCGCTGATCTCTCGGCGGTACTCGTAGGGG
Organism: Phaeodactylibacter sp.; assembly: GCA_024102975.1. Classification (GTDB taxonomy): domain Bacteria; phylum Bacteroidota; class Bacteroidia; order Chitinophagales; family Saprospiraceae; genus JACJXW01. The sequence goes on along the minus strand of JAGFJD010000032.1, from coordinate 11,604 downwards.
CTGCCGATCTCGATGCCCAGGTCCTTGAAGGCCTGCATGGCCTCTTCGTAGCGTTCGGCCCGCTTGAGGGCATAGGCGTATTCCTTCAGGGCGTCGACGCCGTACTGGTTGTCGTAAGCGATGCGGTACCAGCGGATAGACAGGTCGCTTTTGTTCAGGCGCTTATAAGACTCTCCGAGCAGGAAGGCGATCTTGCCCTGCTCCACCCTGCTTTTGGCTTTGTCATATTCCTTTTCCAGTAGTTTCACCGCCACGGCGTACTGCTTTACTTCCACTGCCGTGCGGCCGTCGCGCACTTTCATGGTGTAGGTGCAGGCGGTGATGAGTCCGATGAGGAGCGCCAGTATAGTTAAGTTGCGGGCCATAGTTTTGATTTTTTCAGCCTCCCCCTAACCCCCTCCCCCGCCTTCGTTATACTTCGGCGGGCGTTGAAAGGAGGGGGGATTTGGAAACCAGGGGCCGGGCTTGCACTTAGGTAAAACGCTGGCGAACGAAGTATTGTTGTCGGGACGTGCAGCCCTGGCATAGGGTATGCAAGCCAGGCGGCAAGTCGGCAATTTTTCTTCGCCCTGTCCCTCCAAAGGCCCGGGCGAAGAAAAATTGCCAGTTAACCCACCACCGCGTCCACCTCTATCTCTATCAGCATGCCGTGGCCGATCAGGCGGCTCACTTCCACCATGGTGGCGGCGGGGCGGATATCCCGGAATACTTCCCCGTGGGCACGCCCGATGGCCTCCCACTGGCTGATGTCGGTGACGAACATACGGGTGCGGACGACGTGTTCGAAGGAGGCGCCGGCCTGCTCCAGGGCCCGGCCGATCTTTTCCAGGATGTACTTCGTCTGGGCGTAAGCGTCGCCCGGGCTGACGGTATTGCCCTTTTCGTCTGCCGCCGTGGTGCCGGCGACGAAGATGTGGTTGCCCGCTTTCACGGCCCGGGAGTAGCCGACGGTGGCTTCCCAGGGGGCGCCGGAAGAGATGAGTTGTCTTTTCATAAAATGACATTTTTTCAATATGAGGTACGCTGTCTCTCCGTAGCCCTCCGGGCTTCCTGTGTTTACTAACCGCAGGGGGCGCAGGGGTGAGGAAGGAAACCGGTCACGCACCCCTCACCGCTTTATAAATAAACCGCCCATAGAAATCCTCCCGCCACTCTGCGTAGCGGTTGGCCTCCCGGAAGCGATAGTCCCAGAGTGCCAGGCTGCCTTCGGCTTCGAAATCCGGCCGCATGTCCAGCAGCACATCCCGCTTGCGGCGCCAGTGGCGGAAGCCCGCTCCGGAAATATCCAGGAATCCGAAAGGCTGGCCCAGCTCCCGGAACACCTGCCCCAGGGCCGTATTTTCGCTTTCCAGCAACGGCTTCTCCTCTTCCCCGGAGATCCATTGCGAGAAAAAACAGGCAAATACGCCGCCGGGCCGCAGGCGGGACAGGCAGGCTTTCACCGTTGCCTTCAAATCCGCAGCATAATATAAGGTATCAACGGATAGCATGCAATCAAACTGTTCGGAAAGGGCCAGCGCATTCATATTCGCCACCCGAAAGGACAAGAGAGGGTTGCCGATCTGCTCCGCCCGGCGGATGGCCTCCGGAGAAATGTCCACCCCGAGAAGGCGGGCGCCGGTGCTACGCTGCAGGTAATCGGTAATGAGGCCGTTGCCGCAGCCAAGGTCAAGGACATGGGCGCCCTCCGGTATTTCCGCAAAGGAAAGCAGTTGTTGCAGTTCCTCTGCGTCTGCCAGGCCGTGTTGGTTGAGGTTTTCTCCATATACGCGTTCGCAGAACAGGGCGTGGGCCGGGCTGTTTTCCGAAAGGGAGAAAAAATTGTCGTACTCATGGCGGTAGAAGGTCTCGGAGGCATCTAGTTCGGCGAAGCGGGCGGCGCCGGGTTCGGTGAGCGCCCAGGCCGTTCCATCCTCGCAGATGAGGCCTTTCTGCTTCAGGCTGGAAAAAGCCGGGGCCATTTCCAGCAGCCGGCTGCCGAACCAGGCGCGGCCGAACTGCAGGACGCTCTCCTGCGTCGCCGGGCGCTCCCGGCTCAGGCCGAGATACAGGGCATAGTGGCGGCGGAACCAGCCCAGGAGCAGGAGCAGTTGTTTTTCTTCGGGAGTGAGGGTGTTATCAACCATGGAATCCAGGCTATTTTAGTCCGAAGATAAAAACTACTGTTAATATTCTGTTTTTATACTGGCGAACGCGTGGTTTTGTCAGGAGCAAAACCAGCGATGCCAGTATATACTGACCCGGCGGGTTTTGTAGCCGACAAAACCTGCCGTGCGTCAGTATAACAACCCCAACCGATTTACGCCTTCAACGGCAAGAAAAACTCAAAAGAAAAGAGCTTTCCCCGCAAAAACACGAAGAAAGCTCTTTTCCTTTAGATCAGTACTTCCGGCCAGTGGGCCGGAATAACCAGTAACCAGAGCCGGTTCAAAGCAGGCTAATAACCTGTTCCCGCCAGCTAACTGTTACCGCGCCGAAGAAGCCGCCTTGGAAAAGCCCTTCTTCTCTTTCTTTGATACACGGGCTTCCAGTTCGCCGGTCAGGTCGGACATGATCGGGGTAGCTACGAATATGGAAGAGTAGGTACCCACCATGATGCCCACCAGGATGGCAAAGGCAAAGCCCTTGATGCTGGACCCGCCAAAGGCGAAGAGCACCGCCACCACGAAGAAGGTGGTCAGCGAGGTGATCAGCGTACGGCTCATCGTGCTGTTGATCGCCATGTTGATCACTTCTTCCTTCGGCCGCTTGGTATAGTTGTTCAGGTATTCCCGGATCCGGTCGAACACGATCACCGTGTCGTTGATCGAGTAACCGATCACCGTCAGGATGGCGGCGATAAAAGCCTGGTCGATCTCCAGGGTGAACGGCAGCACGCCGTGGAACAGGGAGAAGATACCCAAAGTAATCAGCGTGTCGTGGAACAGGGCCGCCACCGCGCCGAGGCTGTACTGCCACTTGCTGAAGCGGATGAAAATGTAGAGGAAGATGAGCAGCAGGGCGAAGATGGCAGCGTAGTAAGCGCTGGTCTGTATGTCGTCCGCGATGGTGGGGCCCACCTTGCTGGAACTGGTCACGTGCGTCCCCTCGCCATCCGGCGTTTTGAACTGTTCGAAGTCGATATTGCCGCCGGCAATGCTGTTCACGCCTTCGTACAACTGGGCCATAACCTTGTCGGCAGCGTCCTCGCTGTCGTCGTCGATCAGGTAGTCGGTCACGACGTTGTACGTATTCTCCGTATCCACTGCCTTCACGATGGGCGTATTGCCTTCAAAGGCAACGGCCAGCGCCTGCCGGAGCTCGGGCGCATCCACTGCCTGGCCCTCGAAGGTGACGTTGTAGGAGTATCCCCCCTTGAAGTCTACCCCCAGCTCAAAGCCGCGGGTGAAGAAGGACACGAGCCCCGCCAGGATGAGCGTTCCGGAGATCATGTAGGCGATGCGGCGCTTGCCCAGCCAGTCGACATTCAGGTTGGCCAGCACGTTTTCCGAAAGGCCGGTAGAGAAGGTCATGCTGCGGCCCTTGCTGGTCCACCAGTCCACGATCAGGCGGCCGACCAGGACGGCGGTGAAGAGCGAGGACAACACGCCGATGATCAATACCACAGCGAAGCCTTTGATCGGCCCCAGGCCGAAGTAGGCCAGCACGAAGGCGGTCAGCAGGGTGGTCACGTTGGCGTCGATGATGGCGGAATACGAGTTCTTGAAGCCGTCGCTGATCGCCATGAGCAGGGACTTGCCTTCCCGCAGTTCCTCGCGGATGCGCTCGTAGATGATCACGTTGGCGTCGACCGCCATACCGATGGTCAGCACGATACCGGCGATACCCGGCAGGGTCAGCACAGTGCCGTAGGAGGCCAGTGCGCCGAATATGAAGAAAATATTGAGGATCAGCGCGATGATGGAGACGATACCGCCGCCGGCGTAGTAAAAGATCATAAAGCCGAGGACAACCAGGAAGCCGACCACGAGGGCGACGGTACTCTTGCGGATGTTCTCCGCTCCGAGCGACGGCCCCACCAGGGACTCCTGGATGATCTGGGTCTCTGCCGGCAGTTTGCCGATCTGCAGGATGTTGGACAAGTCCTTGCCCTCCTGGATAGAGAAGCTGCCGGTGATCTGGGAGTCTCCGGTCAGGATCGGGTTGATGACCCGGGGCGCGGAGACCACCTCGTCGTCGAGGACGATGGCAATCTCGCGGTTGTTGTCCTGAGCGGCTTCTGTCGTCAGCTGGCCCCAGATTTTGGCGCCGGTATTGTCCATTTTCAGGGACACGGCCACCTCGTTGGTCTGGGGGTCCGGGTTGGCGCTGGCGTCCACCACGTGGTCGCCGGTGAGGGCCGGCTTGCCGTCGCGGCCCAGTTTGAGGGCGTATAGTTCGAAGTCGTCCGTCAGTTCGTTGGTGTCGTAGTTCTTGGCAGGGTCTTTCGACCAGCGGAACACGAGGTCGCGCGGGAAGAGCGTCTTGATGTCTTCCCGGTTGAGCAGGCTGTCGATATAGCGGCGCTGGTTGCGTTTGGCGGTACCGAGCACGGCCAGGCCGCGGGCGCCGGTGGTATTCAGGGTCAGCACGTCGAAGAGCGGCCCCTGGTCGACAATGGCGTTGTCGTAGGTCGTGTCGATACTGACGATCTGGGTGTTGTCGACATTGCCCAGGGAATCCGTAGCATAGGTTGTGTCGATGCTGAGGATTTCCGGTTCCAGCTCGCCGTCGCCGATGGTTTTTGCCAGGCGTTCGTTGGCGGAGATGAAGGCCTGCTGGATGCCCGGGTCGGAGATGCGGAAGATGTTCCAGAACTCCAGCTTGGCCGCCGCCTGCAGGAAGGTGCGGGCGCGTTCGGGGTTGTCGATGCCGGGCAGTTCCACGACGATGAGGTCGCGGCTCGCGTCGAGGGATACGTTGGGCTGGGTGACGCCCAGCTTGTCGATGCGCTCTTTGAGCAGCTTGAAGGTCAGGTCGACGGTCTCGTCGGCTTTTTTGCGGATGATGCGCACCACTTCGCCGTCGGAGGTCTCGTAGTTGATCTGGTCCCGCAGCGCTTCGTTGCGGGTAAAGATGGGCGCGAGCCGTTTGTCGCCCGACACTTCCCGCCAGGCGTCATAGAAGAGGGTTACGAAATCATCCTGTGCATTCTTCTGCGCTTGAGATGCTCGGTCTAACGCTTCTGAAAAAGTTGGGTCTTTGCTGTCATTGGCCAGTGCTCGAATAAAATCGCGCAGGTCTACCTGCAGCACCACGCTCATCCCTCCCTTGAGGTCGAGACCCAGCGCCAGTTGTTGCGATTTCAGTTCCTGATACGTGTAGGATTTCAACAGAGGGATCCTGAACACTTCCTCCGAAGACATGGAGTCCAGAAACTCCGCGCGCTTCGATTTGAAGGCGGTCTTCTGAAGGCCTTCCTCCATGTTCTGCGTGGCTTGCTTCGCGTATTCATCCGCCGCATTCTCTACCTTCTGGGTCGGAAGGATAAAGAAGTACTGCACGAGCGTCACGATCGTCATCACCACAAGGAAGAACTTCACTACTCCTTTACCTTGCATAAGTCGTACAAACTTTTTAGAAATGTTAAAAAATGAGCATCTGCAGTTTTCTCCTTAGATCACAAAACGTTGAAAAACATCACTTTCTGCGATTTCTTTAGAGAAAAACTCCGCAAATATACGCCTTTTGCGGGGCTTTGGAAATCCTTTGTCGAAAAAAGGCTTGTCGAACGCTTGTCGAAGTCTCCAGACTTCGACAACAGCCCCCTTCGACAACAGCCCCCTTCGACAACAGCCCCCGCCTCTCTCGTCCAAGTCTCCAGACTTCGACAACACTACCGCTCCACCCCATCCCCCACATCGCCCATCCCTGTCTTTGGCCTCGGCACGAGGAACAATTCCGTCTGCCGGCCGTCGATGTAGCGCACTTCCCGGCCATCGAAAAAGGCGTCCTCTTCCATCATGATGCGGATCTCCTTGTTCCATTCGGGCAGAAAAACGGCAGTGTTCAGCTCGATGGAGTAGGCCGTATTGGCATAGAGCGGGTAATCGCCCCGGTGCGGCACGCCGCCCTGCTGGTCCCACAGGCCGATGGTGGGGCCGGCACCGTGGCCGTGATAGCCGATGGGATGGGAATAAATGGAAGGCTTGAGGCCATCGGCTTTGGCCTTTTCCAGGGCGGCGGCGAGGATGTCGTTGCCGCTGCGGCCGGTTTGGAACTCGCCGGTGAGGATGTCCATCAGCCGGAGCCCTTTGCGGAAAGCGGCACGGAGATAGGGCGGCGCCTGCGTTTCGCCGGGGCGCAGGATGTAGGCGTTTTCCTGGGTATCGGTATTCAGCCCGAGGTAGGTGATGCCAAAGTCGACGTGGACGAGGTCGCCGGGTTGTATGACCTGCTTGTCCGGCCGCTTGGAGAAGGTCCGGAGGTGATCGAAATTTTCGGGGTCCAGCCGCTGCACGTCGACGGTGGGATGAAACCAGGCATCCAGCCCCAGCTCGCGGATGCGCTCGCGGTAGTACCAGACGACGTCGTCGGTGGCAGTCACGCCGGGTTGAATGACCTGTTCGGACAGCCCTTCGGCGATGATCTCGTGAGCGATGCGGCATACCTGCTGATAAACTATCATCTCGCTTTCGGTGCGCGTTTCCAGCCAGCCAATGGCGAGCGGCTCTGCCGACACCACCCTCTCCCGGTATTTCCCGGACAGGCTCTCCATCAGCTTGTCATAGTGGTAAGAAGACAGCCCGTCCGCCAGCCCGAAATGCTCCGAGCGGTTGACGGCGATCTTCTCCGGGCGGCGTTCCGCCACGATCTCCGCCAGGCGCTTCCACTGGTCCGGTTGTTTTTCTTTATCCCAGGCTTTTTTGAACACCTCGCCCACGTCGTACCGGGCGCAGGCCAGGGTTTCCAGCGAGTCGCCGGTATCGTAGACGACGAGCATGGTCGTCCGCCGGGCGGACAGCCAGTTGGAGGGCAGCATGGTCTTCAGCACCGGGTCTTCGTTGTATTCCCGGGAGATGAGGATCCACATGTCGGTGCCGGCGCGGCGCATCAGATCTGGCATGACCGTCTCCATGCGCTCTTTGAGCCATTGGTCGCGAACAGCGCCCTGTTCTTTCAGGGAAAGGATATGGGGCACCTGAGCAAATAGCGGAATGCTGCTGAACAGCAGAAAGAAGAGGCAAAGTCTTTTCATAGGAGGGTGTTTTAGGGGCAAAAGATATGGCTTTGCATGGAATTTTCCAGCCACAAAGACACGAAAGCACTAGCGCGCCGGGAGAAGCTTCAGCGCCCAGGCCCCTGTTCAGCTAAAAAAAAACGCCGCCAGTTCCTCCCACTCTTCCTTCAGCGAATGGACGGGCATGCTGCGCCCGGCGCGGCGGTACCAGTAGTTGGCGTTCCAGTCGTCGCCCTCCGCACGGTGCAGGTAGGCGTGTACCCGGGCGCCGTCCGGGCCGGGCACGTCCTGGGCAATGTTGTGGGCTGCGTGCCAGTCGCCCTTGCGTTCGTGCCACAGGGCAAGGAGCAGGGGGGGAAGGCCGTCGGGAGGAGTGGGTTGCTCCAGGGATTTTTTGAATGTTTCGATGGTCATGGGGCAAAGATAAGGGAAAGATGGCCGTCCCTCCGGCTCAATACGTAAAATTCAATCCCAGGCTCACCACATCCGCCTTCAGCCCCGGCGCCCTCAGGTAATGGGCATACCGCAGGTCGAACCCCCTCAGCAGCAGCATATCCTTCTTTTTGCCCAGCGGCATCCGGAGCCGCGCCAGGCCGTTGACCGGCGCATAGCGGACGCCCATGCCGAAGGTGTGGCTGTCCAGCGCTGCCAGGTCGTAGTCAGAGGTGTAAAACTCTGCGTCGAGGTGGTGTTGCTTGTAGGGCTGGAAATAATCGGCCGCCGTCTGGTTGTGGTAGCGGTAGAACGGGTAAACTGAGAAGAAGCGGTTGATCTTTACGGGCAGTTCCAGGCTGGCGGTCTGCGCCTGGATGCCCCAGCTGTCCCAGTAGTAGCGGAAGTAGAGGCGGGCGATGAGGAAATCGGCCATGTAGTAGTTCAGCCGCAGGCCTACGGGCAGTTTGAGGCGGGTGTCCGGCAGTCTTTCCACCCGCGCCTGCTCCTGCTCCTGGAAGAACACCCGGTGGAAGGGCGTGGAGAGCAGCCCCGTCATGTAGATGCCGTCCAGGGAGAGGCTGGCCTGCAGCTTGCGGGTGATGACCTGGGAGTAGGTGAGGCCCAGGTTGTAGGACCGCCGCTGGTCCGTCGGCACGAGCTGGCCTTCCCGGCGCAGCTCAATCGGGTAGATGAGTTGCCAGCGGTCGAAGAAGGCCTGGCCGGTCAGGTTCAGCTCCCGGTTGCCGTCCTCCGAGACCAGAGCGTAATGGCCGCCGACCGACAAGGAGGTATAGTCGTATTCATTGGAGCCGCCCAGCTTCAGGCCGTAGCTGCTGTTCTTCCCTTTGAGGCTTTTCTCAAACCCGAACGTGCCGTAAATGCGGGTATCGCTGCTGGAAGCCGAGGAAACGTAGCGGTCGATATTGTCGGTCGACGCAGAAGAATAGGAGTCGAACCCCAGGTCGCCGGTAAGCGCCAGTTGCTCTTTCACAGGTATCCTGACTATGACCCGCGAGGAAAAGTCCGTCAGTTGCTCGGTGCCGATGCCGCCGGTGACGGGCGAGTTGTCGCCGTCCTGCTCATAGTAGCTGAACAGGATGTTGACCTCCGTGGGGTCCAGCGCCCGGATGCCGCTGGTGTCGGGGCGCTCCGGGCCTGGTGTTTGGGTGAAAGCAGGCAGGCTCCAGCCCAGGATCAGGGCGAACCCCGTTATTCTGATCAGTTGCATCCGCATCCTCCTCCTACTTTTCCGCCATTAGCGCCGGCGGCGCCTTCGCGGTACGATTGAAAATTGGTTTCGTAGCTCTCCAGGGAGCGCGGGCTGAGCGCCATGTCCTCGTCGTTGAGGTACATTTTCTGGTACTCCTTGACGGAAACGCAGGACTGCCCAAGGAGGGTAGCCAGGAGAAGTGCCAGGATCAGGGATGGAATGTTTCGCATGGTTTTATATAGTGATGTGGTGATGTGGTGATGTGGTGATGTGGAGGCTATTATTGCCAGTACATTGCCATATCATTCTTTTCTCTTCTCATACTGCAACTCCAGATTCTTCGACCCCGCCAGTTCACCCGCTTCGGTAATGATCAGACATTCAATGCCTTTAAGCTGGTTGATCAGCGCCAGGCCGTTGTCCTTTCCGAGTACAAAAACGGAAGTAGCCAGGGCGTCCGCCAGTTCGGCGTCGGGGCAGACGATGGTCACGCTCTTGATGCCGGTGGTGGGGTATCCGGTGCGCGGGTCGATGATGTGGGCGTAGCGCTTGCCGTCCACCATCAGGTATTTCTCATAATCGCCGGAAGTGACGACCGCCCCCTCCCCCACCGGCAGCCAGGCGATGGCCTTCATCTTGTCGTCAGGATCGGCGATGGCGATGCCCCACTCGCGGCCGTTTTCCTGTTTGCCCCAGCAGGTGAGGTCGCCGGAGGCGTTGACCAGGCCATTGGCGATGCCCATAGCCTGCATCACCGCTTTGGCGCGGTTGGCGGCGTACCCCTTGCCGATAGCCCCGAAGCCGATGCGCATGCCTTGCTCCCGGAGGAAAACGGTGTGTTTCTTCGGATCCAGGATGATGTTGCGGTAGTTGATCTTAGCCACAGAGCGGGCGACCTCTTCCGGCGGGGGAAGGGTGGTTTCCGAACCGTTAAACAGGTAGAGCTTTTCAATAGCGGCGAAGGATATGTCGAACGCGCCGTCGGTGATGCCCGACACCTTAAGGCTGCGCTGGATGAGCTGGAACAATTCCTCGTCTACCGCCACCGGCTGTACGCCGGCGTTCCGGTTGACGGCGCTCGTCTGAGAATTTTCATCCCAGGAGGAAATCAACCGTTCGATCCGGCGAATCTCGTCGATGGCCGCGCCGATCGCCTGCCGGGCCAGCGCCGGGTCTTCGTGGATGGCCGTGATCTCAAAGCCGCTGCCCATAAGCCTCACGGCCTGGTGCACTGCCTGGGGTTGGGCCAGCGCAGCAACGGTGGCGAAGAGCAGGGAAAGGGCCAGGAGCCCAAGCCGGTGGCCGGCATGCAGGGCCGGGGGGTGGCAGTTTTTACCCGGCCGAGGCACGAGGACGGGCGGGGTTCGCAGTTCGGTATTCGCTGGGAGAGGCCAGTTCTGCGAACACCGGACACCGAATACCGAATACCGGCCCAAAACCACCTGCCGAACCCGACCGGAGCTTCTCATGGCGTAACCTGCGCTTTAAGGTATTCGACATAATCCTCGGCGGAGAAGGCGGCGTTGTAGCCGAAGTGAGTAAGTTCCCTTCCCCCGGAATCGATCAGCACGGCGGTGGGGAACTCTCCCCGGGGGTTGTATTGCTCAGCCAGGGTTTCGTTGTGCGCCGTCTGTTCCGGGCTGAGCTTGTTTTTTTTGCGGGCGGGAAAGTCGAGTTCCAGCAACACCAGGGAGTCGTGGGCGTATGCCTGGAAGGCCGGGTTGTCCCATACTTCCTGCCGCATCTGAATGCAGGGGCGGCACCAGTCGGACCCCGAGAAGACCATCAGGATGGGAACGCCTTTCAGGATGGCCGCCTGTTTGGCTTCGTCTATCTGGTGGAACCATTCGCCAACGGCGGCTTCCTGGGCATTGGAATGGGAAAGAGAAAGGCAGGCAATAGCTGCCGCGACGAGCATGTGCTTCATCTTGCAGATCATTTTTTTTGGATGTTAATAAACGCTTGGGATCGTTTCAGGCTCTTGCGGACTACTTTGGGTGGGTGTTCTGAATTGGGTACGGACAACGGATAGGTTAACGTTGCCCGAGGGCAATATCTTGTGTGTTTTTTAGAAAAGTTTCAATGTTCATGACCGGGCCTCAACCATGGCCCCATGAGCCTGTGTAACCATGAAACCATCACCTCCCCTGCCACCAATAGAACCCCAGCGCACCTGCAAAATAAGCCGCCACGTCCCACCAGTCGGCCGTGAAGCCGGAAGAGAAACGGGGGAAGAGGTATTCGAACACAAAAGCCAGGATGGCCGTGATGGCGATCACTTCCAGAAAGGACAGCCGCTGCCGGCCCAGCAGCCAACGCTGCTCCAGCAGGTAGCCGCCCAGCAGGATGGGCATGCAAAGCAGGGTGTCGAGGTAGTTGTCCGCCCAGGGAATGGAGAGGCCCAGCACTTTTTGGGTGAATTGGTGGGCGAGGAAGAGAAAGAGGAAGAAGGGGAACATGGGTAGATGGCTGAATGGCTAAGTTGTTATATTGTTGGTGCTGCCTTGCCGCCTGCTATCCGCTGCTTTGGCTGGATTGCTGAACGGTTGTATGGCTTTACTGGACAAATGTAGGGTGCGATTCCCATTTGTACCCCTTTGGCGTATCGCCTGGGGAAATGCCCTGAAATTGGCGGTTCCATGGCTGCATTGGTCCATTGTCAGACCGCCCGTACCCCGCAAACCATGGGCCAAGGGAACCCTGAAGCCATTATACTGGCGAACGCGTGGTTTTGTCAGGAACAAAACCAGCGATGCCAGTATATACTGACCCGGCGGGTTTTGTAGTCGACAAAACCTGC
>JAGFJD010000213.1 GCA_024102975.1 Phaeodactylibacter sp. | reverse complement strand
CGGTTGTACATATAACAAGTTTTTAGGTGAAAAAACAAAGAGCGCCACGTTTGGGGTATAGCCGCTCTCCTCGCCTGATGCCAGGAAGCCGGAACGGGTTCACGTTAAAAAAATGGTATTGCGCGTTGCGCTGTAGGTGCGCGAGTAGTGTTTGTTTCTTTCATCCGGTTAGACGGGTTCAAGATAAGTTAAAGTTTCCAGGGAAGCAACAGGTACAATGTTGGCAACAGGAAAATTCTAGGGAAGTAAGGCTTATTCACTATGGAAGTCCACTTCAATAAACTCATGAGGCTTCACTTCAATGCCCTCCGCCAACGCCTTGCGGTAAGCCAGGTGGAGCCGGTCAATCTCCACCCCCATTTTGAGGTAGACGCTGACGGCCTCGGTATTGTGCGCCCGGATCGTCGTGAAATACATGACCGGGTATTTCCTGCGGTTTTCCTCCCGGGCGGTATGCGCCAGCAAGACGCCGGCGATGCCTTTTGTCCGGTAATCGGGATGGACGCCAAATGCCATTGCTTTGGCACTCAGTTCTTTGGAACGCCATTTGCGCCACATTAGCCCCGGGATAGTCCGCCAGTTCAGTTTCCCCTTCGCCGGGCGGAGCAGGTTGTTGATGTCCGGGAAACAGATGCTGAAGCCCGCCGGCTTGCCTTCGTAATAAGCGAGGATCATGATCCCTGGGTCGAGTATGGCCTTGGCCTCCTCGACGATTTTTTTCACCTGCTCCGGAACGATGGGCTTGAAATGATCAAACTGGCTGAACGCCTCATTATACACCTCGCAGAAATCTATAGCATATTGATCCAGGCGATCCAGATGCAGGTGATCTACCATTATATCGTATCGCCGGCAGAGCATCTCCTTCATCTTGTCCAGGCGGTCAGAGGGTATGTTGTTGGTGTCTCCCCGGAAAGTAAGCACCTGCTCGAAAGGAATGAACCCCCATTCGTCGAAGAACTGCTCGTAATAGGGCGGGTTGTAGTTTTCCTGAAAGAGCGGAGGGTAGAAGCCGCCGACCAGGAGGCCCCAGAATTTGTCCCGCTCCCCGAAATTGATAGGGCCGTCTACGGCTTTGGCGCCTTTCCCTTTCAGCCAGGTTTCTGCTGCTTCGAATAAGGCAAAGGCGAAATCCTTATTGTCGATGCAGTCAAAGAAGCCGATGCCTCCGACTGGAAAAGGTTGGGTTTTGTTCCGCTTGTGGTCGATAAAGGCAGTGATGCGCCCGGCCGGTTTGCCGTTTTCGTCCAGCAATACGAATAGGGCGGCTTCTCCGCTTTCCAGCGTTTTGTTCTTTTCCGGGCTGAAAACCCCTTCGATGTCGGACTCCAGCGGGCAAATCCACTTAGGGTCGTCTTTATAGACGCGGTGAGGAACCCGATGGAACAATTCCCACCCTTTCCTGTCTTTTACCTCGATGATGGAGTGCATGCTTTCTGTTGAAAATTTATTCTGCTTCAGCGTTTCCCCTTACCTGCGGCGAAGCGGTGGCGGCTTTCGCCGGCCACCGCTTCGATCACTGATAGCTCACAGTTCGTATTGTGGTTCCTAAGAGAAAATGCTGATATCTACTTCCTTTTCATATTCTCCGGCTTTGAGTTTTCCGGACACTGCGCCGAAGGCCTCGATGGTTTGCCGGATGTCTTCTTCAGAATGAGCAGCCGTAGGGATCAGGCGAAGCAGGATCACATCTTTAGGCACAACCGGATAGATCACGATAGAGCAGAAAATATTATAGTTTTCTCTCATATCTAAGACAAGGTTGCCAGCTTCGAAGGGCGTCCCGCTGAGGAAGACCGGCGTGACGCAACTGGAGGTGTTGCCCAGGTTGAACCCTTGCTTGCGCAGGCCGTTCTGGAGCATATTGACATTGTGCCACAGCTTGTCCTTCAGTTCCGGGTTTTCGCGCAACAACTCCAGCCGCTTCAGGTTGCCGATCACAAAGGGCATGGGGAGGGACTTGGCAAAAATCTGCGACCTCAGGTTATACCGGAGCACATCGATGATGCCTTTATCCCCGGCTACGAAAGCCCCGATGCTGGCCATTGACTTGGCGAAAGTGCTGAAGTAGAGGTCGATCTGATCCTGTACGCCCTGCTCTTCGCCGGCGCCGGCGCCGGTAGCGCCCAGGGTGCCGAAACCGTGCGCGTCGTCGACCAGGAAGCGGAAGTTGTACTCGTCCTTAAAGGCGATGATCTCTTTGAGGATGCCTTGCTCTCCCTGCATGCCGAAGACGCCTTCGGAGATGACCAGGATTCCGCCTCCGGTTTCTTCGGCGACCACTGCGGCCTTTTTCAGTTGCTTTTCGAAGCTTTCGATGTCATTGTGTTCGAAGGGGAAGCGTTTGCCCAGGTGCATGCGGATGCCGTCGTAGATGCAGGCGTGACAGTCTTTGTCGTAAACCACTACATCGCGGCGGGCGAGCAGGGTATCGACGATGGAGATGATGCCCTGGTAGCCGAAGTTGAGCAGCAGGGCGCTCTCCTTATGCACAAAGTCGGCAAGCTCCGTTTCCAGTTGTTCATGGTATTTGGTTTCTCCCGACATCATGCGGGCGCCCATCGGATAGGCCAGCCCCCAGTCCTTTGCCGCATCGGCATCTACTTTTCGCACTTCCGGGTGGTTGGCCAGCCCCAGGTAGCTGTTGATGCTCCAGACGATGACTTCTTTGTCTCTGAATTTCATCCGGGGCCCCAGCTCTCCTTCCAGCTTGGGGAAGGCGAAATAACCGTGGGCTATATCAGAATACTGGCCCAGCGGCCCTTTGTTCTCACGATATTTTGCGAATAGATCCATAAAAAAAGATTTTCGATTTTTGCTATTGCGTTGAATGATGCTCTTACCATACCTTCTCCACTCGATCGTTATCGACCCATTGGCTCCACCTGGAATTGTAAGTGTGTATCTTTTGGGTGCGCTTTTCCCGTTCATCAACTACGGGGTAGCCCTGGTTCACCCATTCGAAAATGCTGCCATACAGATTATGGACGTCGGTGAAGCCCATTTTTTGGAGCCGCTCGCCGATCTTTTCACTCCGGTACCCGACCGAGCAATACACCACGACTTTGGCATCTTTGGGAATGTCGGCCAGCCTCTCTTCTTCAAATTTCTTGTACCCCAGGTAGCGTGCGCCTTTTATGTGGCTGACCTGGTATTCTTCCTTCTCCCGCGCGTCAAAGATATAAACTTCATCTTGAATATCCTTTAATTCCCGGACGCCAATTGTTGATACCGAGAAACTTAGCAACCGGGTAAGCTCCCGGTCAAATTCGTCGTTAAGCACCGGCGGCCGGCTGTCCGGCGGCTGTGAGCATGCTGGATTCATAATGGCGAAACTTCCTAGCAGGATGATCCAATATTTCATTGACGGTTATTCTTGCTTTTGGTAACTACATCTGCAACGGCCCTTTGCCAACCTCATCGGCAATCCACTGGCCGTTCTCACAGAAAGATACCAACTCATCGTTGATAAAGTTTTCCACTTCTTCTTTTATCCGGCCGGGGAAGAGCAGGTGGAGGTTGGGGCCGGCATCCAGGCTGAAATAAAGGGGATGCCCTGTTTCCTTTCTGAATGCCTGTACTTTCTCTATGAGGGCCAGAGTATTCGGTTTGACCAGGATGTAGTTCGAGGCCATCATCAGGGCATGGAGGGTCAATGCTTCGGCTTCCAGAATCTGCCCGAAGGCGTCGACATCCCCGGTGCGCAGGGCCATCAGCAACAGGTGCAGCCGCTGCCGGGCCTGCTGGTAGCGGCTCTCGGCAAAGGGGTTGTTGTCCATCAGGGCGTGGCCGGCCCGGCTGGATACCGATTTTTGCCCTTTGCTCACCAGAAGGATGGCATCCTGATAAGAGAGGAAGGATTCGTGCACTTCCTCGCTGTAGGGAATAGCGTACAGGTCGGATGACCCTCCGATCTCTCCCATGGCGCCCCACACCGACAGGCCGGCATAGATGGAACGACAGGCACTGCCCGATCCGAGGCGCGCCACGAAGGAAGCCTTCCGGCGAAACTCCTCGTCCGATTCCAGGCTGTTGAACAACTCATCTTCCAGGGTACACAGGCAAAGCGCCAGGGCGCTCATGCTGGATGCCGAGGAGGCAATGCCGGAGGAATGCGGGAAGGAGTTGGCAGAGCGGAGGGTTAACTTCAGTTGCCTTAGAAAAGGAAATATGTCGATTATGCTTTCCAGAAATTTCCGGACCTTTTCTTCAAATGCCGGATTGGGCTGGCCGTCGAAGAGAAAGTCCAGCGCTATGCCCTGGTCGACCCCCGTCTTGGGAGCGTACTCCAGCGTCGTTTCCGTGTAGGCCTTATCGAGGGTAAAACTGATGGAAGGGTTCCGCGGAAGCTGCCGGCCATGCTTGCCCCAGTACTTGATGATGGCTAAGTTGGACGGGCTGCGCCAGGTAATACTGCCCGGTTCAATTTTTTGGGTCTCGATGACGAGTTTTGGATTCTTATAATCTAAGTCCATTTATGGTTTTGTTTCTGCTGGCGCAAAATTAAGCAAATTTATGGTCAGCACCCCGGCCGAATAAAGGCCTGTATTTTCGCGTATTCCCGGCTCTGGTGCAGGACGATGAATTTTACGCGAATTATGCGGCTTTAAACTGGTTCATAAACATGCGATTACACGCTTTTATAAAAGAAAGCACACAACACTAAAAATCTGATAACCAGCAATTAAATTAAAAAAATTACACTTATTTTAATATGTAAGCACGTAGAAATCCCGTTGTGCCTTTCAACCTGTTCTCAGCCATTTTTTTAACACTTTCAAACGGAGACCCTCCAAGGTTCCGTGGATAATTGCCGTTTCGGCCACTTCCGGGCAATTATCCACGGAACAGGCTAATTATTGGCTTTTTGCTCTTCTTGCCCGTTGCATGGGGTTTTCTCCTTCCGCTTCATCCCTGCGCTGGTTCTGCTTTCGGAACAATTCGAAGCGGCTGATCTCCTGCTGCGGAGGATAGTAGTTGTTGCCGGTATCGGTATCGGCTGTTTCCAGGTAAGGATCCAGGGTGATCTGGCGGATTTCTTTTGGCGTCACAAAGACTTTGGTGACCCTTTCGTGGTTAAGCCGCCAGATTTCGGCCGGGATGCGGTGTTCCTCAAAGGAGCCGTCGGTGTACTCGAACCGGAGGATGATCGGCATGACCAGGCCGCCGATATTCCGGAAAGCCAGTTCGTAGTAGTTCTTTCCTTCCATCAGCAACTTTTTCTCTTCCGGGCTTAAGCCGGCAAGGTGCTGGCGGTATTCTTCCTTGTCGAGCACACTTACTTCGAGAGGATCGTAATCCGAATAAAAGTCGCGCAGGCCGGCGTCGATCTCATCCTGTGTCTTCTCGATTTCCTTTTCGTTGCGGATGCTGCTGATATTCCTGGGGGCATTTTCTCTTTCCCGGCGGGCGAGGTCATTCTCCACTTCCGGGTCTTTGGAATCGATGCGGTACCATTTCACGCCATCGATAGCAAGATCGACATGGTCGGTAGTGAAGAACCAACCCCGCCAGAACCAGTCGAGATCTACTGCCGAAGCGTCTTCCATGGTGCGGAAGAAATCGGCGGGAGAAGGGTGTTTAAATTTCCAGCGGTTGGCATACACCTTGAAAGCATAATCGAACAGCTCTCTTCCCATGACGGTCTCCCTGAGGATATTGAGGGCGGTGGCCGGTTTGCCGTAGGCATTATTGCCAAACTGGAAAATGGACTCCGAATTGGTCATGATGGGGGAAATCTTTGTTTTATCCCCTTTCATGTAGTCCACGATCTTGTACGCCGGCCCCCGGCGGGAGGGGTAATCCCGTTCCCACTGTTGTTCGGCCAGGTACTGGACAAAGGAATTGAGCCCTTCGTCCATCCAGGTCCACTGCCGTTCATCAGAGTTGACGATCATCGGGAAGTAGTTGTGCCCCACCTCGTGAATGATCACGCCGATCATACCGTATTTCGTCCGTTCGGTATAAGTGCCGTCATTCTCCGGGCGGCCGAAATTGAAGCAGATCATGGGATATTCCATGCCGATGCGTTTGGCGTTGATCGACCAGGCCACCGGATAGGGGTAGTCAAAGGTGTAATGGGAATACCACTTCAGGGTGTGGGCCACTGCTTTGGTTGAATATTTTTCCCAGAGCGGATTGCCTTCCTTAGGGTACATGGACATGGCCAGCACGACGCTGCCGTCGCTCATCTCCACCCCCATAGCGTCCCAGATAAATTTCCGGGAAGAGGCAAAGGCGAAATCGCGCACGTTGTCGGCTTTGAAAATCCAGGTCTTTTTCGTTTTGGATTTTTCTTGCTCATTCTCCCTTGCTTCTTTCTCCGAGACGATGATCACCGGCTGGTTTCTTTCCCGGCGGGCCTGATCCAGTTTTTCGACCTGTTCCCGGGTGAGCACATCGTCCATATTCCGGAGGGTTCCGGTAGCCGCGATGTAATGGTCCGCCGGCGCGGTAATGGCAACTTCATAATCGCCGAAAGGAAGGGTGAATTCTCCCCTGCCCAGGAACTGTTTGTTCTGCCATCCTTCCACATCGTTGTATACGGCCATCCGGGGAAAGAACTGGGCGATGGTATAGAGGTAATTGCCGTCTTCTCTGAAGTATTCGTATCCGGACCGCCCGCCGATCTCCATCCGGTCGTTGATATTATACCACCATTTGATCCGGAAGCTGAACTTTTCGCCGGGCAACAACGGTTGCGGAGGGTCGATGCGCATCATGGTTTTGACGACTGTATGAGGGAGGTTTTCACCATTCATAGTTTGGACGTACTCCAGTTTGAACCCGCCGTCGAAGTCCGGTTCCAGCTCTTTCAGTTCCTGCAGGCTCATGCTGTCGTTCATTTCGCTGGTGTTTGTCTTGTAGGTATCGGAGTCTTTAGCACGGCGGTTCTGGTCGAGTTGCACCCATAGGTATTCCAGAGGGTCGGGAGAGTTGTTGTGGTAAGTGACCGTTTCTTCGCCGTATATCCGTTGCTTTTCATCATCCAGTTCCACCCGGATATTGTAGTCGGCTTTCTGCTGCCAGTACATGTGCCCGGGCGCGCCGGAGGCGGTGCGATACACATTGGGCGTGGGCAACTCCTGGTACAACTGCCGGAATTTATTCCGGTTGGTGTTTCCGTCCTGCTGAGCAAAAAGAAACCCGGAGGCAGTGGCCAACACTGCACAGAGGAAGTAAATTCGTTGCATTTTCAACATGGTATTGACTTTTGGTATGCGATTTCAATAGGCACAAATTACAAAAAAGGGTAGAGGGATATGGTGGCACTTTCCCATCCGCCTGACGAATCGAACTGCCATTCCAGCATGAATCTGCCCTTCGGTTTGGCACTTTTCCGCTTTGATACTTCCACCCCAACGGCAGTCAACGTCGGGCAAACAGCCTCAATCCTTAACCAAAGACAGGAGCGTATTGTTTAAAAATGTTCCACGTGGAACACGTCCAGCCAGAGTTCGCACTGTCCAAGGCGGCTGCACGGCGCCTCGTCCAGAAAGCATTAAGCCAGGTTGGCCAGCAACCATTCCTTAAACCTGCCGAATTCGGAAGGCATCCAAACCGCCTCTTTTTCCCTTCCTGCCAACGCTGCCAGGCGGTCGGGCACATCCACTTTTCGGCCCAAAATCCCTTCTACCTCATCCAGGAATTTTGCCGGATGGGCAGTTTCCAGCACTACGCCTTTTGTATTGCTGTGCGCTTTCTGGTATTGTTCGAGCGCCAGGAAGCCAATTACCCCATGAGGGTCTATGGTATAGTTATACCTGCGGTATATTTCAACCAAGGCAGTACGGGTTTGCTCGTCATTGAAAGCATAGCCAGAGACAGACTTTCGCATATTGTTCCACGTGGAACCTTCCTTTTTGCCTTCATATAAATCGAGCATCCGGGCAAAATTAGAAGGGTTTCCAACATCCATGGCATTGCTCAGGGTTCGGACGGAAGGGCGGGGGGCGAACAGCCCGGATTCCAGGTAACCGGGCACTACGTCGTTGGCGTTGGTAGCAGCAATGAAATGGTGGACGGGCAGCCCCATCCGTTGGGCCATCAACCCGGCGGTGAGGTTGCCAAAGTTGCCGCTGGGTACAGAAAAAACGACATGCCTGCCGTCTCCAGGTAGTTGCTTGTAGGCTTCGAAGTAATAAAAGGTTTGAGGAATAAGGCGGGATATGTTAATGGAATTCGCCGAAGTGAGCCGGATTCTCCCGGTGAGTTCCTTGTCCAGGAAGGCTTTTTTCACCATTTCCTGGCAATCATCGAAGGTGCCGTCCACTTCAAGAGCAATAATATTGTGCCCGAGGGTGGTCAGTTGCTTCTCCTGAAGCATAGATACTTTCCCGGAAGGGTAGAGGATGACGACCTTCACGCCGGGGGTTTGGAGAAAACCCGCAGCCACAGCTCCTCCGGTATCGCCGGAGGTTGCCACCAGGATGACCAGTTCCCGGCTTTCCTCCCGGTTGAAATAACTCATGAGCTGCGCCATAAACCGGGCTCCGAAATCTTTAAAAGCTAAAGACGGCCCATGGAAAAGCTCTAAAACGTATTTTTCTTCGTCGAGCTGAACCACCGGCGCCGGGAAATTCACCGCCCTGCCAATCAGCTCTTTCAGGTCATCCTCCGGAACGGCGCCTTTAAAAAGAGCCCGGCAGATGTTAAATGCTATTTCCCGAAATGAATAGCTGCCCAGGTTGCGGATAAAGCTGGCAGGCAGCCGGGGAATTTCCAGGGGCATGTACAACCCGTTGTCTTCCGGCAAGCCTTTCATTACAGCTTCTTTCAGGCCAGTTAAGGCATCCTTCTGCTTCGTACTGTATAATTTCATTTTGCTTATAGTTTAACGGCGCCTTCCTGGTTGACCGGAGAGACAAAAAGGTCGCTCTCTATGCCGGCTTTTTCAAATATCCGTTTCATGGCCAAACCAACCTCTTCAGCGATCAGGCTGTTGGCGCAAAGGGCAAATATGGATGGCCCGGCGCCCGATATGCTGCACCCCAGCGCGCCGGCCTTCAGGGCAGCTTCTTTGACTTTCTGAAAATGGGGAATAAGGCCAGCCCGTTGTGGCTCGATAATGACATCATTCAAAGAACGGCTGATCAGTTCCAGGTCAGATTGATACAGCCCAACCAACAATCCCGCCATGTTCCCGTTCTGCTGGATGCACTGCCGGAGCGAAACCATGTCGCTCAGTACGCTGCGGGCATCCCTGGTCAGGATTTCCACATGGGGGTACACCACCGTTGCATGGATGCCGGCAGGGATGGGCAGGCGGTGAACGTCCAGCGTTTCGTTGTCCCGGATAAGCACCATGCCGCCGATGAGGGATGGCGCCACGTTGTCTGCATGATAAGCCCCGTCCGCAACCTGTTCTCCCAGGACGGCAAAAGGGAGCAAAGCTCTTTTTTCCAGGGGCCGCCGCAGCAGTTCGTTGACCGCCATCACAGCTCCGGCAGCGCTGGCGGCACTCGACCCCAGGCCGCTTCCGAAAGGCATCTTCTTGTGTATCTCCAACTCGATCCCCCGCCCCTCTTCTCCGAGGTGCTCCAGCAGTTTCAATGCAGCGAAGCCGGCTGTGTTCTTATTTATATCCAAAGGCAGCTTTCCCTGAGCCCCCGTGATCTTGGCAATCCTGAGCCCGGGAGTATCCGAAAACCGGGCGATGATCTCATCGCCCGGTTTTTCCAGTGCAAACCCCAGAATGTCGAACCCCACCGCAACATTGGCAACTGTTGCGGGGGCAAAAACTTTTACTCCTGCCTTCATTAGGATAAGTAGTTTCCTATCGTTATGATTTCCGCAAACAACCCGGCGGCGGTTACTTCCGCACCAGCTCCGGGCCCGCGAACGACCAACGGGCGGTCTTTGTACCGCTCCGTAGTGAATACAATCATATTATCGCTGCCGCTCAGCGTGTAAAACGGGTCATCGCTGTCCACTTTCCGCAATCCGACCGACGCCTGGCTTCCTTCCAAACGGGCAATCATGCGCAACACCCTGCCCTCCTGCTCCGCTTCCTGCCGGAGCTGTTCGAAATGCCCGTCCGCTTTTTCCACTTCCTTCATAAAACCCTCCACCGTCTCCGCCTCCTGGCAGGCAGCAGGCAGTATGTTTTCTACCTCAATATCTTTAGCTTCCAGAGAAAGGCCAGTCTCCCTGGCCAGAATAACGAGCTTCCTCCGCACGTCGGCCCCGTTCAGGTCTGTCCTCGGATCCGGTTCGGTATAACCCCGCCGCCGGGCCTCCGCCACCACCTCGCTGAACTTCGTCCCTCCTTTAAAAGAATTGAAAATGAAAGACAGCGAACCGGACAAAACGCCCTCGATCTTCACTATCCGGTCTCCACTGTTGATCAGGTTGCTGAGGGTAGAGATAACCGGCAGGCCGGCACCGACGTTGGTTTCGTAATTGAACTGAACTCCCCGGCGCTGCGCAATGGCCTTAAGCCGCTGATATTGCAGGTAACCCGATGAAGTGGCAATCTTGTTGGGCGTAGAAACGGAAATACTGGCGTCCAGGATCGATTCGTAATAACTCGCTATTTTTTCATTGGCCGTATTGTCGACGAAGATGGTATTGGACAGGTTCATCTCCCTCATCTTGCCGATGAAGATAGCAATGTCCATCGCGGTTTCGGATTGCTCGAGGGCTTCCTTCCAGCCTTCCAGCCCGATGCCATCCTCCCGGAAGAGCATTTTTTTGCTGTTGGCCAGGCCCACGATGCGGATTTCCAGGCCCCGTTTTTCCCGGAGGAATTTGCTTTGCTCCTTCACCTGCCGGATCAGGGTGCTGCCGATCAGGCCGACACCCACCATGAACAGGTGCAGTTCTTTGGTATCGGAAAGGAAGAATGCTTCGTGCAGGGCGTTGAGCGCCTTGGCTTCGTCCGCCCGGTTGATCACCACCGATATGTTCAGTTCCGATGATCCCTGCGCTATAGCAACGGCATTGATGCCGTTCTTGCCGAGGGCCTGGAAAAGCCGGCCGGAAATCCCGGGCTGGTACCTCATGTTCTCCCCGATGATGGCAACGACGGAAAGGTCCTCCTCGATCTTGACCGGGTCGACGATGCCCATGCTGATCTCATATTCAAATTCTGCTTCCACTCGTTTCTTGGCCTTTTTGGACAAATGCGGCTGGATCGCAAAACTGATGGAATGCTCCGACGACCCCTGAGTGATGAGTATGACATTGATCCCCCCCTGCGCCAGGGAAGTGAAAAGCCGCCCGGCAATACCCGGAACCCCGAACAGGCCGCTGCCCGAAAGGGTCAGCAATGCAATATTGCTGATCGAAGAAATCCCTTTTACTGCATGTTTGCCCAGGTCGGCCTTGTCGGAGATGAGGGTGCCTTCAAAAGACGGATTAAATGTATTTTTAATATAAAGCGGAATCTTTTTGACCAGCGCCGGTTGCAGGGTAGGGGGGTAGATTACCTTGGCACCGAAATGGGACATCTCCATGGCTTCGGCATAGGTCATGCTGGAAATGGTAAACGCCCGTTTTACCAGGCGGGGGTCAGCCGTCAGCACCCCATCGACATCCGTCCAGATCTCGATGACGCTGGCATCGAGCCCGGCGGCAATCAGAGAAGCCGTGTAATCCGACCCTCCCCGGCCCAGCGTCGTGGTCAGGCCGCCTTTAGTCGAAGCGATAAACCCTGTAACCACCTGAACTTCAGGGTTTTGAGAATAATACTCCCGTATTTTCTGGTAGGTAAGCCCGAAATCTACCTTGGCGTTGCCGAAGGCCCTGTCCGTTTTGATTACTTTCCGGGCGTCGAGATAACTGGCATTGATGCCGCTTTGCCGCAGGACGTGGGAAATGATGTAGGCCGAACTGCGTTCGCCAAAGCTCAGCACGTAGTCCATGGTACGGGGGGAAGCCTCCCGCACCAGGAAGATGCCGTAGAGCAGATTTCTGAGGACTTCATGGTTGTTCACCAGCTCGGGGTAGACGGTATTCCGGTATTCGCCCTCCATCAGCTCATCGACCGCATCGAGGTGCCGGCGATTGAATGCTTCAAAGCGGGCCAGGTAGGCCTCATCTCCTTTTGCGGCCAGGCTGCTCATTTCAATGAGGCTGTCGGTCACCCCGCCGAAAGCCGAAAAAACGACCGTGAACTTCTCGCCTTTCGTATAATATCCTTTCAGGATCTCGACAATTCTTCGGATGCGCTCTGGTTTTGCAACGGAGGAACCGCCAAACTTCAACACTTTCATTGCCTGAACTATTTAGGGAGTTTTATGTGGAAATGTGAGGCCAGGGCCTGGTGAAGATGCAAAAGTATAGCGCTTCGGGGATATATGGTACTTTTCCAGGTATTTTATAGGTGGAGGCAGAGCAGGGTTCACAACAATTGCAGCGCTTCGTCCTCTTTTTTCCGCATCAGGGCAACTTCCTCGGGCGACTTATCCGAATAGCCGCAGAGGTGTAAGACGCCATGGATCATTACGCGGTGCAGTTCCTGTTCGAAAGGCACGCCGAACTGGCCCGCGTTTTCCTTCACGCGGTCGATGCTTATGAAAATGTCGCCTTCAATCAAAGGAGGCTCGGTGTAGGGGAAGGTAATAATGTCGGTGTAGGTATCGTGGCCGAGGTATTCCTGGTTCAGATGGAGGAGGTATTCGTCGGTACAAAAAACATAACAGACATGGTGCAGGCTACGGCCTTCTTTTTCCACCACGGCTCTTACCCAATCGGAAAGGATATCAGGCCGGGGGAGTTCAAATTCAATGTCTTCATTTTGAAAGGAAACGGATGATTCTTCGTCTTCCGCGAGCCATTCTTCCAAAGTACTGCTCATATTTTGAACTGCATCTCAACGGTGCTGCCGTTGTTGTGAAATTCTACGGAATCAGAAAGTTGCTGCATGAGGAACACGCCACGCCCCCCGATCTGGAGGAGGTTTTCGGGGGCGGTGGGGTCTGGGACACTTTGATAGTCAAAGCCACACCCTTCATCTGTGACCCGCACGGCGAGGTGGCCCCTGCGTTTTTGGAACTGTATCCTGACCGTTTTGGATTCATCTTCGCAATTGCCGTGGATGATAGCGTTGTTGACCGCTTCGGTGAGGCTGATCAGGATATTCCCATAAACGTCGGGGCTGAGCTTGTAGCGCTCGACCACTTGTTCGACGAACGATTCGACCAGGGCAATATTCCTGGGGTTTGAGGAAAGCTTCAGCATAATAGGCTTTGAACTCATTTTATTTCAACAATGGAAATTTACTGCAATTTCTAGTAACATGCAAGTTCTTGGTTTTGTTGGGAGTGATCCTGAAATGCCAAAGGCAGCAACGCCGGTTCGGGCCGGCGCCGCTGCCTTGTTATTATTATTCTGCTTTCAGAGATTTGAGGTATTGCTCCACCAGCGACTTGTAGTAAGGCTTGAGGGCAGGAGAAACGGCTTTGTACATTTCGACCTCGGCTTCGCGTTTTTTGATGTATTCCTCCAGCGACGGGGGTATCCGGCGTTCCTGCTGGGTGGCCTGTTCGGCCTTGCGCTGTTCGTCGTACTCCCGTTGCCGCTCGGCCTTTTCGTGTTCGAGCAGGCGGGTGAGGATATCCTGCTGGCGCTTCATCATTTCATTGGTCAGCCGCTTGTTGACCAGGTCCTCTTCTGCCTTGTCCATCTGATCTAGGATTTCCTGCAACTCCTTACTGCCCTTGCCCTGTTCCTGAAGTTGTTTCTGTTTCTCCTTCAGGGCTTTGCGCATGGCCGCCTGGCGGGCAGCCATTTCGGCGAACTCTTTGGACGTCCCCTGCCCCATTCCTTTCTCCATGCGTTCCTTCATCTGTTTCATCTGCTCATTGAGGCTTTGCTGCCCCTGACTGAGTTTGTCCTTGGGTACTTTACCGCTCTGCCCCTGCCCTCCCGGTTTATTACACATCTGGTTGCCGGCCATCATGCCCGACATTTGCTGCTGCATCTGGTTCATCACCTCACTTAACATGAGCGCCAGGTCGTTTACGTTTTTCATCGCCCGCTGCTGATGATCGCTGGCCTGCAGCTTGCGGCGCTCCTCGAGGTCTTCCAGGCTTTGCTTCATATTGTCCTTTACCTCGGTCACCTTCTCAGTGACGAACGATTCGATCTGGAACACCCGCTTGCTCAGGGCCTGCAGGCTGTCTTCAATCAGGCGGAAATCGTCTTTCAGCTTGAACTGTTCCTGCACGAGCTCCACATAGCGAGGCGTATTGATGTCGCTGCCGTTGAACTTGTCGATCAGTTCTTCCTGGTCAAAGGACAGCCCCACCAGGTTTTCCAGCAACTGGCGCAGCGCCTGAATGTCTTCCTCCATCTGTTCCATCTCGCCCGCCTCCATCATCATGGACATGGCCTCCGCCATATCCTTCATTTTCTGAGAGGCTTTCTTTTGCGACTGCGAAGCTTTGTTGTTCTGGTTTTGCTGCAGTTGCTGCTGGCTTTGGTCGATATCCTGCTGGATGTCCTCCAACTGCTCTTCCCGGTCTCCCAGCTCCCGAGGTTGTTCCAGTTCCTGGTTCTTCTCTTCGATCTCCTCCATTTTCTCCTTGATCTCCTGGAACTTTTCGTCAATCTCTTCCTGCTTTTCTTCCAGCTTTTCCTGATCTTTCTCGCCCTGCTCCGTCTCCTCGCTCAGTTCCTCCTGCTCTTTGGCCAGTTCCTGCAGCTTGTCGATGGTTTGCTGCATTTCCTGTTCCAGTTCGAGCTGCTTGAAGAGCTCCAGCATGCGGTCCAGTTCCTTTTCCAGCTGTTCATCAGAAAGTTCCATGTCTTCCATCATCTCCAAAGCTTCATCTTTGCCCAGTTCCTGAAGCAGTTCTTCGATCTGCCGCATGAGTTCCTTCATTTCCTCGCTCATCACTTCCTCCATCATCTTCTGCAGCTTCTCCTGTTTCTCCAGGATTTCTTCGTCCATCTTCGAGAACTCTTCCTGATTCTTCCGGTTTTCCTCAAAGGACTTCTGGGCTTGTTCGATCTTCTTCTCCAGTTCTTTTTGCCGTTCCAGCAGCTTTTCCAGTTCTTTGCGGCTCTGCCAGTCCAGGTCTTTCTCCTGCAGGAGCTTCTCCCGCATTTTCTTCATATCTTCCTGGACTTTCCTGGATTCCTCAAGGGCCTTTTTTAGGTCCTGCTTGATCTTTTCATCATTTTCTTCGGCCATCGCCTCGAACTCTTCAACGGTGGGCATGGAGAAGACCATGAGGTTGGTGCGGGCTGATTTGCTGCCGTTTACGCCGTCGTTGTCGTACACCTCAAAATAGTAGGTGACTTCGTCGCCCGGTTTGAGTTCCAGCTCGTTGAGGTCGAAAGTATGGTCAAACTGAATCTGTTTGCCGGCAGGTTTGTTGAGTTTTACGGTCCGGAGTTCGCCTTGTTCTCCTTTGGTATTTTTGATGCGGTAGTTGAAAGAGAGGCTCAGCAGTCCATAATCGTCCGAGGCGTCGCCTACGAAGTACAGCAATTTAAGGTCAGTACTGTCCTGAAATTTTTCAGCAGCAATGCTGGGGTACAGGTCCGGGACGACTGATATGGTGTAGCTGATGGAGTCCGCATCCGGCAAAGCGCTGTTCGAAACGAAAAGCTTGTACGTTTCATCCTGAAGGGCGCGTTTTTTGTAAGTAAAGAGGCCTTCTGAGAAACGGGTGGCGTCGACAGGTTCGCCCGAGCCGGAAAACCGGAGGCGAATAGCATCAGTATTGAGCGTATTGAACACCCAGTCGATTTGGGTGCCGACCGGCACGACGAGGTCTCCGATGCTCGAAAGCTCTTCGTCTTTCCGTTGGGTGTAGGCGGGATAGTCCAGTTTGACGTCAAAACCTGCCACATTCGGCTTTTTCAATACGTCGAGGGTATAGGCTTCCGATTCTACCCCGCTGGAAAAGAGAAAGAACTCGACATTCTTCTGCACGTTGCTGAAGCGGTAGGTGAACAGGTTGGGCGCCTCTTTGGCAAGCCGGTACTGGTAATTGTCAATATCGATGAAAACTTCGTTGGGCAATTGTTCTCCTTTCACCTCGACTGCCAGCGGGAAATCTTCGAACTGGACTGCTTTCAGCTGGCCCGCATCTACATGGAAGGAGAAAGGGGCCGGCTTCTCAAATTTCTTATTGTTGTTGATGATCCTGGCGGTGCTGTCTGTGATGAGGTTCGCATTGATGAACAAGATGATGATCAGAAGCAACAACGGGGGAAGAGCATACCGGAGGTACTTCCGGTTCTTGCTCAGGTCGATGGCATTGGGGAAAGGAACGGGCTTGATCTCTTCGGATTTCTGGTTGATGCTGGCGAGGATCAGCTCCCGGTTGGAGGCCGTATCCGACTGGTGCTTCAGCTGGAGGATGTTTAACAGCTTGTCCTTTACATTGCTGAAATGCCCGCCTATGATCTGAGCGGCCTGTTCATGGGAGATGACCTTTCCCAGGCGGAAGTAATGAAGCAGGGGCGTAAACACCCAATACCCCAACGCCACAGCGCTCACCCCGAGGAAGGAATAGAACATGGCTTTCCGGATGCCGGTTTCGAAATAGTTGTAGTATTCCAGAAGAGCCATGGCCAAAAAGAGCGCCAGGATGAGGCCTACGCTGTACAACGCGCCCCGGATCATCTGGTTGATGTAATATTTCCGGATGAACTGGTCTAGCTTTTTGATCAACAGCCGGTAGTTATCTTGTGTCACCATAGGGTCAGCAACTTCATTTTTTCCAAATAAGAATAAATCATTAACAACAACTCCCGGAGGCGGGTAAAAGATTGGCCACCCGGAGAGTTTAACACAATGATGTCCTCAATTTGACGGCAGGCGAGATAAAAGGTTCGAGCTTACTACTCCGCCGGCCCCAATAGTTAATGGGCTTTTTCCAGTTAGATTTGGCTGGGATATGATATAGCACAGAAGGTTGGGTAAATTAACCAAGATTTTGATAAATGTCAAGTTGTTTCATGGTTTCACTGGTTCATTGTTACCCCCATACTACTAGACATTTTCTGGACACAGAGTACGCCGACCTGCCTGCCGCGAGGCGCGGCCTTGCAGGCAGGGAAGGCACAGAGCCACACAGAGGCCTGATTATCAATGGAAAAAACTCCGTGTACTCTGTATTGACCTCAGTGCTCTCTGTGTCAAAAACCATTTTGTCCAGTGGTCTGTTGTTACCCAATGAACCAGCGCCCTCCCTATGGCCGGATATCCGGCAACATCTGTTCATAGTAGGCTTTCAGCTGCTCATTTTCTTCTGTGGCCTTGATTTTTTTGATGATCTCAAGCAAACCGGCGGAGAACTCCTGTTCTGCGGGGTCGGAGCTGTCCATATAAACCCGGCGCATTTCGTTGAGGGCCCGGGTGGCGCTGAACCGGAGCCAGGGCGACTTCCCTGTATCGAAAGCGATCGGCTGCAGCTGCCCGGCGGCCTGCCGGCTGGCCGACAGCCCCCCCTCCATGGCCAGGTTCTGGTACTGCTCCAGGAAATAAATGGCGGAGAAGCCTCCAACGTTCCCCAGGTTCTTCTCGAAGAAAGAGAGGTAAGCCGGGTCGCCGGAGGCAGCGTAAATCTCGCCAACTGCGAGCAGGAGGTCGTCGGCTGTTTCCGTTTCCAGTTTTTTGGCGTACTCCAGGGCGGCTTCGCCGTCGTTGATGCTTAAATATTGCAGAGCCGCGCCGATCACATTGTAAGCAGAATCATATTGAATCGCCGTTTTGGCTTGTTCGATGGCGCCGGCATCTTCCAGGCTCATCAATTTCTCAAAAGCAGCGACCCGCACCTGCGACCTGGGGTCGGTGGCGGCCATCTCCTTCAGCCGGGCCACCGCCGCCTCGCCGGCACTTTCATCTATGTTGGCAACAGCAATGCCCCGGATGGCCCAGAAATCATCTTCCAGGGCATCTTCCATCAATTTCCGAACCTGTGGCGTAGCCGCGTTTTCCAGTAATAATATCGCCTCATAGCGGTCGAGGAATTTGGGGGCATGGTAATACTGGTAGAGCAGCTCCTCTTCTGTTTTATTGTCCTGGGTTTCAGCCAGCAGCACGCGGTCGGCATCGAAGTTGACCAGTACGGGTTGCCCCGGCACGTCGAACCGGAATGCCTGCGTACGCTGGTCAATCCAGATCTTTTCCCGGACCGGTTCTTTTCCATCCAGGTAAATGTCGACGGCGACCGGCAGCTGGAAAATAGCAGGCATGTCCCCCGGATCCTGAAGTTGTTCTACCTGGAGAGTTACCTGCCCTTGTTCGGCATCGTAGCCATAAGTTACGTTCAGGCGGGGATGCCCCTGGCTGAAATACCACTGGTTGAAGAACCAGTTGAGGTCTTCGCCAGTGGCTGCTTCAAAAGCCAGGCGCAGGTCGTGGGCCTCCACAGCAGTGTAGGCATTATCTGTCAGGTATTTGTTCAGGGCCGCCCAGAAAGCTTCATCGCCTACGTAATTCCGCAGCATATGCAGCACTGCGCCGCCCTTGTTGTAGCTATGCGCGTCGAACATGTCTTCCTTGTCCTCATAGCCAAAATGGATCAATGGATGGATATCGCCCCGGGCGGAACCAAAATAGCCGCTCCATTCACTGAGCAGGTGGTAATCTGCGGCATCTTTTCCATACTGATGTTCCATCCAGAGGTATTCGCTGTAATTGGCAAAACCTTCGTTCATCGTCAGGTTGGCCCAGCTTTCGCAGGTCACCAGGTCGCCAAACCAATGGTGGAACAGCTCATGGGCGATGATGCCTTCGTTATGGTTGTCGATCAGTTCCCTTCGGTGTTTTTGGACAAAATCGCTAAAAATAACGCTGGTGGTATTCTCCATCGCCCCGGATACGTAGTCCCGCACGACAACCTGGGCATATTTGGGCCAGGGATATTTCACGCCCAGCTTGTCCGAGAAGAAAGTGAGCATCTCCCGGGTATTTGAAAAGATGGCCCGGGCGTCTTCTTCGTATTCGGGTTCGACGTAATAGAGGACCGGTTTGCCTTCCCACTGCTCCTCAACCACTGCGTAATCGCCGATGGCCAGCATAAACAGGTAAGGCGCGTGGGGTTGGCCCATTTCCCAATGAAAGGTCGATGTTCCATCCCCGTTATCCTTTTTTGAGCGCAGCACGCCGTTGGAAAGCACTTCCAGCCCCTGCTCAACGGTGACGGTCATTTCCTGGGTACAGCGCTCATTAGGTTTATCGATGGTGGGAAACCAGCGCGAGTTGTGTTCCGTTTCCCCCTGCGTCCAGATTTGGCGGGGCTTGCCGGCTTCCTCTCCCCTGGGGTTGATGAAGAACAGCCCCCGGTCGGAGGTAATGGCCGCGCTTCCTCCCGATTCGGAAGGCGTTGCGGTATAGTCGATAAAAAGCGTATATTCTTCTTCCCGGGTGAAAGGGCGGCCGAGGAAAACCGTAAGTTTTTCCCCGTCATACTCATACTTCAGCGGATCGGGGTTCCCGGCAAAGGACACCTGGTGGAAAGCAAACCCTTTGGCATCGAGGACCACGGTTTCGGTGGGGTAGAAAAAAGGCTTCAGCCGGAGGGTGGCTTTGCCCAGCACCTGTTCCTTTTCCCAGTCGAAGCGCAGGTCGAGCCGGGTATGGAGCAAATCGTTTTCCCGTTTATGGCTGGACTGATAAACGGGCAGTTCGTTCAGGATTTTTTCAGTATCGTTTTCAGCGGGCGACTTTTTCGGCGCGGTGACGACCATGGTATCCAATTGCCGGAATTCGTACTCCGGAACCGGGGCGACCACTACCTTTTGCCTGGTAGAGCAAGAGGCCAGAAGGGCGGCCGCCGCCGCCGCAAATAACCAATTCTTTTTTTGCATCATCACCATAAAATTTAAAGGCCACAAAGATAATTCATTGAGCGGATCAAAACGCTCATTTTTAGCATTTTAGTACAAAAAAACAAACGCCCGGAGATCGGCCGGGCGTTTATATTGCTTTTTTGTGACAAAAGTCAGCTCACTTCTTTGGCAGCCAGTTCTTTGAGGAAGGATTCCAGGTGTCGGTTGAAAGCCTCCGGATGTTCCATCATAGGAGCATGGCCGCATTTGTCGAGGAAAACCAGTTTGGAATTCTCGATCAGCTCGTGGAACTTTTCCCCCACAAAGGAGGGGGTGATCTGGTCCTCCCTGCCCCAAACCAGAAGGGTGGGCGCTTTGACCTGATGCAGCTTATCGCTGAGATTATGGCGGACGGCCGATTTTGCGGTGGCGATGACCCGGATGGCCTTATTGCGGTCGTTGACGATATCAAAAACCTCATCGACCAGTTCTTTGGAAGCTACATCGGGGTCGTAGAAGGTTGCCTGAGTTTTCTTTTTGATGAACTCGTAATCTCCCCGCTTGGGGAAGCTCGTCCCCATAGCGCTTTCAAACAGGCCTGAACTGCCGGTGAGGATGATGGAGTTCACCTTCTCCGGCCGCGCCAGCGCATACAGCAGGGCAATATGCCCTCCGAGGGAGTTGCCCAGCACATTCACCTTGTCATACTTTTTGTACTCTACAAAATCAATCACGTAGTCAACCAAGCCCGTAACGGAAACTTTACGGATGGGCAACTCGAAGATGGGAAGAATGGGAACGACGACGTTGCATTTTCCGGAAAAATGGCCGATGATCCCTTCGAAATTGCTCAGCGCACCGAATAAACCGTGGAGTAATAACAGCTTTTCCTCACCGCCTCTTGTTTCAATGTACTTGAATCTTCCTTCTTCTTTAATTTCGTATTCCATCTAGTTGAAGATCAATGATTAAGAAATGCCGTTACGACAAACTTTGCCGGCTGGCGAAGCCGGGGAGCTGCGGTTATCGGCCGTTCGCGGAAAGCCCGAAACTACAAATTTTACCAAAAAAAGTTCCTGTTCAATGGATCTTTGAGCTTGCCCGGAATCGGCGCTGCGAAGGCGAACCCGCCTGCCCGCGAGGCAGCGGCAGGGCAGGCAAGGCTCCGGAAGCCGTCATTTGCAGCCCAAACAGCCTGTCTTAACAAGCTACAACTGCGGATTTCAACCGGGAAGTTATTTATTAATCACTACTAATGCAAAAATAATCTTTTTATCGCGATCGTCCAATTTAGCCCTACATTGTACCCTTTACACTATAATTTTCGCGTTTTATCCATCATTCGAATATCTAATTTGTAAATTGTTGTAAGCTTTTTCTTACCTTTGGGATTTGAAGGATGTATAGTATTCCTTACTAGCTAAACGTTAAAACCAATTAATAATTCACTAATCAAACTAAACGAACATGCGTCTGATAGTTAAATTACTGATCTTCTCCCTGGCTATCGGTTCTTTACAATCCTGTGTTTCCAAGAAGAAATACGATGAACTGCTTGCAGCCAAAGAACGCACCGACCAGGCCCTGGCCGAAACTCAGGCAAAGGTAAAAAGCCTGGAAGAAGAGAAAGCCCAACTCGAAGCGGACCTCGCTTCCACCAAGGAAGAGTTGAACGGCAAGATCAGCGCCCTGGAAGGTGACCTGAACTCGATGAAGAGCCAGATGAGCCAGGTCCAGGAAAAGCTCAATATGACCGAAGCTGAACTCAAGGCCCTCAAAGATGAGATCAACGGCATCTTCGGCGCCTATGCTGACAGCGGCCTCAAACTGGAAGACCGCGACGGCCGCCTCTACGTTGTTACGGATGAAAAAGTCCAGTACGCCAGTGGTTCTACCCGCCTCGGCAGCAGCGAAAAAGCCGCTCTGGATAAACTGGCCGGCACACTCAAGGAAAACCCGAAGCTTCAGCTTATGGTCGTCGGCCATGCCGATACCCAGAAGATGAAGGAAGGTGCCATCTACCGCGACAACTGGGACCTGAGCGTAGCCCGGGCCAACGAAGTCGTCCGCTACCTGATCCGCAAAGGTGCCAGCCCGGAACAACTGACGATCGCCGGCCGCGGCGACACCCAGCCCGTCGGCGACAATAAGACCACTGACGGCCGCAAGATGAACCGCCGCACGGTTGTTCAACCGAACCCGGACCTGGGTGGACTGATGAAAGGCAACGAATAAATCCTATTCCATTCTTGCCAAAAAAAGAAAGCCGGACGGGAATTCCCGCCCGGCTTTCTTTTTTATTTTTCCAGAATAATAGCCTTTCTATCGTAACTGATCCCGGTGAATATCCCTACTGCGTCCACCGTCCCCTGCAGATTAGAGATTATCGGGCTCGGTTGGGCAAAGGGGTTGCCGTTGGCGCTGAGGGCATCCTCTACGCTCTCCAGAAACTCGTAATAACTACGGTCAATATGAAAAAGGGTGGAAATGACCGTATCTCCCTCTGAATAATTGTAGCCCGTCCCGAATACCGCCGTCCCTTCCAGTATGCGGTCATCCACCGAAAAATCCTGGACGGCACTGCTGTCAAGGCTGCTCTGATGGAACATCCGCCGGTAGTAATTCCTCTCGCTGGTATCGTCCGTAAAATAGGTAAGCACCCGCGCCAGCGTATCCGACTCCGCAAACTGAACGACCAGGCTGTCTATTTCCACTGCCGGCAATATGCGCGTGGTCCCGTATATGGTCTGTCCGTCGGGGAGCCTAACCGATAACTCAAAGGGGGCGATGGTATCAAATGGCACCTTTTCCGAAGAGTAGTAGTTGAAGACTTTCCGCGTCTGCGGGTTGAAAGCCAGCCGGTTCTCCAGCACGTAGGTTCTCCCGTCATGGGAAATCTCTACGCGGGCACTGTCTATCAGGATATTGGCAAGGAAATCCTGGTTCAGGGGAGGAAAAGGATCGAAGAAAGGCTGGCTACGGCTCAGCAGGAGAGAAAACGGCTGGCCCGGTTCCAGATAGCACTCCAGGATAATGCGGCTCTCGTATTCCGGCAGGTCGATGTCGACTTCCTGCTCCAGGTCGCAGGCCCATAAGCCCACTATGGCCAGGACTGCCAACAACAACGATCGGCGTAATTGGTACATATGCGTTAAAATTTAAAATTCCAGGTTAGTGACGGAAGAACAGGAAAGAGAGAAACCTGCTTGGCAGCGATCCGGGTGGGCAATTCTATGACGCTGCCTGCCCCGCTTCTCGGGAATTCCGGCTCCAGATAAATGAAAAAAGTATTGCGCCGGTCATAAACATTGACTACGCTGAGAGTCAGGTCGTTCTCTCCCCACTTCGGGAAGAAGCGGTAGACCAGCCCCAGGTCGAGTCGGTGGTACGGAGGCAGGCGGTAATTGTTCCGTTCCCGGTAGTCGGGCACCACCGCTTCAAAACCAGCTCCGTAAATATCCTGGAATGTGAACCGCCCGGGCGCCAGCCACCGTAGGTCGCCCGACCCGTACACAAAAGTGGCCGTAGCGGAAAGGCGCCGGCCGAACTCATATAAGAGGACCACGGACAGGTCGTGCCGACGGTCGTAGATGGGGAAAAACGCCCCGAACCCTTCCGATTCCTGGGCAAAGCGCCCGTTGGGGTCGAGGGTCGAAAAGTTCTTCAGCCGGATCAGTGCCAGCGTATACCCGATCCAGCCGGTTAATTTCCCCTGCTTTTTTTCAATGCTGAATTCCATGCCGTAGGCCTCGCCTTCTCCAACAGCAAACTCCTCTTCCAGCTCATCGTTGGCAAATAACTGGGCGCCATCGACAAACTGCAGTTGGTTGTCCAGGTTTTTATAATAGCCTTCCAGGTTGAGCAGAAATTCATCCGCCAGGATCCAGGAGACCCCGGCTGCCACCTGATGCGACTGCTGCGGCTTCA
>JAGFJD010000208.1 GCA_024102975.1 Phaeodactylibacter sp. | reverse complement strand
TTTTTCCAGTGGTGTGCCCCGGAAACCTGACGGGGCACATATTACAGCAGTTATCAGCAAAAGGAAAGGACTTTTGTCATTGTTTTACGAATTTTTAGTGTGCTAACTATTTTTTTCCTGCAACCTGTTCTAATCTTTTTTGTATTTTCCCATTGCCGAATCAAGAAATCAACCGATTTGCAACCAACCACGCTCATCGCCATCCTCAGCGCCCTGGCCACCGGCCATGCGCTTTTCCTTGCCGCCTACCTGTGGAGTTATGCGGAGGGCCGCCGCCTGCCCAACCGCCTGCTGGCCTTACTGCTGCTGGCCCTGGCCGTGCGCATCGGGAAGTCGGTGATCATCACCTTGTTTCCGGAAAGCAGCGAGGCCTGGCCGGCCATTGCCCTGGTGGGATTATTTGGCATCGGCCCTGCCCTGTGGTTGTACTCACGGGCAGCGGCATCATCGCTTTTCCGTTGGAAGGCCGCCTGCTATCTGCATTTTCTTCCCTCGGGCCTGCTGGCTGTTGCTATTCTCTGGATGCCGGACGCCTTTTTTTTCTGGGCCTACGCCATAGGCAACAGCCATTTACTGATATACTGGCTGCTCAGTATTCGGAATACTCAGGGAACAGCGGTGGCGGCCATTACCGCCCGGTGGTTGTTTTGGCTGCATCTTGCTTTCATCCCGATCCTTTTGGTTTTTATTTTGCAATTGTTCATCAATAGCATGAGTATTTATGTGGCTGTTACCGCTCTCGCCGCCACTATGCTTTACGCGCTCAGCTTCCTGGCGTTGCGGTGGCGAAGCGCCTTACACCCGCCATCAGGCACACTGCTTTCCGATGGCCCTGAATTGCTCCGCCTGGGCCGGCGCATTCAGCGTGTTTTTGAAGAACAAAAGCTGTACACCGATCCCAACCTCACCGTCGCCAAACTGGCCGATCACCTGCAGGAACAGGCTTACCTCGTTTCCAAAGCGGTGAACCTGCACTTCGGGAAAACCTTTCCCGAACTGCTGCACGCATACCGTATCCGGGAAGCGGAAAAGTTGCTCCAAAGCCCGGACGCCCGCCACCTCAGCATCGAGGCCATCGCCTACGACAGCGGCTTTAATTCGCTGTCCGCCTTCTACGCCGCTTTCAAAAAGATCAAGCGAACGACGCCCGCCGAATTCCGCAACGCCAACGGCATTTCCTGATTTGCAAATCCGTATTCCCGATTTCTGAATGTTGTTGGGGGAATGGCTCGCGGAAGGCAAATTGCCTGTTGTTTGTTGTCTGTTGATTTCATTAACAACTCAATACCAAAGCTATGATCTTACGATACTTCACCACCTTACTATTCTTATCCTATGCGCTAAACTGCCAGGCTCAGGAAATTGATCAGCAAGCCCTGCAAAGCCTGCTGCAGCGGGCGGAGGCCGCCCATTCCGACGGCGTAGTCATATACCACAAAGGCGAACTGGTGGGCGAATGGTATTTCGGCAAAGAACCCAGGCGCATCGATTGTAAGTCCGTCACCAAATCCATTACCGGGCTGGCGGTGGGCCTGCTCGCCACTCAAGGCAAGCTGGACGTCGATCAGAAAGTGGCGGAATTTTACCCTTCCTGGGACCAGGAAGTCAAGCGCGACATCACTATCCGCCACCTGATGGCGCACACCTCCGGCTTGCTGGACAGCGAGTTCAGCCTGGTGGAAAACACGCCCGACGCCGTTGAGTATGCGCTGGCCTCCACGCTTACGCACCCGGTGGGAAAATACCACGTATACAACAACAAGGCCGTCAACCTGCTGGCAGGCATCATCGAAAAGGCCGCCGGCAAACCGATGGATCAGTTAATGGAAACAGAACTGTTCCGGCCCATGGGCATCACCGACACCTACTGGCGCAAGGATCCGGCCGGCACCCCCTACTGCATGGCCTTTCTGGAGATTCGTCCCCGGGATTTGGCAAAGATCGGGCAATTGCTCCTACAAAAAGGGCAATGGGACGGCAGGCAGCTCATCAGCCCGGCATTCATCGGGGAGGCCACGCGCCCGGGAGCGCCTTTCCTGCCCGATTATGGCCTGCTCTGGGAGTTATATGCCGACAGGCTGGAATTTATCGTTGACGAGGTTCAGCTGGATGCCCTGAAAACCGCCGGGGTACACCCGGATTTTCTGGCCCGGGCCCGCCAGATGGAAGGCCGTTACGACGGCTACCGCAGCTATTACAGCAAAGTGCGGGAAGTATTCGGTAAAGAAACCTGGCGGGCCGAATTCGGGCGCCACCTCTGGCCCACCGGCCTGCACCTGGGCCGCAAGGAAACGGGAGAACAGTGGGCTTTCGCCGGGCTGGGCTACCTGGGCCAGCACCTTATTGTTTACCCGGCGGCGGAACTGGTGGCGGTGCGCCTGATCGCTCAGTATGACGGCTATAATTGGGATACCGATGAACTGACGGAGTTTCCGGAGCTGGTGCGGGCGTTGGTGGATGGGCCGGGGCGGTAACTGTGAGGCTGGGGTTGGATGGCAGGATATGGCCAGCAACTAACGGCCTCCAGCCGGCAGCGAGCGGCCAAAATAACCAACAAGCCATTATGAACAAGCCCCTGCGCCCATCCGGGCAACAGGGGCTTGTTTCCTGCGAGCGGCAAACGAGACTCGAATCCCGTCGCAGAAGATCTAAAGCTCGCTCATCGCTTGCCAAGATCTTCTAAGGACGGGACTGTAGCTGCGCTCCAGCTCGCGGGTCGCGGCCTGATCAAATAAAAAAAGCATTGCTCTGTTGAACAATGCTTTTTTTATTTAAGAGCGGCAAACGAGACTCGAACTCGCGACCCTCAGCTTGGGAAGCTGATGCTCTACCAACTGAGCTACTGCCGCTTTTATCCGCCGAAGCCTTGGCGAAGGCGGATATTTTCGCAATTTTACCTACCTTCACTGTTCATCAGCGTT
Source organism: Phaeodactylibacter sp. (assembly GCA_024102975.1). Lineage (GTDB taxonomy): Bacteria > Bacteroidota > Bacteroidia > Chitinophagales > Saprospiraceae > JACJXW01. The sequence continues at coordinate 374 of JAGFJD010000208.1, read as the reverse complement.
GGCAGAAATGCAGGCCTAAGTTACGGCCTTTTTTGATATGCTACAATGTCTTTTCAATAAAATACCATACATGAAACGGCCATTCTACCTCCTACTGCTCCTTTGCTTTCCTTTTGGCGTAAATGCCCAGCCCAACCTGGCGGAACAACTGGGTTACCCCTCCGGCAGCAGGCTCCTGATCATCCATGCCGACGACCTGGGTATGGCCCACTCTCAGAATGTCGCCAGCTTCCTGGCCATGGCGGAAGGTTCCGTCCGCTCGGCCAGCATCATGCCGCCCTGCCCTTGGATGGCCGAAGTGGCCGACTGGGCTAAGGAAAACCCAGGCCACGACCTCGGCATCCACCTCACGCTGACCAACGAATGGAAGCACT
>JAGFJD010000193.1 GCA_024102975.1 Phaeodactylibacter sp. | reverse complement strand
CCGGGCTGGGATGTTCGATGTTGGATTTTTGATGTATTCCGCATGGGCCTGTTATACTGACGCACGGCAGGTTTTGTCGGCTACAAAACCCGCCGGGTCAGTATATACTGGCATCGCTGGTTTTGCTCCTGACAAAACCACGCGTTCGCCAGTATAGCTGGGCGGGATGTACGGCCGCCTCTGGGAGCCGGTTGAATTTTTTGATGGGGAGAGACTGTTCATAAAAGTGTGTCTGCCCGCAAGTTTTAAACCGCAGAAGCCTCAGAGGTGCGCAGAGAAAGGCAGCGTTTTGAACAGTCCCGATATGCATCAGGCATCAGGAGGCCCCCATCAACCCCGCCGCCGCAAAGGTAATATACTCCATAAAAAACAACCCCCAGATAAACTGATAATACCGTTGCACGGTAACCTTCCGTTGCAAATCCACCTGCTTATTAGCGATCCACAATAAGGCCAGCAGCAGCAGGTGCGCCCCCGCAAAAACGATCCCGTTCAACTCAAAATCCAACAAAAAAGGAAAGGCTACCAGAAAAAGATAGACCAGGCTGATCAGCACATTGCCGATCAGAAACACCCTTCGGGCGCCGATGCGCAGGGAAAGCGTTCGGATTTCATACTGCCGGTCCCCCTCCATATCGGGTATATCCTTAAACCAGGCGATGACGATGCTGTAAACGAAAATCGCACCGGTCAGCAGCCAGACGGCCGACGGGATGTTCTCCCTGCCATTGATGATGAAGTGAAAATTCAAAAACAGCAGCAGGTTGACGATGAGTCCCCGCACGGCAATGATGCAAAAGGCAGCCCAGAAGGTGAAGCGCTTCAGGCGAAAGGGGGGCAGGGAATAGGCCGTGCCCAGGGCCAGGCTGAGCAACACAGTAAGCAGCAGGTATTTCCCGATGTAAAAGGCGATAGCCAGGGAAAGGAGGACGGAGATCGTGATCAGTATATGGCCCGTCCGCATGGAAAAAGCGCCGGAGGCCAGCGGCAGGTAGGGCTTATTGATGCGGTCGATCTCCACATCTGTCACCTGGTTGAGGCCGACGATGTAGATGTTGGCACCCAGGCAACTGGCCAGCGTGAGGAACAACTCCGGCAGATACCAGTCCTGATATCCGGAATATGACAGCGCCAGCAGGTACAACGCCAGGATGCTCAGCGTGGTGCCGATCACCGTATGCAAACGGGAAAAACTGATGAAGTTGATAAGAAAGTTCATATTTTCTGCCCTTGAAGTACGCCAAACCGGATCAGCCCCATCCGGTAGCCCTTGATCATGTAGCGCATGGCCCAGGCGCCCTTCAGCGTCGGCCAGCCGGCTTTGAGCAATCCTCTAATGCTGCGCCATTGAAAGGCTGATCGCATCACTGCCTCCCAGAAGGGCGCCACCGCATCGGTCCAGTCGGCCGTTTTTACCTGCACGAAGCCGCTGGCTCCGGCCATGGCTTCCAGCTCGGGGATGGATACCATGGGTGGCAGATGGTAGTATTCATAAATGCCCTTAAGTAATTGCTGCTCTTTGTCATTCAACGCCGGCGGCAGGGCCCGGTGAAACCAGGTGGCCATCAGCAGCGTGCCGCCTGGTGCCAGCAGCTGATGGAACAGATCCAGCATCTTCTGCTTCTCCTGAATGTGTTCGGCGCTCTCCATCGACCAAATAAGGTTGAACGGCCCGTCAGAAGCTGACAAACTCATCATATCCTGTGCCCTGATCTCGACTTTATCTTCCAGGCCGGCGGCCTCGTTGTATTTCCGCCCCTGATCCGCCTGCACCGGGCTGAGGGTGCAGCCCAGCACTTCGGCATCGAACAGCTGTGCGAGCAGGCGGGCGCTGCCGCCCACGCCGCAGCCGGCGTCGAGGATACGATCCGCCTGCTCCACCCCACCCCAGCGGAGCAGCTCCAGGGCAAGGTCGGCCTGCGCCTCGATATGATCCTTCTGCTCTTTACCATCTTTGCCGTAGTAGCCGTGGTGCATGTGCTCGCCCCAGGTGTCCAGCCAGAGAGCGGTGGAGCGGTCGTAGAAGTGCTGGATGCGCTGGTTGAGGGTGTTCATTATTCTATTGTTAAAGATTTCCCGGATTTCGAGTATGTGTTCAGCCTTCAGCCAGGTGACATCCTTTCGCCTTATATACCTGACTTTAGCTCATATCATTGCAGTTTACAAGGCGAAAGGGTGTCATCTGGCGAAGTGAGAAGACATCTTTTTCCCCCTCAATCCGCCGCATTCGCGCTGATCCCTGCCTGCCGATTGCACCGGCAAGCAGGCAGGCGCGTTCCATTTTTCAGCTCAGGCCAGGTAGATCGCTAGCCCGATGACCAGAACAATAACCGCCAGAGCGGCAATCTGATACCCATTCAGCCGCTCGCGGTACTCCTCCGGCACATCATCCTGCTGGCCGCCGAAGACCCGGCGCAGGTAGCCGAACAGGGCCGCCGGTATAAAGACAAAACCGGCCAGGGAGCCGATGAGCACCCGCCCGACCAGTTGCAGCCACCGGCCGACAGTCATCTTCTCTGCGGTTTCCTCCACCGGCATGTTCACTGCCGCCGGCGACGGGCCCGGCCGCAGCTTGACGCCGGAAATGGCAATGCCGTATTCCCCCCTTCCCGTCACCCAGTGCGGTTTTACATAGCGCACCCTAATGTCCTGAAAGCCTGCTTCCCGGAACCAGTGCAGGTACTCTTCTTCTTTGGGGAACAACATCCAGGTATTGGCCATGAAGCGGGCGATGGCGTTCTCCGGCTCCAGCGGCCCGATCATCAGGGCGATGCCGCCTGGTTTGATGACGCGGTAGGCCTCGTTGATGCCCCGCTGCGGATTGGGCCAGTATTCGATGCTGCCGGCCGAGACGTAGCGGTCGAACGCGTCGGTGCCGAAGGGGATATTTTCCGCGTCGCCCAGCTGAAACGTGCAACCCTGGAGCGCCTCCTTTTTCTTTGCCTTTGCCATCTGGTGCGGGCTCTGGTCTAAACAGGTGACCTGCCCGGCGGAAGCCAGGCGGACGATGCCCTCGGTGGTGAAGCCCGTGCCGGAGCCGACGTCGATGATCTTCAGGCCGGGCGCCTGCAGTTGCCCCAGTTCCAGCGCCTCATCGCGCATGCGCTTCGTCCAGAACAGCGGGTTGACCAGCTTGTCGTAAAAGATAGACAGGTAGCGGTAAAACCAGTAGGCTTCCTTTTTGTGTTGGATCAGTCGCATGGATGGTGGTTTAAGCCGGTTTATGGGTAATGGTGCTTACAGGGCAGATGTCTTCACACAACAAGCAGGCAATATCGCAGGGCCGGTCGACGGCAATAGTATCGAAGGGGCTGATGAAGCCGGCTTCCTGGGGGCAGATGGCCACGCAGGCCCCGCAATTGATGCAGGCGTTCCAGCCGATGAAAAAGATGACGGGTTCTTTTTTGGGCATGAGGCGTCAGATTTTCTTGTATTCGGAATGGGGGCTGAAGTAGCTGGCCATCGTCTGGTAGAGGAGGGCATCCCGCTCGCGGATGTCGTTCTTCCGGAAAATCCCGGTTTTGACATCGTACAGTTTCCACATCTTATTGCCCAGTTCCTCCAGCCAGCAGTTCTGGTAGCCTTCCAGGTTTTGGGCGGTGGGTGGCTTACCCTGGTTCAGGAAGCCTGCCAGGAAATTCCCGGCGAGGTGTCCGCCACTAAGAGCCGTGTGGATTCCGCCTCCGGTAATGGGGTTAACGTGGCGGGCAGCATCCCCCACCAGGATCAGGTTATCAGCATATTGGGTGCGCAGGGGAGAAGCCAGGGGTACGCCGCCGCCCTGTATTTCCAGGATGCGGGAATTTTTAAAGCGCTCTTTAAAGAAAGAGTGGCGGATAAACCGGTCGAGATGCCACTGTGCATTTTTGTCGGTCATGGTCGGGATGACGCCCAGGCCGATCTCGGCATATCCATGTCCTTTGGGAAATACCCAGGCATAGCCCCCCGGCGCCCATTCATGTCCGGTGATGATCTCCAGCAGCCCTTCCGTTTCCACCTGGTCGACGATGAACTGCAGGCAACTGGCCAGCTCCGTGATCCTGATGTGGGTGCGCAGGCCTGCCCACTTGCCGACCTGGGATTGGAGGCCGTCGGCGCCCACCAGCACCCGAGCCTTCACGGTGACTTCCTGGTTGAAGCGGCGCAGGAAGACCTCGCAGCTGCCGTTGCCGTCGGGTTTGTAGGAAAGCCCTTCCGTTTTCAGCCACACTTCCGTGCCGGCGCGCTCCGCCTGCGTCATCAGGTAGCGGTCGAAGCGGCGGCGGTCGACGACGTAGCCCAGGGGCTTTTGCCCTTCTCCCGGGCCGTATTCGTCTGCCTTGAGCCGGCGGTAGTCGATCACCGTTCTGTCTCCCTTCTCGTTGTAGATGCCAAAGCCGTAGATGGGTTCGTGGATGAACTCCGCATCAGGCGTAACACCTACCTCCTCCAGCGCATGGCGGCTCACCGCGCCCGAGCACTGTATGGGCGCGCCCAGTTCCTGCCGCTTGTCCACCAGCAGCACTTTCAGCCCCTGACGGGCTGCGAAGCGGGCAGTGGTAGAACCCGCCGGCCCGGAGCCGATAATCACAAGGTCGTAGGAAGGCGTTGGCATACACAGCGTTATTTTTACCTATGATTGAACCCCAAACCGGGGGAGTAGTTCAGGCAAAATCGGTTTTCCTGCCAAAAGGTATCCATTTTACAGGAACATTGCCCTGAACATTTACACATTTAAACGTTTACACTTTTACACACTAAATCATGCAACCATGTGGAAAGAAGAAAACAACCAACTCAAAGCCACCTTCAAATTCAATGACTTCACCGAAGCCTTCGCCTTCATGACCGAAGTGGCCTTCCACGCCGAAAAGATGCAGCACCATCCGGACTGGCACAACGTATACAATACCGTCAGCTTTGCGCTGAATACGCACGATGCGGGTGGTAAGGTCACGGAAAAGGACCACAGGCTGGCGGGGGCGATTGATAAGGTTTATAAAAGGTATCAGTAAAGCGAAACATCAATTTTGTTTAAGAATTCATTTTCTATCCGATATTGCCTAATTTCGTTGCCGGTTTATGATCCTGGAAGGGACAGGAAGCAATTTGATTGGCACAGTTGAAGCTGCCCTGATCAGGCATTACAAACCTGTTTGGAACACAGTAATCGCTCCCATACACAATAAGTAAAGAATTAATAGACAAGCTCAGCCATAATTAATGCCTAATAAAAGATTTGAAACACGCACCTCCAAGCTCCCCCGCGTCGGCACCACCATCTTCACCGTCATGTCGGCCCTGGCCAACGAGCACGGGGCGATCAACCTGTCGCAGGGCTTTCCCAACTTTCCCTCTCCGGAGAGGCTTTCAGATCTGGTCTGCCAGTACATGAAAAAGGGGTACAACCAGTACGCGCCCATGGCGGGCGTACCCATCCTGCGGGAACGGCTGGCGGAGAAGGTGCAGCGGCTTTATGGCACGGCTATCAACCCCGACACCGAAATCACCGTCACGGCCGGCGCCACCCAAGCCATCTTTACCGCCATCACCGCTTTCGTAAAACCAGGTGATGAGGTTATCCTCATCGAGCCGGCCTACGATTCGTACGGGCCTTCCATCGAGGTCAACGGCGGTGTGCCGTTGACCTACCAGATGAGCGCCCCGGACTACCGGGTGAACTGGCAGGAGCTGGCCAGGCTGGTAACCGCCCACACCCGTATGATCATCATCAATACGCCCCACAACCCCACTGGTACCATCCTCACGGCCGAAGACCTGCGGGCACTGGAAAAACTCACCGCCGGTACCGGCATCCTGGTGCTCAGCGACGAGGTCTACGAACACCTTATCTACGACGGGCAGCCGCACCAGAGTGTACTCCGCTACCCGGGCCTGTGGGAACGCTGCCTGGCAACTTACTCTTTCGGCAAGACCTTCCACAACACCGGCTGGAAAGTGGGCTACTGCCTGGCGCCCGCCCACCTGATGGCGGAGTTCCGGAAGGTCCACCAGTTCAACGTGTTCTGCGTCAACACGCCCGTACAGTACGCCCTGGCGGACTATCTGGCCGATCCGGATACCTACCTTACCCTGAATGATTTTTACCAGCAAAAAAGAGACTTCTTCCTCGACGCCATGCAGGGTTCCCGCCTGCGACCCCTGCGCTGTGAGGGTACCTACTTCTATCTCTTCGACTATAGCGCCATCAGCGATGAGCCGGATACGGAGTTCGCCAAACGTCTGACTATTGAATGGGGCGTGGCGGCCATTCCTGTCTCGGTTTTTTACTCCAACAATAGCACGGACAAGGTGATCCGCCTGTGCTTTGCCAAAACGGAGGAGACGCTGGAGCGGGCGGGGGAGTTGTTGAGGAAGATATAAAGCCCCACCGCTTTACATTTATTGTTCTTGATTATTTATTTCTTAAATTGTGGAAAACAATTAATGGCTCGCGATTTTTATCACAAACAGGTGAAAGCAGCAAGTGCTTTATCTGGCTATTCCTGAAAATGTATATCGCAGCTTTTTCCAAAAGCCGGTTATTCAAAAATCTGTAGAACGCATCGGAGGTAAAATTATCGTATATGACCCTGCCGAACAAAAAATCGTATCATGGATAAAGTGAAAAAATATCAGGATATTATAATAAAATATCTAAAAAATTACGCCCAACATTCTCGTCCTGCCAACCTGCCAGATGTCGAAACCAAAGTAGTGGCCGACCGAGAGAATAACAGTTTTCAGTTGCTGCGCATCGGCTGGCAAGGTAATCAGTACATCTTCGCCATCGTATTTCATTTTGATATCAAAGATGGTAAAGTGTGGTTTCAGATAAATAATACAGAGCGCGAAGTCGTGGATGAACTAATGGGTATGGGTGTCAGCAGAGAGGATATCGTGCTTGGTTTTCAACCGCCTTATGCCCGGCCCCATACGGGCTTTGCGGTGGGGTGAGCTGTAAGCGGATAACTTTCCCCGGCTGCCGTGCCGGTAGCTATACGGCATCGGCGAAGGCATGCGAGTCGTCTGATGACTGTTCCTCCACCCCGCTTACCAACGCCCTGCCTGGCCTGCAGGAACGCTTGTTCCTGACCGATCCGGGCGACACCATCTGGGTGGCGCAGGGAGCGTATCGGCCCACTGCTGGATTTCAGCGCAGCATCTCTTTTCAGTTAAAACAGGGCGTGGTCATTTGGAGGTGTTCTCCTGGCAGGTGGATATGGTAAACGCTACAAGTGAAGAGCCTGCTATATCCGCTTTGGAAATTTTTCCCAACCCCGTCCTAATAGGGCAGGAAGTAAACATCCGTGTTCCGGCTTCGGTGCGGTTCCCGGTAGCAGTACATTTGTTTACGGCTGAGGGCCGAAAGATTCAAACGGTGCGGGGGCAGGAAAAGGAGCTAAGCTTCACGCTGCCCCGAAAGGGAGTTTTCTTTCTCAGAATAGAGGAAGTGGGTGGAGGATGGCAAGCTACCAGAAGAGTGGTTGGATTTTAAGATTAGGCTTTCGCCTTATCTTAAAAGGCAGCGTTTCTCTAATACGCCCGCTCATCCCTCCCCTCCATAAAGTTCATAAACGCCCGGTTGACCACCCGGTTGCCGCCGGGCGTGGGGTACTCCCCGGAGAAATACCAGTCGCCGTTGTTGTTGGGGCAGGCCCGGCGCAGGCCTTCGACCGTCTGGTAGATCACTTCGATCTCGGGTTTTATCTTTGGCGGAGTGACAATCTCGGCGATCTTTTTGGAAATCTTCTCGTAGGGATATTCTTCGTAGAGAGCGACGACCTCGTTCCTGATCTCTTCTGTGGGCAGGTGTTCCTGGGCTTTGCAGCGGAGGTAGGTTTCCTTCAGCAAATGCTCTTTATCGTCTTCTTTCAGCAGTTCCACCAAAGCGCGGAAGGCCACGAATTCCTTCATGCGCGACATGTCGATGCCGTAGCAATCCGGGAAGCGGATTTGAGGGGCAGAGGAGACGATAACGATCTTTTTGGGCTTGAGGCGGGAGACGATCTGGATGATGCTGTCGCGCAAGGTAGTACCCCGGACAATGGAGTCGTCGAGCAGGACCAGGGTGTCTTTGTCGTTCTCAACGATGCCATAGGTGACGTCGTAGACGTGAGAGACCATAGCTTCCCGTGAGGTGGTATCGGCGATGAAGGTCCGCTGTTTGGCGTCCTTCACTACGATCTTCTCGATACGGGGCTTCAGGGCCAGGATTTTTTCCAGTTTTTTGGGCTTGATGTCCTTGCCCATTTTGAGGATTTTATCCTTTTTGATCTCGTTGAGGCGCTTTTCCAGGCCTTCCATCATGCCGTAGAAGGCTGTTTCGGCGGTATTGGGCACGAAGGAGAAAACGGTGTGTTTGAAATCGTGGCCTACGGCGTCCAGCACAGCGTCGGCCAGTTGCTCGCCCAGCCGTTTGCGTTCGAGGTAGATGTCGCGGTCGGTGCCGCGGGAGAAGTAGATGCGTTCGAAGGAGCAGGCTTTCCTTTCCAGCTGGTCGATGTAGGGCTTTTCCGAAATATCGCCCCGTTTTTTGATGATGAGCGCATGGCCGCGGGTGAGTTCCTTCACCTGGCCAAAGGGCACATTGAACACCGTCTGAATGGCTGGCCGTTCGGAGGCCACCACCACTACTTCGTCATCGTAGTAGTAAAATGCCGGGCGGATGCCGGAGGGGTCGCGCACGACGAAAGCATCGCCATGGCCGATCAGGCCCGCCATGACGTAGCCGCCGTCGAACTTCTTGCTGGCTCGGCGCAGCAGTCGCTGTATGTCGAGGTTGTCGTAGATCAGGTTGTTGATCTCCATGTTGGAGTAGCCGTCGGGCTTGTACCAGGTGTGGAGTCGCTGAACCTCGTCGTCGAGGAAGTGGCCGATCTTTTCCAGCACGGTCACCGTATCGGATTTTTCCTTGGGATACTGGCCCAGTTCCACCAGTTCGTCGAACAGCTCGTCGACATTAGTCAGGTTGAAGTTGCCCGCCAGGATGAGGTTGCGGGTGATCCAGTTGTTCTGCCGCAGGAAGGGGTGGCAGGTCTCGATAGAGTTGTCGCTGTGGGTGCCGTAGCGGAGGTGGCCCAGCAGCAGCTCGCCCATGTAGGGTTTGTTTTCCTTAAGCCAGGCGGGGTCGCTGAGCTTTTCCGGGGGCAGGTCTTTGAAATGGGTATGGATTTGCTGGAAGAGGTCGTCCAGGTAGTTGCTGGCGATGCTGCGCTTGCGGCTGATGTATTTTTTTCCGGGCTTCACGTCCAGCTTTATGGTTGCCATGCCGGCACCGTCCTGCCCGCGGTTGCGCTGCTTTTGCATGAGCAGCTGCAACTGGTTGAGGCCGTAGAAGGCCGTGCCGTACTTTTTATGGTAGTACTCCAGCGGTTTCAGCAACCGGATCAGCGCTATGCCGCACTCGTGTTTTATTTGTTCACTCATAGGTTTTGTTGTTCGTTGTGCCGGGTTGGTTGTTCACTGTTGATTGTTATCCTGACGAATGCCGCGTGTTGTCAGGATGCTGACCACACTACGGACAAAATGGTTTTGGACACAGAGCGCACCGAGTCCAACACAGAGTACACGAAGTTTTTCCATTGACAACCAAGCCTCTGTGCGGCTCTGTGTCTTCTCGGCGTACTCTGTGTCCAAAAAATGGATGCTGACCCTGTAGAAGTCTGCTCTGCTATTCCACAGGGCTGACCGTGAACGTCAGCATTTGTTCCCGGAGGCGCAATAACCGGCAACAGGCAAAATAACCAATCCCAGCCTGAAACCCTTTTCACGCCGCAAAGGTAGGGCCTTTCCTGCTGCTTTGGAAACAATTATACATCCCATGCGGCCGACATGTGGTAAACAACAGGAAAGGCAGGCGGTTGGTTGCAGGAGGAAAAGCAATCCCGAATCCCGACATTGATAATAATGCCATTTTTTCAGGCTTGTATTTGGTCTAAAATTGATCCGGGGCACAGAGTCTTGTAATGAAAAAACAGATACCTTTACGTTGGTTATTCCACTCCTTGCACTAACCCATAAACTATGGAAAGCGAAATCTGGTATTTCGAAGGCTTCGACTTTTACAAGATTCTCTGCCCGTTCAAACTGGAGGACCACATCAAGAAACATCCCAATAAGATTTTTAAGAAGCACGAATTCCTGTTTATGGAACGGGATCCCTGCCAGGAGATCATCCTCATCGATAAAGGCAAGGTGAAAGTTGGCCATTACGACCACCAGGGCAACGAGCACGTCATCACCTTTCTGGGCAAAGGAGAGATACTGGGCCATATGGCGCTGTTGGGAGAATCCCGGCACCGCGCCTTTGCAGAAGTGATGGAAGACGGGACCCAGGTGTGCAGAATGAATGTAGAAAAAGCCAGAGAGCTCACCCGCGATTACGTCCCCTTCGCCCTGGAAATGAACCGCCGCATCGGCAATCACATCCGAAAGCTGGAGCGCCGCATTGAGCTGTTGCTCTGCAAGGATACTAAAACCCGTTTGATAGAATTCCTCCTCGACCTCGGCACCGATTACGGAAGGCCGCGCGACGGAGGCATCTGGATTTCCCATAACCTTACTCAGAGCGATATCGCTGCGCTGCTGGGCGCCTCCCGCAAATCGGCATCTCTGCTCCTCAACGAACTGGAGCATGAAGGGCTCATCCGGTTTGACCGCCGGTCGATCTTTATCACCGATCCGAAACGGTTGGCCAGTATGGTTTCCGGCCAAACGGCGATTCATTCCTGAGCCTTTTTCGGATCACCCTGAAACCTTATGGCCATGCAATCCAACGATAGTATTTGGCTGGCGGCCATTCAAAAGGCCGCAACCGACAGGGCCGTGAGCCTGAACCTCTCTTCCGTGGGGCTGGCTGCCTTACCCCAGGAACTCCGGCAATTGACAAGCCTGGAATATGTTCATCTGACGGACAACCGCCTCACTACGCTTCCCGATTGGTTGCCGGAATTGAAAAACTTAAAAGAGCTGTTTCTCAGCGACAATCAAATCAGGGAACTCCCGCCCGTCATCGGGCAGTTGCCGAACCTGGAAAGGCTTGTTATCACCAATAATCAACTTCAGGCCCTGCCGGAGGAGATCGGCAACCTGAAAAAACTGGACTGGCTGAGCGTGCGCAGCAACCAGATCCGGTCTCTTCCCGACAGCCTCTGCCAATTGTCCGGCCTGCGCATCCTGATGGTTTCATTCAACTATCTCACCCGCCTGCCGGATTGTTTCGGCCTGCTCGTCAACCTCCGGGAGCTGGACCTTACCGGCAACCGCCTGCCCTCCCTCCCTGAGAGCTTCTGGGAACTGGAAAAGCTGGAGAGCCTGTCACTAGCCCTGATGCCTTCCTTCAGCATCCTGCCCGAATCACTGGGCCGCCTCGCCAACCTCCGGAAGTTGTTCCTGAGCGGCAATGGGATAAGCAGCCTGCCTGCATCCCTGTCCGGCCTGTCTCGCCTGGAATGGTTGTTTATGGGAAACAATCATGTAAGCTGCCTGCCCGAAGGCTTTGAAAAATTGAAAAAACTCGAAAGGATGGACATCCGGAACAATCCGTTACAAAACCTCGAAGCTACGCTGAAAAAAATGAAGGCCCCTCCGGTAGTTTCTTAGGCTTCTGTTACCAGGGTAACAATGAAGAATTTCACCCCCTCCTACCTTTGCCCCATCAACAGAATATACCCTAAAACTACAGATCATGAGTTATCAATATCCGCGTTACCTCGAAAAAATTGATGGCGCAAAGATCACCTGCCTGAAGAGTGCCTGCGGAGAAGGCGCGGGGCAACACGCCCACAGACATTTCAAAAAAGGCCAATACATTTACCTGCCCGGAGAGCGCGCCGACAAGGTCTTTTTCCTGGCAGAAGGGCGGGTGAAGATCGGTGCCTACGCCGACTTCGATAAGGAAGTCACTAAGGCGATCCTCTCCCCCGGGGAATTATTCGGCGAGCTTTGCCTTATCGGGGAAGACAAACGACACGATTTTGCCTACGTCATGGAAGATACTGTCGCCTGTGTCGCTTCGGCTGCCGATTGGAAAGCGATGATGCAGAACGACAACGCGCTCAGCTTCTTCCTGATGAAGGCTATGGGCCTCCGGGCGATGGAAATGGAGCGCCGCCTAGAGTCCCTCATTTTCAAGAACAGCCGCACCCGCGTTATAGAATTCCTGCATGGCCTGGGCTTAAAGAAGGGCCAGCGGGTAGGTTACGAGATGCTTATCCGCCAGTTCATGACCCACCAGGAGATTGCCAACCTGACCGCCACCTCCCGGCAAACTGTAACCAGCGTACTCAACGAACTGCGCAACCGCAACCTGCTGACCTTCAACCGGAAGCGCCTGCTTATCCGGGACATGAAAAAACTGGCCGAGGCGGCAAAGGAGTAGGAAGGATATGTAAAATAAAAAATCTTATGCACTGCCCGATTTGTAACCAAAATAACGGCCCGTTGATCCACCATTTTCACGGGATACAAGACGAGCCGGTCATCACAGCCCTGGAACAGGAAGCCCCGGGCTGGCAACCTGCCGCCGGCGCCTGCACCCGCTGTGTCGACCAGGCCCAGCTCAGCCGGTGGGCGACAGTAGAATATGACAAAAAGGAACAGGCAGGAAATGTAGTCAGCAATCACTGGATACTTCCCATCCCAAAGCGGCTCACCGCTCACCCGGCCTATCAGGGCCGAGGGGTTACGATCTGTTTTATCGACAGCGGGTTTTACCCGCATCCGGACCTGTGCTATCCCGAAAACCGCATCCTCAAAATGATAGATATTCACCGGCCCGGAAAGGACATAACTGATGAATGGGCATCTCCACATCCGCAAAGCTGGCATGGAACGATGACTTCGGTAGTAGGCGCAGGGGCAGGAACCTTATCAGAAGGTATATACCGCAGCCTTGCCCCGGAGGCTCGCCTGGTGCTGATCAAAGTGATGGGTGAGCAGGGGGTGATCAGTAGGGAAGCCATAACCGCTGCTTTAAAATGGGTGTTAAGGAACCACAAAAGATATGGCATCCGGATCGTCAACCTTTCCGTGACGGACGATTGGGCGACACCCTATCGGGAAAGTGAAGTGGATCTGGCCGTTGAGGAATTAGTGGAGTTAGGGGTCAATGTCGTAGCAGCTGCCGGAAATGACGCCGGATCCCGGCTCAGGGCGCCAGCCAACAGCCCGCACGCCATCACCGTTGGTGGGCTGGATGACGCCAATACGCTGCATCCACTGGCCCATTCCCTGTATCATTCTACCTATGGCTCTACAGCCGACCATACTTTTAAACCCGAATTGATCGCCCCCGCCATCTGGCTGCCCGCGCCTGTTCTGCCCGGCACGGCGGAGCAGCGGGAGGCAGGCGCTCTGTTCGCAATAAAAAATGCCCCGGAGAGATACAGAAAAGCGGTGGCCGCCAACCTGCTGTACCGCACCTCGCTTTCGCGGAGCCTCCTGCCGGAGCCTTTGGCCCGGTTGGATGAAGCGGTGGCTGGCCGGATCGGAACGGCGAAATTCATTACGCCGTACTACCAGCATTCGGATGGCACGTCCTTTGCTGCTCCCATTGTCTGTAGCGTCATCGCCCAGATGCTGGAAGCCAACCCGGCGCTGAATCCGGCAGACATACGCGAAATCCTCCTGCGTACGGCCCGCAAATTGCCCGGTTTGCCGGAACAGCGCCAGGGCTATGGCGTCATTCATCCCCTCAGCGCTGTTTATCATGCCGAACGGGATCACCACCGTTTCCCACCTTATTTCAATCCGGCCATCGATTATGAGAAACGGACGATCCGGTTCCACTGCCACGACGAAGCAGCCGGACGGGTAGCGGTTTCCGGTTCCTTCAACGGATGGCAGGAACCTGCGCTTCATCTGACGAAAACGGATGAACACCATTGGGAAGGCCTGACCATTGCCTTTCCAATGGGGAAATACGCCTACAAATTCCTGATAGATGGCAAAGAATGGCGCAGCGACATGCGCAACCTGTACCGGGAACCCGACGGCCTGGGCGGCTTCAACAGCCTGATCTTCATAGAAAGTTGAAAATTTTGCTCCGCTGTTACCGGGGTAACAATTCTCACAACGGCAAGGCTGTAATTTTGAATTCACAATCGGCTTCTGTTCAAACCATTCGGATAAGCTTTAAAAAAGGACGACTCCTGTATAGAACAGGAAATGAAGGTTAGCGCATGCTGCCTCTTCATTCTTTTGTGACGGTCCACCCGCCTGCGCCATGCTATGGCGGGACAGGCTTAAAAGTAGCCCGTCCGAAGCAAGCTTATTCATCACAATCAGATAAAATCTAAACGATCATGAAAATCCAGTTCTTCCTCTATTTTATTCTTGCTGCCGCCTTTGCCGGCTGCCAGTCTCCGGCTCAAAATCCTGAACCGGCTTCCGAACCCGATGCATTTGCCAATGTCAATGCCCAGGGCGTCATTATCGACGGGTACGACCCGGTGGCTTTTTTTACAGACGGCATGCCGGTAAAAGGCTCTCCGGATATCCGATCCAGCTACAAGGGCGCCATTTACCAGTTTGCATCGGCTGAACACAAAGACCTATTCGACAAAAACCCGGAAAAGTATAAGGTGCAATACGGCGGCTGGTGCGCCTACGCCATTTCTCTGGGCCGGACGGCGCCGATAGATGTCAATACCTGGTCGGTCATCGACGGGCGGCTGGTGATCCAGCACAACCAGAGGGCCGTCCGGGGATGGGAAAAGGATCCGCAGGGCAACCTGAAAAAGGCGGACAAATACTGGCCCTTTGTTGCCGGGAATAAAGGGAAGCAGATTCTCACCGACGAGGAAAGATTGTTCCTGGCAAACGTCAGCCGGAAAGGCGTCATCATTGACGGTTATGACCCGGTGGCCTATTTCAGGGAAAATAAGGCGGTGAAAGGCAACGAGCAGTATACCGCCCGCTATGAAGGCGCTACCTACTGGTTTTCCACCGAGGCCAACCAGAACGAATTCAAAGACAACCCGGAAAAGTACAAGCCGCAATACGGCGCATTTTGCGCCTACGCCATGAGCCGGGACCGCCTCCGCCCCATCGACCCCACATTGTTTCAGATCGTCGACGGGCGGCTGATGCTGCAGCATTCGCAGAAGGCTTATGACTTGTTCAATGAAGACCTAACCGGAAACGTCAAACTGGCCGACGGCTACTGGCCCGGGCAGGTCGCGAAGAAATCAGGCGGAAAAGTGGCGTACGATTCTGCTGTCAAGTGACCTGCCTGTATAGAAAACGCAACAACCTGCCGGGTTTCGGCTACGTCCGGCTATGAGAACCCGGCAGGTTAAACTATCTTAAGATATAAAAATCTCAAATCATGAAAAGCTTATTCTTTCTCTTTTGCCTGGCGCTGAGCATTCCGCTGACCGCCCAGGTCGAGGCAACCTACGAACTCACTCTCGAAGGCGCCCACGAAATCATGTCAAAAGCCAAAGCCTACGCCCAGTCCCATAACGCGCCCGGCGCAGCCATTGCCATCGTAGATGCCGGCGGCAGCCTCATCCTGCTGGAACGCCTCAACGGCACCTTCCCGGTAGCCGCCGAAGTCTCCTGCGGAAAAGCCCGGACGGGCGCCATCTTCCGCATGCCGTCGAAGAACCTGGAAAACGCCATCAATGGCGGCCGGGGTTCTCTGGTAACGGTAGGGGAGAACATGCTGCGCGGCGGCCTGCCTATTCTATACAACGGAAAGGTCATCGGAGGGATCGGCGTCAGCGGCGCCGCCAGCGCCGATCAGGACGTGGAGATTGCCGAAGCCGGCCTGTCGGCCGATTTTCTAACCCATTAAAAAACCAGGCAGTGAAAAGAAAACTCATCTTCGCCTGCACCCTGCTTCTTGCCTGGGCGGCTCAGGCCCAGGAAAGCAGAGAACTCGCCATAGGCCAGGCCAGCGCCGTCGTCGACCTGCGCACTCACGAAGGGATTACCCTGGTCGGAGCACAATGGAAATACAGCCCGGCCCGGTTCGTAGAAACGAAATTCTATGCTCCCGGCCCGGACAAAAGCGACCCGCTCCCCTTATATCCCACCGGAAGGCCCATCACCACCCAGGACCTCAGCCCGAAGGCCGGCGCCGCCGGTTATGACGACAGCCAATGGGAAGCCCTCGACCCGACCACCCTGGAGGAACGCCGGGGCAGCGGCCTGGGCTCCTTCGCCTGGTACCGCATCCGGATAACCATTCCCGAAAAATTGGGAAATTTATCCGTTGCCGGCACAACTGCCGTATTCGAAATCGTGGTGGATGATTATGCCGAAATCTGGGTGAACGGCCAGCTGAGCAAAACCTTCGGCCAGTCCGGCGGCGGCGCCATCAGAGGCTATAATGCCCGCAACCGGGTAGTGCTGACAGACAATGCGCAGCCGGGCCAGGCATTCGACATTGCCGTCCTTGGCATCAATGGGCCCCTGGCCGATCTGCCTTCCAACTACATTTGGATAAGGTCCTGCACCCTGGATTTCTATGAAAAATATCCTTCCAGAGCCGATTGGCAGGGACTCGGCCAGCTTGTAATGATCGATGAAGAACTCGGTGAGGCCATTGATCCCGGGGCGCGGATCGAAAAACTGGCCGACGGCTTTCAGTTCACCGAAGGCCCGGTTTGGCATCCCGACGGTTTTCTGCTGTTCAGCGATCCGAACGCCAACGTAATCTACCGGTACGACCCGCTGTCCCGCAACGTTTCAGTGTATATTACCAAATCCGGCTATTCCGGGATAGACATTGGCGAGTATCACCAGCCCGGCTCCAACGGCCTGGCCATTGATGCCCAGGGGCGCCTGCTGGTTTGCCAGCACGGCAACCGCCGCGTCATCAGGCATGAGAAAAAAGGCCCCATTACGGTGCTGGCGGACAAGGACCAGGGCAAGCGCCTCAACAGCCCCAACGACCTGGTCCTGAAATCCGATGGCACCCTGTACTTTACGGACCCTCCTTATGGATTGCCCAACGCCTACGGCGACCGGCACAAGGAATTGCCCTACCAGGGAGTCTACCGGCTCAAAGACGGCGAACTAACTTTGCTCTCCACCGACCTGGGCGGCCCCAACGGAATTGCCTTTTCGCCCGACGAAAAGTACCTGTACGTCGGCAACTGGGACATCCGGGATGTCTACCACACCAAAACCGTCTGGCGGTTCCGGGTTCAGGAAGATGGAACCCTGGCCGACGGGAAGACCTTCTTCAACTTCAACCAGACCGACGAGCCGGAAGCCATCGACGGGATCAAGGTGGACCGCAAAGGCTACCTGTTCGTCTCCGCTCCGGGCGGCATCTGGATACTGAACCCGGAAGGCCAGTTGCTGGGTAAGATCATCGGCCCGGAAAGGCCCGCCAATATGGCCTGGGGGGATGATGGGAAGACGCTTTACCTCACCGCCCATACCGGCCTGTATAAGATTCGGACGAAGAATGGAGGAAAGTATTCCTGGCAGTAGCATGCCGGCTTATAAGGCTTGCGCCCGGATTCAAACGCAGCCGGAGCGCAAGCCTAACCAGCCGGTAGATTCAGCTATAACACCTAACGAAAAAACCGATCAGATGAATACCTTTTCTGTTATCCGGCGCGTCAACGACGACTCTTCCGAAGGAGGTGCCCGATTCATTATAAAATCGACAACTCAGAAACCGGGACAGGCGGACATTGGCGGTTCCTGTACCATTCAACAGATGGAGGACGAACTCCGGTTTTGGAAACTGGAAACACCTGCCTTATTGAAACTGCTTAACAAACTGGATTACAGGAAACTCGTTCCGGATGAAAGAACCCGATTGTCAGAAATACAGGAAGAATTAATTTCCCTGCCGGAGGAAGCGTTTCCCGCTCACGAGCTGGCATTAGAAAGCATCAGGCAGGATAAAGCTGCAAAAAGAGAGCGCCTTTGGCCTATAGAGCAAGATCATCTGAAACTAAAGCAGGCTTACTGCCAATTAAAACTGGATTTATTCGCCTTGCTGCCAAAAATGATCCCCGTTGCTATCTGGTGAAAAAAATAGTTTTCGAAAAATTTCTCACTTGTTACGTTGGTAACAATCCCCTGATGCATTAGCCCATAATTTTGCTTAAAAAAACACACCATGTCCCACTTCGATATCATCATCATCGGCACCGGGGCCGGCGGCGGCACCCTCGCCTACAAACTGGCGCCCACTGGCAAAAAAATCCTGTTGCTCGAGCGCGGCGATTACATCCCCCGCGAGCGCGACAACTGGAGTACCCAGGCTGTATTCCTCGATGCCAAATACAAAGCCAAAGAGGCCTGGCTCGACAAAAACGGCAAGGCCTTTCACCCGGGCATCCACTACTGCGTAGGCGGCAACACCAAGGTGTACGGCGCTGCCCTGCTGCGGATGCGCGAACGGGACTTCCAGGAGGTCCGGCACCACGGCGGCATCTCTCCGGCCTGGCCGGTCAGCTACCAGGATCTGGAGCCATTCTACACGGAAGCAGAAAAGCTCTACCACGTGCACGGCGAACGCGGCATCGACCCTACCGAACCGCCGGCCAGCGCGCCCTATGCCTACGGCCCGCTCCCGCACGAGCCGCGCATACAGGAACTGTACGACGATATGCGGTCGCTGGGGTTGCGGCCTTTCCCCCTGCCCATCGGCGTGCGCGCCAGCAATGGCGAACCGGGAGTTGCCCCTCCCGTCCTCGACCGCTTTGACGGCTTTCCCGATCCCTCCGAGGCGAAGGCTGATTCCCATGTCGTTGCGGTAAAACCGGCGTTGCAGCATCCTAACGTCACACTCCTCACAGGCAGTTACGTGGAAAGGCTGAATACTAACGCCGCCGGCGATGCCATTACCGAGGTCGTCGTCACCAAAGACGGCGAGACGACAACCTACCGGGCCGATATCGTCGTCGTGGCCTGCGGCGCCATCAATTCGGCGGCCCTGCTCCTGCGTTCCGCCAACGGCCGCCATCCCAACGGGCTGGCCAATGGCTCGGACATGGTAGGCCGCAACTACATGGCGCACAACAATTCAGCCCTGCTCGCCATTTCGCGCAAGCCCAACCCTACCCTGTTTGGCAAAACCATCGGCCTGAACGACTTCTACTACAGCAGCGACGATTTCGAATTCCCGCTTGGCCACATCCAAATGTTGGGCAAGTCAGACCAATTGATGTATAAGGAAGACGCTCCGGGCTTTGCACCGGGCCTCGCCCTCGACTATGTCGCGAAACATTCCCTGGACTTCTGGCTGACCTCCGAAGACCTGCCCGACCCCAACAACCGGGTGCTACCGGGCAATAACGGCCAGCTGAAACTCCACTACACCGAGAATAACCTGGAAGGGCACCGCCGCCTGCAGAAAAAACTGCGCTGGATACTGGAAAACGCCGGGTGCGAAACCCACCTGCTGCCCAACAACCTCTACCTCGGCAAAAAAATACCGGTGGCAGGCACTGCCCACCAGTGCGGCACTGTACGGTTTGGCAACGACCCGAAAACCTCTGTGCTGGATTCTTTCTGCCGGGCCCACGACGTGCAAAACCTGTATGTTGTCGACGGCAGCTTCTTCCCCTCCAGTTCGGCGGTTAACCCTGGACTGACCATCATGGCGCAGGCCTTGCGGGTGGGAGAGCATTTGAAAACTGAAGTGCTGTAAGGGGACGGACAGATTTATCTCACCAATAAATCGGGACGTTCGCGAGAGGCTCCACCTTCGCCAAGGCTGCGGCGGACAAGGTGTAGCCTCGATGCGGCATAATTGACATGTCTCCAGACTTGCGTGAACCACACACAAGACACCTAAATTTACGCCGGTCTGGAGACCGGCAAGTTGTGCCGCATCGCGTCCTGTAGACGCTCGCGAACATCTCGATTTATAGACAAAAAAAACCATCATGAAACCATCCATTCGCCTGATATTCCTGTTCTTGCTGATCTCCATAAGCAGCCGGGTTGCCGGCCAGGCAGCCCGCCAGGTCAGCAAAGTGAGCATTACCGTTTCCAGCCTTGCCGCCGTTCTGCCATTCTACGAGAACGTGCTGACTTTTGAGGAAGTGGAAAGATATGAGCTGTCGGGACCAGATGTTCAATGCTTGCTGGGCATGGCCGACGAGGACATCCTGGCCCGGGTTGCCGTCCTGCAATTGGGGCAAGAGCAGATTGAACTCGTCGAATTCATCAACGAAAGCCGGCAACTGGCGCCGCCCGCCGATTCCCGCAGCAACGACTTGTGGTTTCAGCACATTGCCATAGTCGTAAGCGATATGGAAGCGGCGTATCAAAGGCTGCGCCAGTTCGGGGTGAAGCACGTATCCACAGCCCCTCAAACCCTCCCTGATTACCTCCCGGCAGCCGCCGGCATCAGCGCCTTTTACTTCCGCGACCCCGACGGCCATAACCTGGAGCTCATCCACTTCCCGAAAGGCAAGGGCGACATGCGTTGGCAGGAGGAAGCCGGCCGCCTGTTCCTGGGTATCGACCACACCGCCATCGGCATTGCCGACACCCGCCGTTCCACCGTTTTTTACCGGGATATGCTTGGGTTAAAAGTGGCCGGCGGAAGCGAAAACTACGGCACCGAACAGGAACGCCTCAACCAGGTTTTTGGTGCCCACCTGCTCATCACCGGCCTGAAAGCCAAGAGCGGATTCGGGATCGAATTCCTGGAATACCTGGCACCCCCCGGCGGGCGGCCCTATCCGGCAGACAGCCGGCCGGCCGACTTGTGGCACTGGCACAGCACCGTCGTGGTCGATGATATTGAATACACCTACCGGCAGTTGCAGGAAGCCGATTATCGCTTTATCTCCAATGGAATAACCCGGTTCAATCATCAAAATGCCTTTCTGATCCGCGACCCGGACGGCCATGCCGTGGTGGTTGCGAGCCAGCCGGTACATGGAATGAATGAATGAGTGAATTTTACCCGGCTAAGCCCTGGCGAAGACGGGGAGTGAATACCGGGGTTTCAGGCCCGGGTTGTGTTTTCCTATCATTGTCCAAATTCTCCATAAGCAAAAAATTAAAACCATGATTTTCAATTCCGATCATCCGTTAGCTAATCAAACCGCTGTTGTTACCGGTGCCAGTTCGGGCATCGGCAAAGCCTGCGCCATCGCATTGGGCCGTGCCGGCGCCAACGTCATCGTCAACTATGCAGGCAA
>JAGFJD010000178.1 GCA_024102975.1 Phaeodactylibacter sp. | reverse complement strand
TTGTGCAATAAGTATAGGCAGACAGGATTAACAAGATTATCAGGATATGTACTCCCGTGTGGCGCAAGCCACTACATCTTGTAAATCTTGTTAATCCTGTCTACTTTCGACCTTTTTGCACAACCCCAAATTATCCCGCATCGCGTCATACCTGTCCACCGAAGCTTTAGCGAAGGTGGAGACGCTCGCGAAAGAAAGGTAATTTAAATCTGTCCGGCTGCTTACTGCTTTACCAGCTGCACGTTCAGCGCCAGGCGCACTTCGTCGCTGACCACAACGCCGCCGGCTTCAGTTACGGCATTCCACTTCAGGCCGAAGTCTTTGCGGCTGACCTTCCCGTTGATCTCGAACCCGGCTTTGGTCTGGCCGTAGGGATCTACCGCCGTGCCGAAGTACTCCACGTCCATTTCCACCTCATGGGTGTGGTCGCGGATGGTCAGGTCGCCAACCAAACGGTAGTTGCCGTTGGATTTTTTGGTGAAGGATTTCGACTCGAAAGTGAGCTTCGGAAACCGGGCGGCGTTGAAGAAATCGTCGGACTTCAGGTGCTCGTCCCGCTGGCCGTTGTTGGTGTCTATGCTGGCAACGTTGGCAGAGAAGCGGATGTCGGCCCCTTCGAAATCTTCGCTTTCGGTTTCAACCGCACCTTCGAATTCATTGAACGCGCCGGTAACGGTGGAGACCATCATGTGCTTCACCTTGAACTGGATTTCGGAGTGGGATGCATCAATGCCCCAGGTTGTCTTTACTTCGGTTGCTGTACTCATTGTTGTATCAGGTTTTTAGATTTTTGTAATGCCCCCTGCCCAAAGCCTTTGGAAAGTTGACGGGCAATCGGGGCGTATTTCCAGCACTATTAGTCAATTCCCGTGCCAACATAACAATCAATTGATTGTCAATGTTTTACAACAAGATGAAAGAAAAGCTTTTTTCTAAATAATTAGAATTTTCTGTTATTTTAGAAAAAAACAGGCAATTATTCAGACCTTTACGAAGCATCAGATTCTTTGTGCATTCTTAAAGCCTTGCCCCGAAAGCCATCGGAGTTTGTAGCAAAAAAAGCGCAGGGCCCGCCACAAAAAAAGAAAACCATGCCGAGCAAAACCGCCTTCCATGAGGTAAACCAATGGTTCATCGAGGAGCTGCCCTACGACGTCCTCTGGATCGATGAGCAGGGAAATATCGTTTTTGCCAACCAAAGCCTCTGCGACAGCCTGGGCTACAGCCGGGCGGAAATGGAAAGCAAAACGATGTACGACATCAACCCCGGCCTGAGCCCGGAAAAGTGGGAGCGCCACTGGGCTATCGTCCGCCGGAAAAAGGTGGACCACTTCAAAACCACGCACCGGAAAAAGCAGGGAGACACCTACATGGTAGAGGTCTTTTCCCTTTTTTTCTCAAATAATGGAAAAAGATTGATCTGCGCTATCGTGCGGGACATTACCGAGACTCAGTTCTACAAAACCATCCTGGAAGAAACCGAAAAGGCAGTGAAGGTGGGCGGCTGGAAATGGAACCTGGAAGACGGGACGATCATTGCCTCCGATGAAGCCCTCTGCATTTTTGGCCTGAGCGAAGCGGAAGGCCTGCTGCCCTCCCGGGTTATTCATCACTTTGCGGACCAGGAGCCGGCCCGGAACGCCTTGCGCCAGTGCGTGCAGGAAGGCATCCCATACGACCTCCACCTGCAGATTCGGGATGCGGATCAACAGCTGAAGTGGGTGCGGTGCATCGGCAGGCCGGTGGCCAGGAACGGCAAAACCATCAAAGTGCTGGGCACCTACCAGGACATTACCGCCCAAAAGGAACAGGAATTATCCCTGCAGCTATCCGACGAGATCATCAACCGGGCCAAAGACCTGATCTACCTCATCGACGAGAGCGGCCATTTTACCCGTTTCAACGACTCGGTGCTCCGGGAACTGGGCTACAGCCGGGAAGAATTCCGCCGGATGAGCATTTTTGACCTGGACGTGAACATGACGCCGGCATTGTGGCGCCAGCACTGGGCAGAAATACTGGAAAAAGGATCCTTCACCTTCGAGCGCACCTCCGTGCGGAAAGACCGCACCCAGATGCCCATCGAAGTGACCGTAAACCACCTGCGGTTCAACAACCAGGACCTGAACTGCGCCATCGTCCGCGACATTACCGAAAGGAAAAAAAAGCAACTGGCCCTGGTCGAAGCGCTCAACGAGATCAAACAGCTCAAACAGCAGGTAGAGGCAGAGAACGAGTACCTCCAGGAGGAGATCAACCGCGATTTCCAGTTTGACAATATTATCTGCCAAAGCGCAGCCTACGCCAGGGTTTTGAAACAGGTAGAACAGGTAGCCCCCACCGACAGCACCGTGCTCATCACCGGAGAGTCGGGCACCGGCAAGGAACTGCTCGCCCGGGCGGTGCACGAGGCCAGCCGCCGCCGGGAGCGCCCCCTCATCAAGGTCAACTGCGCCGCCCTGCCCGGAGAGCTCATCGAAAGCGAGTTGTTCGGCCACAAAAGAGGGGCCTTCACCGGGGCCATCGCCGACAAAACCGGGAAGTTCGAACTGGCGGATAAGGGAACCATCTTCCTGGACGAGATCGGAGAACTGCCCCTCGAGCTGCAGCCCAAGCTGCTGCGGGTACTGCAGGAAGGCGAGTTCGACCGCCTGGGCGACACCCGCCCCACCCAGGTGGACGTGCGCATCATCGCCGCCACCAACCGCGACCTGGAACTCATGGCCAAAGACGGGGCTTTTCGCGAAGACCTGTTCTACCGGCTCAACGTTTTTCCCATCCACAGCATCCCCCTGCGGGAACGGCGGGAAGACATCCCCCTGCTCGCCCGGCACTTCCTGGAAAAGTACGCCCCCCGGGCCGGCAAGGAGTTCAAAAGAATCTCCAAAAAGGCGGTGAGCACCCTCCTGGGGTACCACTTCCCGGGGAACGTCCGCGAGCTGGAAAACCTCATCGAACGGGCGGTCATCCTGGAGCGCAGCGCCCCGGCCCTCCCGCCCGGCGACTGGCTGCCCGCCGGCAAACCGGGCGCCCCACCCCGCTCCGGACTGCCGACCCTGGAAGAAGTGCAACGGGATCACATTATCAAAGCTCTTTTCCAGACCAACTGGCGGGTCAGCGGCAAAAAGGGCGCCGCCCGGATCCTGGGGCTGAAGGACAAGACGCTTTTCGCGAAGATGAAAAAGCTGGGGATACGGAAGGAGGACTTTATGAAGGAACGCGATAATACACAATAATACTCCCTCCCCCGGCGTATTGATAAACGTCCGTTAACGTGACGCTTCGATGCCCGAAACGTCCAAATGCCATACCCTTCACTCCCTAAAACAGTACTCATGAGAAACATCATTCCCGCCATTATTTTCCTGTTCAACTTTTCTGTCCTTTCGGCCCAGTTCGCCTTTTCCGGCGTTTTCGCTAAAGCGGAAGCAGCCTACGAGTACGCCCACCAGCTGAGCTGGGAGGAGCTGCAACAAAAGCACGAAGAGCTGAGCACCGAAGGCTTCCGGCTCATCGACATCGAAACGGCCAAGGCCGGCGCCCACCGCTACTTCTGGGGTATCTGGAAAAAAGATGAGACCCCCAGCACCCTAAAATGCATGGAAAGCTGGGACTCCCTGGTGATCATGAAACGGCAGATGGCGGCCGATTCCTTCGTCATGGACGAGATCGAGGCCTATACCTACGGCGGCAAGGAGTACTATCTGGCCGTTTGGGTACCGGGCGACAGGACGCACAAAATCCGGAAGTTGACCTCCTGGGAAGGCCTGGAAAACGACTACGGCAACATGAGCCGCCGGGACCAGCAGATAGTAGATATAGAAGGCTTCGAAGCCAAAGACGGGACGACGCATTACCTCGCCCTCTACCAATGGCAGGGGCCGGAGTTCCGGACGTATTACTACCGCTCTCACGATCCCGGCGATTTCCTGGCCGACCGGGCCTACCGCCAGAAAAGCGGCTATCAAATCTTTGATTACGAGCGGTTCGAAAAGCGCGGCCAGGCGTTTTACGTGGGGTTATACAAAAAAGCGGCCGATGGCCATCGCCTGGAGGACCGGCACAGCTGGGAAGATTTCAGCAAACTGGTGGCCGAACAACAGGAACAGGACGGCACCGCCCTGGTAGATATTGACGTGTATAACGAGGAAGAGGAGCGGTGAAGCGGTAGCGCGGGTGTGATTCTCATTTGTACCCCTTTGGCGTATCGCCTGGGCAAATGCCCTGAAATTGATGGTTCCATGGCTGCATTGGTCCATTGTCAGGCCGCCCGTGCCCCGCAAACCATGGGCCAGGGGAACCCTGAAGCCATTATACTGGCGAACGCGTGGTTTTGTCAGGAACAAAACCAGCCGTGCGTCAGTATAACAGCGTACATTTCGGAAGTTTTCATGCCGAAAACCACAAGAGGGTACAAACCAGAATCGCACCCCGTACAACAAACACGCCCCTTCTCTGGGTACTCTGTGTCCAGAAAAATGTCTAGTATTATGGCGAGCGAACAGTCCCACATGTTTTCTCCCCTGTCATCTTGCCCTTTATTCCTTCTTCCTCCGCCCCGCCTTCGGCTTTTTCCTTGTTGTCCCCGCCGTTTTCTTCTCCGTCCCCGCCCGCTTCGGCGCCTCCTCCTCCGGCGGGTTCTGCACATACTGATACCCCCGGTAGCCCACGAAGCCCAGCAGCCCCAGCAGGATGATGGTGGAGAAAATGCCGGACGCCAGCTTGCCCAGTTCGAAAGCGCGGGGTTCGAACTTAAACTCTATCGCATGCTGCCCGGCGGGAACGCGCAGGCCGCGCAGGATGTAGTTCACGCGGATGTGCTCCAC
>JAGFJD010000169.1 GCA_024102975.1 Phaeodactylibacter sp. | reverse complement strand
ATCTGCAGGAAAGGGCGGAGGCGGTGGGGGTTATTCAGGTGTCGGGGGTGGGAGTGAAACTCATGGATTGACTGTTCGGCATCATGTCGACGCCTGAAGACTTCGACAAGCTAGTCTTGTCATACTTAGATTTATACTGGCGAACGCGTGGTTTTGTCAGGTACAAAACCAGCGATGCCAGTATATACTGACCCTGCGGGTTTTGTAGTCGACAAAACCTGCCGTGCGTCAGTATATAATAAACAGGAATGCTCGTTACGGCCTATAGTCATATACCTATTGGGTTTTGGATGCGGCGCTAAAATACGACAGTTCGGCGCTTTTTCCTAACAATAGGCTCCTCTACTACTGAAGGGCCTTCCCTTTGAAGCAGGCTGATCAATTTTTGTTTTTCCTCCTCCGAAAGCTGGCGTACAAATACAGCAGCTGTTCCGGATGCGGAAAGGCAGAAGAAAGATTTAAGCCTAAGTATAGTAGAATAGCCGGAGAAAAAGTTGGCATGATTCATGCTGTTAGGAACAGGAGAAACCAGAGGGGAAGTTTTGTTTTTCCAGGTTGTTTATTTCAGCAGATACGCTTTCGCGTACCCCGATGGCTATCGGGGCGGCGAGAATCCGCCTTTGCGTAAAGCTTGTGCCTTCGCTGGAGCTACGACACACAAAGACGGCTGACCAGGAAAAAGGATGGGGCGGCAGTTCATGGGATATTGGTATGATTTTTTGCGAACGGTGAATAGCCTCGAAGGTACTATCCTACCGCCCATCCAGTTTTTGGGACATCAAAATTTCAACAGGTTCATTCACAAGCGTACCGGCGTTCCGGCAGCCCGGGGGCAGCTAAGCCCGCTTGCTTTGCACGTTGTCGAGGTAGGCGCTGGCGCCGGGCTGGGACAGCAGGTTGCCGAGCATTTCCTTGGCGCGGAACAGCTGAGCCTTGACGGTACCGAGGGGAATGTCCAGCTCGGTGGCGATCTCTTCGTAGCTCAGCTCCTCGAAATAGCGCAGTTCGATCATCAGGCGGTACTTGCCGTTGAGGCGGCCGAGGACGTCGCGCATCAGTTGCACGCGCTGTTCGCGGATGATGATCTCTTCGGGGTCGAGGGAAGCGGACCGGAGGTTGCCGGAGTAGTCGCTGCTGCTTTCGCCGTCAATCGGCTCATCGATGGAGAACATGTTGAGGCGCTTCTTGCGGATGTAGTCGATGCCGTTGTTGATGGCGATGCGGAACAGCCAGGTGCTGAAGGCATAGCGCGGCACGTAGCTGTCGATCTTGGCGAAAGCCTTGCCAAAAGCTTCGATGGTCAGGTCTTCGGCATCTTCCCGGTTTTTGACCATCTTCAGCATCATGTGGAAGATGGGGTTCCGGTAACGCTCCAGGAGGATCGAATAAGCCTTCTGGTCGCCTTTGATGGCTTCCTTAACGATCGAGTAATCATCCAGCGCTCTGGTGGAGGTGAAGTTGTTTTGTACTGCTACTTCCATTTTTCCTTTGGTTTTAAAAAAAGTGCCGGCGCGAACACGAGGTAGGAAAAAGCGTAGAGTACATCGAGTGCAGGGACCCATCTGATCAGAGAAGTGTCGTGTAGTTTTCTCATTATCAGCATGTACAGTGCGGAGGCTACCCCTATCCGTGCCAGATAGTTAAGTAATACGGTTAATTCCAGACTGTGAAAAAGGATCAAGGCAAGGCCGCAGGCGTAGTGTCCGAAATGGCTGGCAGACAGCAGGCCGAGGGCGAACTGGTGTACCAACCGGTAACGGGTACCTGTTGTTAAGTGCCTTGATTTCTGGCGATAGTAGCCTCTCCAACTACTTTTTGGTTCTGAAAAGACGAATGCCTGAGGTGACAGGATCACCCGGGTGTTGTCTCGCGTAGCTACCTGGTTGATGAACAGATCATCATCACCGGAAGCTATGTGAGCATGTGAATCGAAACCTCCGGACCCACGAAATAGAGATTTTCGATAACACAAGTTGCGCCCTACTCCCATGTAGGGCAATCCCATTAATGCAAAGGAAAGATATTGGATAGCAGAATAGGTGGTCTCAAAGCGAATAAAGGCATTCAGGATGCCTTTCCCACGAAAATAAGGGCTGTATCCTAATCCGATCTGCGCCCTATCCCGAATGAATGCTTGCATAAAATTGAGCCACTGGGGGCTCGCCGGGCGGCAATCGGCGTCGGATAATAAAAGTATTTCAAATTTTGCAGCTTTAATGCCCTTGCTTAAGGCTGCTTTTTTCCCACGAGTATCGACTTTTACGTCAATAAGGCGCAAGATGGGACTTTTTTTTTGAAAATCCAAGAGTACGTCAAAAGTTTTATCAAAAGAATTGTCATTTACGACGATCACCTCGTACTCGGGATAGTCCTGAGCCAGGAAATACGGGAGGTTTCGGCGCAAATTTTTTTCTTCGTTGCGCGCGCAAATAATTACAGATACGGGTTCGGGCGGGCCGGAGGGGAGGGGCGGCTGCCGGTAAAAAGCCAGCCGGGAGAAAGCGAGCAGCCAGTACAGCAGCTGAATGGCAGTGGCCGCCAGGAAAAGAAAAAGCAGTATATCTTCGGTCAAGGGGCTTTTTTAGCGAGCAAATTAGCGGTTTTTTCCCAGATAGCCTGCCGCAAGGCCCGGAGCTTTTCCCTTTCAGGGCTGCGGCGGAACCGGAAATAACGGAGCACCCGCTTTTGATGCCGGTAAAAGGCCCAGGCGAAAAAGCCGGCCGGAAGCAGGGTGAGCAGGTAGATCAGCGCTGTCTGCCCGTCGTACAACCAGTAGATCAACCGGTACTGCAGAAAATAAAAGAGGGGAAAGGTGATCAATCCTGCCAGGATTTTTACGGTAGAGTTATACTCAATATCGAGTTTCACCCGGCGGGTTATCCAGACGGGGATAAAAGCGGGCAGGAAATTGTGGGCCAGCCCGTGCAGGAAAACGGGAAAGAGCAGGACCAGGCCGGCAAAGTGCAGCCACAGGGGCCGGGGGGGGCGGGCCAGGGCGCGGTCTTCTGTCCGTTGTTCTTCCAGGGTGCGGAAGTAGGCGCCGACCTCGTGCTGGAACTGCCCGGCTGCTTCAGGCGAGCGCTCCTGCCATGCCCGCAATTGTGCGATGAGGTACTGCACACGGGCAAAATGCACTGGCTCCGCAACCGGCTTGCTGTTGCGCAGCAGGGTTTCGAGGCGGGCAATGAAGGTGTCCTCCTCCTTATCTTCCGTATGGACAACGAGGGAGCGGAGGGCGCCTTCCAGGTCGTCCGTCAGTTGGCGGGCAGCCTGGAATTCATCTTCCCGGTAGAGCGTTTCGTAATTTTTTATCCAGATGGGTTCGCCGGCGTAGACCGTCAGCCGCCGGCCGAAGCAGTTGGAGGCTTCGTAGGTCAGCCCGACCGGCATAATGCTGAGGCCCAGTTCAAAGCCGTTCTGGTTTTCTGCGCTTAAGGCAATGCGGGCAGCGCCGGTCTTCAGGGGCCTTATCCGGCGGCCGATGTAACTGGTGCCCTCCGGAGCGATGTACAGGCAGCCGCCCCCGGCCAGGAAGGCGCCGGCTTGCCGGAAAGCCTGCTGGTTGTTGAGCGGGCGGCCGTTCACATCCTCCGGCCGTTCGACCGGAATACAGAAAAAAGTGCTGAAAAACCAGTTCTGGAAAGCGCCCCTGAACAAGCTGGCGTTGGCCAGAAAATGAACGATCATAGGCACCCGGACGGCGGCATGCAGCGGGTCGAGCAGGGTATTGGGATGATTGGATACCAGGATGGTGGGGCGGCCGAACCGGAAGTTGCGCCGGTTGAGCACGGTGATCTTCGAATAATACGCCCAAAAAGACAGGCGGACCACCAGCTTCAGGAAATGATATATAAGGTATAGTATCGGATTCAAGGTCAGGCTTTGAAATTGAGTAAAAAATCGCGGATATCCTGGTCGAACTGCGGCCCTTGGCCGAAATGGAACCGCACTTCTACGGGTATGGCAAAAACCGGTATCCGGTCGCTGACCAGGAACTGCCGGTGCAGCTCCAGCCGCATGGCGTCCTTCTCGGTAGTGATGATCGCTTTCTGGCCGGAATCCATCTGTTCGAAGCGGGCTTTGAGCTGCCCTACGTCGTATTTCGTGAAATAATGGTGGTCTTCATATTCCAGTATCCGGACGCTGCCGGCCTGCCGGTCCAGATAATCGACCAGATAATCCGTATTGGCGATGGCGCTGATGAGCAATAAGTCCATTTCCGGATGAAAACCCAGTGTGTAACGAGGATCGAATATATAATAAGGTTTTCCATACTCGTAATAAGAAAAGTAAATCTTTTGGTGAGGCAGGGGCCTGATCTCCTGCGCCATAGCTTCCTGCTGTTCCCGGCTCAGATTCGCCGGGCACTTCGACACGATGATGATATCGGCGCGCTCGTAGGCGGAGCGCCATTCCCGGAGCCGGCCGGCGGGCAGCAGGTAATCCCGCGTAAAAGGCCGGCTGTACTCTGTGAGCAGGATATTGAGGCCGGGCCGGACCGATCGGTGCTGGAAGGCGTCGTCCAGCAGGATGGCCTGTGTTCCGGGATGATCGCCCATGATCTTGGGGATGGCGAAGGTGCGGCTTTCCGATACGGTAACCAGGATATCCGGGAACTTGCGTTTGAACTGCAGGGGTTCGTCGCCCACCTGTTCGGCGTTCATCCGGGTGTGTACTTCCAGAAAGCCCTTGGTCTTGCGGCGGTACCCCCGGCTGAGGGTTGCCACCTCGATGTAGTCCTTCAGCAGCCGGATCAGGTATTCGATGTGGGGGGTTTTGCCCGCCCCGCCGACCGACAGGTTGCCGACCGAAATGACGGGCACATTAAATTCCACCCCTTTCAGCAGGCCCCGGCTGTAAAAGGCATTGCGGAGGCTGATCCCTATGCCGTAGAGCAGGGAAAAAGGGGCCAGCAGTATTTGTACCAATATGCGTTGTATCATTACTACGCAAAAGTAAGGATTTATACCTTTGCAGGGATGAAAGCAATGATCTTTGCCGCCGGCCTGGGCACGCGCCTGCGCCCGCTGACGGAAAACAAACCCAAAGCGCTGGTTGAAATAGGAGGGATGCCGCTACTGGAAATAACCATCCGGCGCCTGAAGTATTTCGGCGTGCGCCAAATAGTGGCCAACATCCACCACTTTGGAGAGCAGGTCATCGGCTTCCTGGAACAACATGCCAGCTTTGGCATCGACATTACCATTTCTGACGAACGCGGGCTGCTGCTCGATACCGGCGGCGGCCTGCTGAAGGCAGCGCCTTTTTTTCAGGACGCTCCATTCCTGGTGCATAATGTGGACATCCTCTCCGACGTCAACCTGTCGGCCCTCTACCGGGCCCACCTGGCCTCCGGCGCGCTGGCCACCCTGGCGGTGCGCGAGCGGCCGAGTTCCCGCCACCTCCTTTTCGATGAGGGCGGCCTGCTGGCGGGCTGGCGCCACAACCGCACCGGCGAAGAGCGCATCAGCCGCCCGGTACCGAAATATCAACCGCTGGCCTTTAGCGGGCTGTACGTGCTCAGCCCCCGTATTTTCGAATTCATGCCGCCCGGGCCGGTGTTTTCCATCATCGACGTCTTCCTGGAAGCCGCCAAAAGCGAGCGCCTGCAGGCTTACCGCCACGACGCGTCGCTGTGGCTGGACGTGGGCAAGCCGGATGCCCTCGGGAAGGCGGAAGCACTGGTCAAAGACATCCCTCTGGCATGAAACACTACCTACCCATCGGCACTTTTATCAATATGGCGACAGTCAGCCTGGGCAGCCTGCTTGGCTTATGGCTGCAGCAGCTCTTCCCTGCGAATGTCCAGGCCATTATCTTCCAGGCGATCGGCCTGGGCACTCTGGTCATCGGCATTCAAATGGCGCTGAAAGTACCGAACGGCTACCTGCTCCTGTTCATCTTTAGCCTGATACTCGGCGGCATTCTCGGGGAACTCGTCCATTTCGATGCGCTGCTCAATGGGTTTGGCGACTGGATCAAACAGGCTTTTCAGGTGGAAGACAACCGCTTCACCGAGGGCCTGGTCACCGCCTTCCTTTTATTTTGCATCGGCTCGATGACCATTGTCGGCGCCATCGAGGAAGGGCTGCAGGGCAAACGTGAACTGCTGCTCATCAAATCCACACTCGACGGCATCACTTCCGTCGCCTTTGCTGCCACCTACGGCATCGGCGTCCTCTTCTCCATCATCCCCATGTTGCTCCTGCAGGGTGGGACGACGGTGCTGGCACGGCAACTGCACCGCTTTTTTACGCCCGTCATTATTGCCCAGCTCAGCTCCGTAGGGGGCGTACTGATCATCGCCATCGGCATTCGGCTGCTGGAACTGGGCACGGTTAATATCGAAAATCTGCTGCCGGCCCTGGCCGTGGTAGTGGGGCTGACCTGGGGTGTGGAAAAATGGAGGAAATAAGGATTTTGCCTAAGAGCATGTTTGGAGGTAGTCCCCGACACTATGTGTACGGGGCAGGCTATTTTGGCTGCAAATGCCAGCTTTTGGAACCTCACTTTGCCATTTTTCCGCCCCGTAGCGCTGCTATGGGGCGGAAAAATGCCTTCGTGAGAACCCAAAATCTGACATTTTCGCCTCCAAAGCACCACCTCCAAACATGCTCTCAGGCATTGAGCATTGCCAATAACCAATAATGCCGGTTGACTCGGGGCCAGAGCAATAACTGCCCAATAACCCTGTACCCGGCGCATTTGCCTGCCAGGAGAACGCCGTACTCTAATCTTTCCTTAGCCATGAGAATCGTCCTTTTCCTTATTTTAACGGCCTTTCTGTTATCGGGCTTCCCGCTGGCTTCTCAAAGCGGGTGGGCCCGGGAGAAAGGCCAACTCTATGCCCAGGCAGGTTTATATACTTTTTCTTCAATGGATTATTACAGCGTAGATGGGCAATTATTTGACGAAGGAGGCCGCCTTACCAGCAGGATATTCACCGTTTATGGGGAATATGGGCTGGGGGCCGGCTTTACGGCCATTGGCAGTTTCCCGTTGTTGGTGCAGAATGAGTTTTCTTCCACCAATACGGTTTCCAGTATCGGAGACATTCGCCTGGACATTAAATACGGGATCAACCAGGAAAAGCTTCCGGTGTCTTTTGCTTTGGGCGCCGAATTGCCAAGCGGGCAGAAGAATCTGTTTGCCACTGCCAAAGAGCCTAATGATTTTGGCGTTGTGGAAAGGATCAACCTGCCTTCCGGCGATGGCGAATGGAATTTCCTGGCCACTGTGGCAGCGTCGAAACCATTCTGGGCGGGACGGGGGTATGGCTCTGCTTTTGCCACTTACAATTTGCGCACCAGGAACTACTCGGGCCAGGTGCGGCTTGGCCTGGAACTCGGCGGGCAGCCCTTGTCCGGGCTATGGCTGTTCGGCAAATTGTTCGCCCAGCTCAAAGGCGCAGAAGGCAGCACCGACGACGTTTCTTTCTTTCGGGGCGAAGGCACTACCTTTACGAGATTGTCATTCGGCGGACAGTACATGCTGTTGAACCACTGGGGCGTCGCCGCTTCTTTTTTTCTGCCCGTTAATAACTTCATCACCGGGTTTAAAAATGTGTATGCGGCCCCGGCTTTTTCGGTAGGGGTGGTGTATCAGGGGGAGGAGTGAGTGAAGGAGTGAATGGACACCTGATTGAAATGAATTGAAATATGTGGAAATAAGGAAATGCATTGCTGCTCCATGCCTGGCGCGTGTACCCTGTGCATTTCCCTGTATTTCCATATATTTCCACGTATTTCCATGTATTTCCATGTATTTCCATGTATTTCCCTATTTCTGTAACATGAATTTGACAACCTAAAAAAACACCATGAGGTTTACTATCGCACTATCGGCCATCCTGCTTCTGTTCTCCGGTTGCATTGGCGACGACGTTGTCTTTGATACCGTTCCAGAGGCCGTCCGCATCCTGAATCCGGTGGATTCGATCATGGTAGGCAGCACCCGCCAGTTCGAGGCCCGCTTCACCAACAACATCGGCGAGGCGGAAGAGCGCGTTGTTTTCTGGTCTTCCTCCGACGCGGCGGTGCTGGGCATCGATGATGCCGGCCTGGCCACTGCTCTGGCTGCAGGCAAAGCCACTGTCACCGCCGAAGTCCGTCTCGACGGAAAGGGTCCGGTGAGCGACGCCGTCGAAGTTGTCGTCAGCGAAGAAGAGGTCAGTGGCGATCCCGCAGGAGAGCGCAGCGGCACGATCCGCACCACCAGTTCCTACCTGTTGGAAGGCAGTTTCACCCTGCGGGAAGATGGTGAAGATATCGTCCTGGAATTCGGCAGCGACTACCGCGCCTCCACCAGCCTGCCCGGCCTGTATGTCTACCTGACGAATAACCCTTCTACGGTGAACAACGCCTTTGAGATCGGCCGGGTAGAAACCTTCAACGGTGCCCATAGCTACCGCATCAGTGGCGTTGGGCTGAACGATTACAGCTACCTGCTGTACTGGTGCAAGCCGTTCAGCGTGAAGGTCGGGGACGGGGAGATCAGGTAGGTCGCGGGAAATGGGTGCATTGTTGAATGGCTATATGGTTAGCATAACCAGCAAAACAATTATGAAAAAAAACATCTTTCTTGGCATAATTTTATTCCTGTCCGTTCAGGCTGCCTACGCCGGCGGCGGCTGGCCGCAACCCAGGGGCGGGGGCTTCTTTAAGCTCAGCGAGTGGTGGGTCATTTCCGACCAGCACTTCACCGATGTCGGAAAATTAGACCCCAACGTGACCACCGGCATTTTCAACACCAGCCTCTATGCCGAATACGGCTTCACCGACCGGCTGACCGGGGTGTTGTACTTCCCCTTTTTCAGCCGCGCCTATTTCAACAATACCGTCTCCGGCACTACCGGCGAGGTGATCACGCCGGGAGAGGCGATCAACACCATAGGGGATACCGACATCAGCCTCAAGTACGGCATCCTCACCAATGGCCCGGTGGCGCTGAGCGCCACCCTTACCCTGGGGTTGCCCCTGGGCAACGACAGCGGCGGCACCGCCGGCAACCTGCAGACCGGCGACGGCGAGTTCAACCAGCTCCTGCAGGTGGACGCCGGCAAGGGCTTCCGTTTCGGCAAAATCGACGCCTATGCCAACGCCTATTTCGGCTTCAACAACCGCACCAACGACTTCTCCGACGAGCTGCGCTTCGGCATCGAAGGCGGCGCTACGTTCTGGGAGGGCCGCCTCACCGCCATCCTGCGCCTCTACGGCGTGCAGAGCCTCAACAACGGCGCGCTGCCCAGCGAGCTGTCCAACAGCACCAGCATCTTCGCCAACAATACCGAGCATCTGAGCTATGCGCCCGAGCTGGCGTACAACATTTCGGACAAATGGGGCGTGTCGGTGAGCACCGGACGGGCGTTTTCAGGCAGGCTGATCTTTGCGAACCCGTCGTACAGCGTGGGGGTGTTTGTGAAGTTGTAGGGGCGGAAGGTTTTCTAGTATATGAAAACTTAAATAAATGGTTGCTTAGGCGAAGTTATTTTGGACTTAATCAAGGAAGAAAAAACAGCCTGCCCCGTACACAGAGTGTCGGGGAGCATAGCCGGAGCTACGTGAGTTTTTTCTGACG
>JAGFJD010000136.1 GCA_024102975.1 Phaeodactylibacter sp. | reverse complement strand
CGTTCCTGCAAAAAATTATTTAACTTAACGGGGCTCATGTCCTGTCGTTTTGCCTTACAAGATAAGCTGTTTGGTGGATTTTCTAACACAAATATTCCGCGTTAACTGAACACCCTAGATGTCACCTCAACGTTATATAGGGAGCCGCAACCCCTCCCGAAAGCGGCCGTCACATCTTCACGACTTTGCCCACCAGCCGGCTTTGCGCTGTCGTTGCAACGACCCAATACACGCCGGCGGGCAGGGCGGAGAGGTCCATCTCATAGAAAAGCGCCTGCCCGTTATTGGCGGCTGCCCAAACCTCTGTCCCGTGTGCGTTGAACACCCGGATGGCAACCTCCCGGGCAGGCATATTCGGCAAACTCAGGCGGCACCGGTCGGCAGTCGGGTTAGGATAGACAAGCGCCTGGCCTTCGGCGGCGGGTTCCTCTGTTGCTGTGACTGTGCCAAAAGTAAACGTCCTTTCCCCTCCGCTCACCGGGATGAAATTGCCCTCGCTGGTAATGGCGGTGCTGCCCACCAGGTTCAGGGTGAACTGTAGGCTGTCGAAAATCGGCAGGTGATCGTCTTCGATGATGAACGTAGCCTGTCCGAGGACGTTGACGCCCGATTGGTTCACATGGTCGAGCCGGGTGAGCGCCACGTCCATAAACCCCTGGCTGTTGAACGGCATAACCAGCCCGACGGCGTTTATGCTGTCTACGCCGATAGAAGCATTGCCGAAGCTGAACCTAGGCGTCCCCACCAGCTGCACCCCCGGAGGCAGCACGTAGTACATCCGCATGCCCGCGCCGTAGAAGTTGTTTATCCCCGCCCCGCTGGCGTCCCTGGCATAGATGTCAATGCTCAGCATGTATTGGTTGTTGCCAAGCGTAGTATCCACGCCCGCCAGCACCGGCACGAAAGAATACGGGCTCTGCTCCGGGTTCGGCAAGCCGGGATAGCCGCCGTGCGTGTTCAGGTAATTGACGATGATAGCCTTCAAATCCAGCAGGTCGACGTAGCCCGAGCCGTCGGCGTCGCAGAACTTGAAGTTGGTTCCGCCCGGAAGGTTCCCGGGCCAATCCTGGGCCGGGTATTCCCCCCAGTTGATGGCCTGGTCCATGCGGCCAGGCCCAAAGAA
The DNA here is from genome assembly GCA_024102975.1 of Phaeodactylibacter sp. GTDB lineage: Bacteria > Bacteroidota > Bacteroidia > Chitinophagales > Saprospiraceae > JACJXW01. Next base: position 1,104 of record JAGFJD010000136.1, on the reverse strand, counting down.
ACCGAAGGTTTGCCCCAGCCAGAGCAGGTCCCGGAAATCCACGACGCCGTCGTTGTTCAGGTCGCCCGGATACACGCAGGCGCCGGAGAGGGTCACGGCAACCACCGCGCCTCTTTCGTTGCCGCAATAGTCGGTAATTTTCAGTTCGTAGACGCCGTTGTTGGCCTGGTCCACCCGCAGGCATTGCTCGTTGCTCAGGACAACCGGCCCCCGCTTCCATTCGTATTGCGCCATGCCCTCCGGAGCGCAGAGCAGCCAGGAGGCGTCGCACTCGGCGATGGTTTGGGGGAAGGCGGAGAGGTTGGCTATGGGGTGGACTGTAACTACCTGACTGTAAGAGGTGCCGCAGCCAGAGTCATTGAAGGCGGTCAGTTCGATAACGTATTCGCCTGCCTCCGGGAAACTGATTGCCGGGCTTCTTTGGGTGGACACCAACTCGCCGTTGCGCCGCCATTCGAAACTTGTTGCGCCGAGGGTGGCATTAGTGAAGGTGGCAGTACTGCTGAGGCAGATGTTTTCGGGGGCTTGGAAGCTTGGTTGGATGGTTTGGGAGGAGGGGGTGAGGATGGCGATACCTCCGGCACCACCAAACCAAATCCTACCATCAGGCATAATCTCGATGTCCTGGATCGAGTTGCTAACAAGCCCTGAGTTACATTCATCGTATATTTTCCAAGTTGAATCTGTAGGATTAAATTTAATTAGTCCAAAGTTGGAGCTAATATTGCCAAAACCGCTTATCCAAACGAAATTATTGGAATCAACCTCCAAGTCATAGGCCCCACCTATGTCAACTTCCTGGTTGAATTCAGCCAATTGGCTCCAGGAATCCGATATGTAGTTATACTTAATGAGTTTTGAAATGGACCCCAAATTATTGCCCCAATACATAACTAACCAGATATCTCCGTTTTTCCCGACAGCAATCTTAGTATAATCACCTGTAAGCTGCCAACTTGCAGGTAAAAGATGATATTCTGGTTGCATATTTTCCTTTATTTCAACCAAAGTGTCGCTTCCGCCTACCACCCAAAGGCTTTGGTTTGGAGTAACGGCCATGTCTCTGGCATACTCTTGAGAAAGCACAGCAGAAATTGTCATCCA
>JAGFJD010000134.1 GCA_024102975.1 Phaeodactylibacter sp. | reverse complement strand
GACACAGAGTACGCCGAGAAGGCACAGAGCCACACAGAGACCTGATTATCAATGGAAAAAACTCCGTGTACTCTGTGTTGACCTCCGTGCCTCTCTGTGTCCAAAACCATTTTGTCCAGTGGTGTGGGAGCCGGGCGCTAACCAGCGCCTCCGGATGAAACCTCACAGAGCAGAACGGCCAACCGGCAACATACAACTCAAATTTATTAACTTGGCACCATGAACGATTTCCTCAATAAGATCAACCAATACTGCGAGGCACATACCAGCCGCCAGCCGCCCCTCCTCCACCAGCTGGAGCGGGAGACCCACCTGAAAACCCTGGCGCCCCAGATGCTCTCCGGCCACCTGCAGGGCCAGTTCCTGAGCCTGATCAGCAAATTGCATCGGCCTAAGGCTATCCTGGAGATCGGTACCTTCACCGGATATTCCGCCATCTGCCTGGCGCAGGGGTTACAGGAAGGAGGGGTGCTGCATACCATAGATGCGGACCCGGAACTGGAACACATCATTCGAAAGTACGTCGCCCTGGCGGGCCTTGAAGATAAGATTCGCCTACATATCGGTGATGCTGCGGTGGTTGTCCCCTCCCTTGCCGGCCCATTTGACCTCGTTTTCATCGACGCCGGCAAACAGGAGTACGGCCTTTATTACGACCTCGTGATCGACAAGGTCAATCCCGGAGGGTTGATCATTGCCGATAACGTGCTCTGGAGCGGCAAGGTGCTGGACAGCAGCGGACGGGAGCAGGACGAGGACGCCGCTTTCCTCCACCGGTTCAGCAAAAAAGTACAGCTGGACGAGCGCGTGGAAAACATCATGCTTCCCCTGCGCGACGGCCTGCTCATCGCCCGTAAGTCGTGAAAATGATGCCGGGCCAGGGCCTCTACCGCCAATTTTGCCGGGATATTCCGGATCTGCCCGTATTCGCGCAGCCCTGGTACCTCGATGCCGTCTGCGAAAGCGGAGCATGGGGGGCGGCAGTGGTACAACACGGCGGGCAGCCGGCGGCCGCCCTGCCGTATTTCCTGAAACGCAAGGGGCCGTTCCGCTATATCACCATGCCCCACTTCTGCAAGCACCTCGGGCCTTATCTGCATCCGGATTTCCGGGAGCTGAAGTTCGAGCACAAATTCTACGGGCAGCTCATCGGCCTGCTGCCCGCCGTCCTTGCCTTCAAACAGGAGTTCCACCCCTCTGCCACCAACTGGCTGCCCTTCTGCTGGCAGGGCTACCGGCAGACTACCCGCTACACCTATCAACTGGATTTAAGCTCGGGGCTGAACGCCGTCTATAACGGCTTCAACCGCAACGTGCGCCGCAACCTCAAAAAGGCGGAAAAGGCCCTGCACATCCGCATGGACATGCCGGCGGAGGATTTTTTCCGCATCAACCGGCTCAGCTTTGAACGGCAGGGCGCCGCCCCGCCCTACTCCCGCGAGCTTTTCCTTCGCCACGACGACGCCCTGGCCCGGCATCAGAGCCGGCAGATATTCTGCGCCGAAGATGCCGGCGGCCGCATCCATTCCGCCGCCTACCTCATCTGGGACGGCCGGGCGAGCTACTACCACCTCTCCGGCGACGATCCGGAACTGCGCGCCAGCGGCGCCGGCCTGCTTCTGGTATGGGAAGCCATCCGCTACACCCACGAAGTGCTGCAGTTGCCCGTTTTTGACTTCGAAGGCAGCATGATGCCCAACGTGGAGGCTATCCGGCGGCAGTTTGGCGGGCGGCAGGTACCGTATTTCCGGGTGTGGAAATACCATTCGAAGGTTTTCCGGATGTTGGATGGATGATTGTGAAAGCAGGAAAAGACCAAACCTCAGTTGAACATACTCACATACCCGAAATGCACCTTCGGCGCGCTGAAGTCGATGGGGTTGTCCAGCTGCTTGCCGTAAGCCAGGCTGACGCCGAACAGCCCGACGCCGGTCTCGAAGGTGATGCCGGCGCCGAAGCCGTTGGGCTGGTCCGTGACATTTCTGGTGGTGGTTTTGTCTTCCACATAAGCATAGTCGCCGAACAGGTAGAGGTAGGAATTCTGGCCGATGAGCAGGCGGTATTCCAGGGTGGCCACGCCGTAGTTGGTGGCGAAGATGGACTCTTCGTCGAAGCCGCGCAGCAGGCGGTTGCCGCCGATGCGGAACTGCTCGTTGAAAAAGACGGGTTCTTCGGCGATGATGGCGCCGCCCTGAACGCCTCCCTTGATGGTGCTGCGGCTGAAGAGCGGCAGGTAACCTTCAAGCCGGGCGCTGAGCTTGTACTGGAAGCTGCGCAGCGTAATCGTGTCGTAGAGTTCTCCGTATCCCAGCTCCACGATGCGGTTGTTGCGCTCAATGCGTTTGGTGCCGGCGCCTCCGCGCAGGAATGCGGCCCAGCCCCTGCGTGGGTTGAAGCGGTAGTCGAGCCGTTGCAGGGCGTACTCCAGTCCGAAGTAGGCGTTGCGCACATCCAGCGTGGCGGGCAGGCGCTCCAGGCGTTCCAGTTGCTCTTCATTGACCGTCAGCAGGGAAGAGGACCGGTTGTTCCAGAACGCTTTGATGTAATTGCCGCCTTCGAAGAGGTACTGAATGCCCAGGTCGGACTCGATGTCCAGGTAGGAGGTGTCCCGCTTGTAGAGGTTGAAGCGAAAGTCAGCGCCGAAGGGCAGGCCCAGCACGTAGGGATAGTTGAATTCCAGCTCCAGTTCCTGGGTTTCGGGGCGCAGTTGCTCGAAGGCGGCGTAGATGCGTTCGCCCAGGCCGAACTGGTTCAGTAATTCTCCGTTGAAGGTGCCGGTAATGAGCAGGTTCCGGTTGTTCTCCTGCCGGCCGCTGGCATTCTGGGGCAGCACGCCAATCACGAAATCAAATCGGCTGGCCCTTTTTTTGCCGAGCAGCAGCCGGAGCGTCGCCCGGTCGCCGATGAAGGTGACGATGGGGTCTTCGTCCAGCTTCAGGAAAGGCAGCTCCCGGATGCGGTTGCGGATGCGCAACACCCGGCCGTTGTCGTACGGCGCGCCCTCCCGGATGCCCAGGTAGTTGCTCAGGTAGGCTTTGCTGATCTTTACGTCCCCTTCCACTTCCAGCTTTTGCATGAGGATGAGCGGCCCGCGGTCCAGGCGCAGTCGGCCCCGGGCCTGCCCGCCGCCTACCCGTATATCGTCGAGCCAAACCTGGGCGAAAGGGTAGCCGTGATTCTCTGAATATTCGAGCAGCCGCTCCTGCAGCCGGCGCAATTGCGCAAAACGGAAAGGGCTGCCCTGGTAAAGCCGCTCGCGGAAACCGGCCGCATTGAGGAACAGCTCCGGCACGCTGTCGGCATTCAGGCGTACCCATTCGTATGCCGGGCCCAGGTGCAGATAGGCAATGAATGTGCTGTCGCGCTGCGCCAGGCTGTCGACAGAAGCCTCCAGGTAGGCCGCCAGGCGCAATTCCCGGACTTTCTCCTCCAGGAACGCGATCACGGCCAAAGAGTCGGCGTGGCTGGCAGGGGGCTTGAAACGGCGTTCCACAAAAGCCGCAGTCGTGTCGAGCGGCACGATCTCCAGCCGGGCCTGCCCGGGCAATGCAACCGGGGCCAGGGCCGATAAGGCCAGGCAAAGAAAAGCTGACAGGTATTCTGGCACCGGCCATCTGCTGCTCTGTGACATAAGTTATTAACAGTTGTTTTCCTGTCCGCAGGCTGGTTGGCGTTACGGGTTGTTGATGGCAATCAATAGCTTGCGTACCGAATCCGGATAATAACCAGTAACGAATAAGTATCCTGAATTTATGCCCCGGTCCGCTACTTTACAACTTCAATAAGTTATATTTTAGCCTTGCTTACAAAACAATCCGATGAAACCTTTACCCATTGCCTGCATTTTTAGCCTTCTCACCACCGCCCTCCACGCTCAATGCCCCCCCGGGGATGTCCTGCTGAACGGCCAGCTGGAAGTCGATAATTTCCTTGCCGAATACCCGAACTGCACGGAGATACAGGGCAACCTCGAAGTCCGCAACGCCCTGGGCGACGACGTTAATTCCCTGATGCCGTTAGCCAACATCCGCAAAGTGGGCGGCAATTTTTCGCTCATCAGCACCTACGGCAGCCTGGCGCCGCTCAACATTGACAGTATCCTGGGCGACTTCAACCTGGGCGGGTTCAGCGACGACCTGTCGGGCTACGACAAGCTCAAATACATCGGCGGCAGCCTGACTGTCAACGCCGACAATTACACCGACCTCCGGGGGCTGGAAAACATCGACACCCTCTACGGTAATCTCGCCATTCGAAACGCCAACGCCCTGCGCAGCCTGGAAGGACTGGACAACCTGCGGTGGGTCGGCGGGGACTTCTGGATTACCGACAACGAGTCGTTGCCGGATCTTCAGGGGCTGGCAGCGCTGCGGGTTATCCGGGGCGATGTAGTCGTCCGCGAAAATGATGTGCTGGCTTCCTTTGAAGGCTTGTCTCAGCTTGAAGAGATCGGCGGGACGATGGAAATCCGGGAGAGTCCGGCACTCATCAGTTTCAGAGGCATGGAGCAGGTGCAGCGCATCGGGAGGATCGAACTGTATGCCGGCAACGGCTTCAAAAATTTTGAAGGCCTGTCTGCTTTGGAAACCATTGATTCCGACCTGTTCATCACTAATAATGACGATCTGGAAAACTTTGTGGGCCTGTCCAGCCTGAAGCATGCCTATGCCATTCGCATTCATTTTTGCGAAAAGCTCGCCAACATGGAAGGGCTGATGGCGCCCGAGCTGGAAGTCAATACCATTTACTTGTGGGGGTTGCGCGGCCTGGCCAACCTGCATGGCCTTCAAGGCGTAAAAGATATCGGAGCAAGCCTGAACATCATCAGTTGCAACAACCTGCTTACCCTGGACGGCCTGAGCCTGGGCGACAGCATCCGCGGCAGCCTGGTATTTTCTGAAAACCAACGCCTGGCGGATGTTGGCGCGCTGCAGAATGTGCAGTACATCGGCGGCGATTTATTCTGGGACAGGCTGAGCCAGCTGGAACAAATGCCTCCTTTGCAGTTGAGGCAGGTAGGGGGCAACTTCGGGCTGGAAGCCCTCGGCAAGCTGTATTCGCAGGACGGGTTCGCTCAGCTGGCAACAGTTGGGGGCGGCCTGGTCCTTTCCGCGCTGGACAGCCTGCGAACGCTGGATTTTCTGAGCGGGTTGGAATACGTTGGAGGGACGCTCACCATCGCTTATAACGGCACCCTGGCCGATATCGAAGGCCTCGTCAACACCTTTGTGGCAGGCAACCTGAACATTGCCTACAACGATAGCCTGAGCTTTTGCGCTGTCGCCAGTGTTTGTGCCAAACTGGCGCAGCAACCTGCCAGCGTGCTTATCTCCGGCAACGGGGATGGTTGCCGCGATGCGGAGGAAGTAGAAACCCTGTGCGACTACGGCCTTTCCGTCATTGAAGTATTCTATGATCAAAACGGCAACGGGCAGAAGGATTCCGGGGACCGCGCTGTCCGCATCGGGCAGTTTGTCGTCGACGGGGCATATATCCTGTTTACGCCGCCCGGCGGGCAGTTGGTTGTCCTGCCGCCCGATTCGGCGAGCAGAAAGATCGTGTATCAACATCCCGGGCAGTGGGCTTTGACGACGGGCAACGACACGCTGTTGTTTGAACCCGGAGACCTGCCCCGGCTTTTTTACATCGGCATAACGCCCGCCGGCGAACCACAGGAGCAGTTGGATTACACCCTCTCCTCCAACCCGGCAGTATGTGACCGGGAAGTCCGCTTTTATATTAATGTTCAGAATACCGGCACGGCCATTGCGGATCCCGCCTTTTGCTTCCGTTACTCCGGAGAGCTGCTCAGCTTTATCCCCGGAGATTCCATCGCGGAAAACACCATCTGCCCCACCGGGGATGCGACGGGCGAACTCTATCCCGGCGACCTGTTGTCCGTCGAAGCGCTCATCGGCCTGCCCGGCGTGGAAGCCATCGGCGATACCCTGCACTTCAGCATAAACCGACGGGACAACCTGGATTCTACTCTCTATCTTTACGAGCCCATCCTGCGCTGCGCCTTCGATCCCAACGACAAGCTGGCCAGCCCCTCCGGCCGGCCCGAAGAGGCCCGAATCCCGCCGGATACGCCCATTGATTACACCATCCGCTTCCAGAACACCGGCAATTTTCCGGCGGAGGACGTGGTGCTGGCCGATACCCTCAGCGTGTACCTAGACCTGAGTACATTTCAGCTGCTGGGTGCCAGCCATCCCCTTTCCGAAATCCGGCTGGAAGGCAATGCCCTGCACTTTTCCTTTTTGGGCATCAACCTGCCGGATTCCATATCTAATGAGGCAGGGAGCCACGGTTTTGTGCAGTTCCGCCTCTGGCAAATGCCCGGCCTGGCGCACGAGACGCTTATCCGCAATTCCGCTGCCATCTATTTCGACCAGAACCCGCCGATTTTTACCAATATGGTCGATCGGATGGTGTTTGATCCTGCATTAGGTGTTGAAGAAACAGAGGTGGAGGAGAGCAGGCTGCGTTTGTATCCTAACCCCACTGACGGCTTTTTGTACTTCCGGGCAGCATTTTCGCCCACGCATTACTACCTGTTTAACTCGAATGGACAGATGGTGGGACAGGGTGCCGCGCGGGGCAACCGGATTGACGTATCGGGTTTGCCGGGGGGTTTTTATGGAGTGGCTTTTTGGGGTGGAGGAGAGGTGTGTTGGGGGGCTTTTGTGCGGGGGTGAGGGGCACCTATCCATAATTCGTTTGTATTGCGCATTGTGCATAGAACCTCTTTAAAATTGATTGCTCCCTGGCCGCATTGTCCTATTGTCAGTCAAAGGCATTCACTGATCAGGATGTCTTTGAAACTTTGAAATAAGTTAAAATTTGTAACAATCTTAACTTTTTCAAGCATTCTAACGTAGAATGACATTACTTTGTACCTTTGAAATGGATAGCACTGTATGTCATTGTTGAAAAAATCTAAAGAAAACAATGTTGCTTTTTTGCTCTTAAAAGAGCGCGAATATTATACGCCTGCTGTTCATTGTTGCTACTACTCTTGCTTTCAGAAAATCATTTCCATTCTGAAAGAATATTATCCTAAAGAGTTTGAAGAAATGAACAAACAAAGGAATATTTCTCACAGTCAACAAATTTCTCTTTTTACGAATAACTACATCAGAACTATCGAGAAGAATAATGGCACAAAAATCCATCGCTTCATGACTCAACTTCGAGATTTGAGAAAAAAGGCAGACTATGAAGACGAGTTGATTTCCAAAGAACAAATGGAGAAAGCCGAATCTTACTCAAAGCAAATCCATAAGTTTATCGCCAAAGATCTTGATATATGAATTTCATAGAAAAATTTATCGCTGATGCTGTAATTCGAATTGCTGCTTCTTTCCCGACAGTAACGGTCGAATATCAGTACAGCAAAGCCTCTAACACCCACTTTTTCAGAGTCACTCCTCAAACGATTTTCGACTCGGTCGAATTTTTATCACTTGAAGGAGAGCTTTATAGAGATTGGACAAAAATTGAAAATGAAACTGGAGATGCCTTCTGCCTTCTTTCAGAAGATTCTCTAATTACATTAAATAACCCTAGTATCGTATTTGAGCCTGATCCACTCACTTTTTCTTTTTCCTACCCAACTCCTTTTGAAAAAGAGATTAATCCAACTATTGTAGATGATCGTACATATTGTATATCAGGGGGAAAAGCTCCGACAATATTTAGTGACTCGACTTATAAATTAGCCGCCTAGTCAAATGTTTGAAAAGACATATTCTGCCGCATACAATCTCCATAAGATTTCTTTAACAGAATCTTTATTTATTCTACCAGCCCTTGGTTATGAACCAAAAGAAGCATTAAACCTGAAATTTGTAATAGTAAGAAATAAATCTATTGATGATGATGGCAAATTTTGGGTTTCTTTAACAGTCGAAATATTTGAGAATCTTCAAAAAAAAGAAACCCCATATCTGGAAATTAAAATAACAATGGCGGGAGAATTCCAAATGTTGGATTTGGAAGGCAATAAAAATTTGGACTTAGAGTCTTTCTGTAGAATCAATGCTCCAGCAATTATTTATCCTTATATTCGACAACATGTCAGAGCACTGACTTTGGATGCCGGCTTTACTAATCCTATAGTTCTTCCTATTATAAATTTCCTGAAGCTTGATTCTGAAATGAAAACTGTCAATTGAGGTTATAATCCAACCAGCCACGGTTAGAAAGCTTCCCTCCATTAACCACTTGCCTTATAACCTTCTACATTTTGCCTTGTCGACCCGAGGTAGCCATTGGCGCTGAGTGCCACTTTGCAGAAGAACTGCCTTCCAAGGGAAGCGCTCACCACCTAAAGGCGGAGCAGGAGCAGGGACTTTTCTTTCCGGCCTACCGGTCCAGCGACAAATACAAATTGACCTTAGCGCTCAACCCGATGAAGGGTTGCAGGAAGATGCGGCTGGAGCCGGTTTCCATCCCGGTAGCGTCCATTTCCGGTTCTTCCAGGATAGCGCCGCCGGCATTGAAGCGCACGAACTGGAACAATTTGTAATCCAGCCCGAGATAGAAGGGGCGGCCGATGAGCGGCCCGGTGACTTTCTGCCCGCCGTCATTCTCAAAGTTGTCGGTGAACACGCCCAGGGTGATGGAGGCGTTGCGCAGGAAGCGGGGCGCGATGGTGCTGGTAGACAACGGGAAGGCCAGGCCCAGGTAGGGTGAAGTGCCGTATTCCAGGTTCTCGAGGTTGCCGCCCAGGTAGACGCCGCCATAGCCGGCGTTGATGGCGAAATAGCCTGCTTTGTCCTCCGTGGGGTAGTCTTCCACGTAGCGGCTGTCGGCAAAGATCAGCAGGTTTTTGCCCGACATGGCTTTGGCCTCCATGGCGGTCAGTGCCCGGAGTTCCGCCACCAGTTGGCTGCGCTTCTGGCTTTGGGCGGCCACGGCCTCCTGCGAGGTTTCTTCCCCTGCCTTTTTCAGGTTGACGGATTCGATCTGTTCGATCTTCATCCTGACCAGTTCGGAGAAGGCCGGAATCGGCTCGTCGCTGCGCCGGCGGTAGCTCGACAGGATCGAGACGGCCAGCTCGTTCATCTCAAGCAGCATCTTTTTGGAAGATTTATCGAAGGAGATGCGCTTGCCGCCATTGCCCGTCTGGCTGTCGATGTAAGTATCTATGGTTTGGGTCAGCCTGTCGGTGAGGGCCTGGCGCTCTTTGTCGCTAATCGGCCGGAAGTAAGTGATTTCTATATCGTACTTCTTGGAGGCGCGCAGCTTGTAGTTTGCCAGCACGTTGAAGCTGGTTACTCCGCTTTTGTCCTTGGGCCGCTTCCAGTCGGCGGAAGCCAGGGCGCCTCTTTTTTCTTTGCCTTTCGGCGAAAAGATCCGCACCTCGACAATGTCGATGTCTGCTGTAACCGGCCCGGTGAATACGATGGGCGTTTCTGCCGGCAAGGGCTGGTTTTCGCCGAAGCGGGCTTTTTCGTAATCGAAGTTGACGGTGGCGTATTGGGCGTGGAGCGTTGAAGTAAAAATTGTGAGCAGTAGTAGTGTAAAGTAAACGATTCTCATTGTGATCAGATGTTTAGGTTGAGCAATTGCGATAGGCCGTCCAATGTTCGAACCTCATTTGGGGCAAAGTGTTCAAATTTACCGGCTTTTCCTGGGTGGCGGGCCATTCGGTGCCGGAGCAATTTTTTGACGGGAGGACGAGCTGTTGGCCACAGTCGGTAGAGAAAGGCAGAGGAACCGGAGGGAGGAGGAAGGGGAGAATTGGACCGGTGGAACGCATAATGCAGCCATCCTGCGGAGCGAGCCCGCCGGCCGGGTTCCCGGAAAGTTGCCGCAGAGTGGGTTATTCGGTTATTGCTGGAAAGTTCGTCAAGAGGCTGTTCAACAACTTTGTGAACCGAATTTTAAACCGCTGGGCGCGTGGGGTATACGTCTAAAGTTGAACAGAATGGCCCGGGGTTGTGTACGCCTGCCCCGAACTCGATTCGGGGATGTACGGGCCTGGCAGGGGTTTGGGGCTGTGTACGATGTTTACCCGGCTCGAAGAGACGTGGCTTGTCCGGCTGGCCAGACGGGTACGAAGCTCCGACGGCTGTCCAACGTCAGAAGGGTAGCCCGCAGAGGTACTGTCTTTCTCTGCGGGCCTCCGCGCCACCTGCGGGCCATACTGACACTGTAACTTCAGGCATTTATTCTCCAGCCTTTCCCGTGGCCAGCCTGCCCCCCAGCCACCCCATCGGGATATACGCCCCGACGAGGTCCAAAACGGCAAACCAGGTAGGAGAAGGCAACATAAACACATTGGCGATGCCGCCCAGCAGGAAAAAGACGCCAACGCCCAGGGCGAATTTCATCTTGTGGGTGGCGGCAATCAATGCAGCAACAAAAGCGCCGGCAAGCGTGCCCAGGGCATGGGCCAGGAAGGGAAAAATGAAGTGCTTCGGCTCAAACAAGTGCATGTTGGCCTTCAGGCTTTCCATATTCGTCACATCTACGCCTTCCGGCGGAGGGATGATGGAACCGCTTATCATAATTAGCCCCATATTCACGATGCTTCCGAGGACGACGCCGGCAACGACTGCCAGGATGTTTTTAAGGATCGGGTTCATTGGTATTTATTTTGGCCCATTGAGCCAGTTTGAAATAACGCAAAATAATGATATTTTTTTACATGGTAAATGTATTGGTGATTATTTTTTGGCTGCTGCTTATCGCACCAGCGTTACAGCTCCTTCCCGGAATACTTCAAGCCTTTGTCCGCAGGCATGTACAGTTGCTTTTACCAACCAGGTATAAACGCCCGGGCCGGGCGCCCGCCCTCCGGCAGTTCCATCCCAGCGTTTCTTCCAGTCGCCCGAATGGTGCAGGAGGGTGCCCCAGCGGCTGAAAACCTGGAAATCCACGGTAAGCGTATCGGCGTCGTTGCAGTTGCAGGTGGTGAAAGCCGTCAGGGTGATGTCGTAAACGCCTGCTGCCGGGAAGGTGTATTCCAGGGTTTCGCCATTAGAGGTGGCGCCATTGCCGAGGTTCCACGCCAGGCTGTCGGCCTCCTCGCCGCCGTATTGCAGGTAGAGCGGCTGCCCGGCGCAGAGCCGCACCGTATCCTGCTCTGCCGGCGGGATGCTGGCGATGGCAGCCCCCGGCAGGCCCTGTACTTCCACGCAGTAATTGATGGGCGTATTGCAGACGAGCGGGCCGTCCTCCACCCGGGCGTTGATGTAAATCAGGTAAGGGCCCGGCGCTGCCCAGCCCACTTCGAACTGCTCGTCGGTCACGTAGTTGGGGAAAACAGCGCCCTGCCCGGCGTAGCCGAAAATGCTGAAGTTGCGGTTCAGCAGGTCGCCCGGGGAATAGTAATAGGAAATCGTCGACTCCAGGCAGGCCTGTTCGCAGGGCCGCAGCTCGTCGTCGACGTAAACGAGTTCCGTTTCTTGGCAGTCATTGCCGGAGCGGAGCAGGGGCTCGTCGCTGAAAATTTGCTCCACGCAGAAGGTGCTGTCCATAGCCAGCCCCATCCCATTGGTGATGGTGAGGCTGTAACAACCCGGCTGGCAGATCGGGCTGTTGTAGGTGCCTGATCCGTTGTTCCACGTATAGGTGAAGGGGCCGGGCGAAAAATTCATGGGTTGGGCGCTGACTTCATAGCAATCCGACCCGCAGGTGGCGGAGAAGGAATAGAAGCGGATGTAAGGCTCCTGGGCGTTGGCAGCCGGCGCGAGGCTGCCGCTTAGCGCGGCCAGTACGGCGAGGCGGGGAAGCAGGGTTTTCATAACGGAGTTTTTCCGGAAGAAGATAAGGAGAATGGAGGAGGGGTGGGTGGGTTTTATTTTTAAAAGTCAGGTTTCTGAGGGGGGCAGGTTTATCGGAGATGCAGCGAGGTGGTGGCTATTATGATGTTGCCGGGGCATCTGTCTTCGACAAACGCTGCCGGGTTCAGCTATGCGGGATCACGCCGGAAACCCGGCAGGTTGTGACATCTCTGATAACCGCATCTGGTACTGCAGGTTGAAAACTTATTACATTATTCGGCACATCAAATACCTCTGAAAGAGGGGCAGCGGACCAGAGGCCCACGCTCCTGTTCACCCTGTGAAATTATCGGGTGCTTCCGCTGTGTTATTTGACAGGCGTAACTATTCAGCCTGAGGCTTTAGATGTTCCTGGCGCGAAATTTTGTAAGCCATCCTTCCCCTTTCAAGGGGAACCTGCCTGCTCGCCAGCGCTCGCTGGCAGGCAGGTGAGAAGGGGTTCCGGCGGAAAAAAGCCTGCAAAATTTCGCGCCAGGGGCTAGATCATCGCGATGCTGAATAGTTACAAAAACGTGCCACTTAAAAGTGGCACGTCCATTGGCACGTCCGGTTTCATCGCATCAGCACCACATCTCCCTCCTTATACACATCCACCTCCTGCCCACAAACACGCATCCGCCCTTTCACATACCACACATACACCCCCGTGCTCTGCCGGTCGCCCTGCACGGTGCCGTCCCAGCCCGCCGAGAAATTATCCGTGCTGAACAGCTCGGCGCCCCAGCGGTTGAAGACGCGGAAGTCGTACTCCAGGAATTCCGCGTCGGAAGCGGCAGCGGGCAGGAAGGCGTCGTTCCTGCCGTCCTCGTTGGGGGAGAAGGCGTTGGGCACGTAGAGCATCTGGTCCGCCCGCAGGGCCGGCGCGGGTACGAGGATTTGCTGCTCGATGATCTGGCAGCTGTTGCGCACCCGCAGCGAGTAGAGGCCCGCGCTGTCCACCTGCCGGCTGAGGGCGGTGCTGCCGTCGCCCCACAGTATCTCCAGCGCGCCGTCGTCGCCGGACAGGATGGCGAGGGTGAGGGTGGCTGTCTGCTTGTCGCAGGACAGGGAATCTTGCAATACCTCAAAGATCAGCGGGGCCGACTCGTCCACCTGAACGGGAACAGAAGCGGTGCAACCTCTCCCATCCTGCACGAACAAGTCGTAAGCGCCGCTCTCCAGCCCGTCAAAGAGCGGATTGTCGGAGTAGCTGTTGCCGTCGAGGGAGAAGCGGTAGGGCGGCAGCGTTTCCTGAGTAATGCTGCCGATGATGGCGCCGATGCTGGCATCCGGGCAATCTTCTTCCACTACGGCTTCCAGGCCGGGCTCCAGATAGGCCTGTACCTGGACATGGACCACCGAATCGCAGCCAAACTGGCTGATGAGCGTAACCGTCCGCTCGTCGCCGGGGGCAAGGGCTTCGCCCTGGTAGTCGACAGTGCCATCGGGGCAGGTTTCCAGCACCAGCTCGGTTTGTTCTTCCGGGTACCGGGTGACCTGCACGGCCAGGACCGAGTCGCAGCCGCTCTGGGTAGTCAGCACCAGCTCTGTGCTGCCCACCGGCAGCATCATGCCTGCAAAAAAGACGCTGTCCTGGCAGGTCGACAACTCCACGTCCTGGCGGTAGGCAGGCAGTTCTTCGACTTCTACCCGCACCAGGGAGTCGCAGCCGTGCTGGTTCGCAAAGGAAAAATCCTGCGACGTGCCGGCCAGGATGGATGTATTGCCGAAATGAGCCGAATCGCCGGGGCAGGCGGCCAGCTGTATGAGCGTTTCGTCGGTTGGCAGCGCTGTGACGGTAACGGTGACGGTAGAATCGCAGCCGGCGGCATTGGTAAAGATAAAGTCCTGCTGCTGTTCCGGGCTGAGCGGCGTGCCGTTATAGTCGACCGTAGAACCGGGGCAGGCGCTGAGTTCCAGGCTGGAACTGGTGGGCTGGAGCACGGCGACCGTAACGGTGACGGTGGAATCGCAGCCGGCGGCGTTGGTGAAAATGAAGTCCTGCACCTGGCCCGGGTTGAGGGCCGTGGTATCGTACATGACTGTTGAACCGGGGCAGGCACCGAGTTCCACGGTGGACCCGGTAGGCAGCAGCTCTGCCACCGTAACGGTGACGGTAGAATCACAGCCGGCGGCGTTGGTGAAGGTGAAATTCCGCACCTGGCCAGGGCTGAGCTGAACCGTGTCGTACGGCACCGTGGTCCCGGTACAGGCGCTGAGTTCCACCATGGAGCTGGTGGGCAGCAGTTCCAGCACGGTAACGATGACGGTGGAATCGCATCCCACGGCATTGGTGAAGTTGAAGGCCCGCACCTGGTTGGGATTGAGTTGTACCCCGTTGTACTCGACGGTGCTTCCCATGCAGGCGCTAAGCTCCAGGCTGGAATCGGTGGGCTGGAGGATGATGATGTTTACCTCTTCCAGCGAGTCGCAACCAGACGAGGTGGTATAAGTAGCCACAAAACTGGTGTCGCTGGTGAAGGGCGTTCCCGCATAATTGATCGACCCGCAGCCGCTCAGAGTCACTTCGGACATGATCATCGGACAGTCTTCCAGCAGCCAGTTGATGGTAACAGTGGTGCCGCAGCCGGTGAAGGAAGTGTCTACCGAATTGACCAGCAACCCCAGCGGGCTGGTGCTGTTGGTATCCAGGCGGACGGTATAAGCGTCGGCGGCTATGTTGGGGAAGGCGTAGGCACCGTCGGGGCCGGAGGCGGTGCTGCCAACCAGCGTGCCGTTTTGCAGCAATTCCAGCACGGCGCCGCTGTAGGTGGTGTCGGCGGCGTCAATTATGCCGTTATCATTCACATCTACATACACCTCGCCCAGTATCGTGCCGACGCCGTCGAACATTTCCAGGACGAGCGGGCCGGAGTTGAGCGTACAGCCGTCCGAATTGGTCATTTCCACGTAATACTCCCCGCTTTGATCGGCGATCAGTTCGGGCAAGCCCGCTTGCTGAGGCCCCAGGGGGCTGCCGTTGAAGTACCACTGGTAGCTGACGATGCCGGGAATCTCCGGCAGGCAGAGCGTGTCGGGCCGGCAGCGGCTGTAACAGCCGCTGGGGATGAGGGAAATATTGGGGCCGGCGGTGATTTCAAGGCGGTTGCTTTCGGCTTCGCAGCCAAAAGCGTTGACGGCAGTGGCGAAATACTCCCCGGCCTGGCTGGTCGTCATGGCAGGTCCTTCCAGTCCGTTGTTCCAGCGGTAAGTAACACCAGGATCGGGGTTGGTGACGCTGAAGGTGACCGGGGTGCTTTCGCAGTTGGGCCCGGCAGGGCTGGCGGTGATCTGCACCTGGGCGGGCAAAGGGTGTACTTCCACGACGAACGGGCCCACCGTGTCCGGGCAGCCGGTAGTATTGTTGGTTACTGCGACGAAGATCTCGTGCGTACCGACGGGCAGCAGGTTGTTGCGGTCTTCGCTGAACTCGATCTGGGTGCCGGTAGTGCCGTTGTTCCAGGTATAGGAATACTGGGGGTTGGCGATCACTTCCAGGAAGATGTCCGTCCCAAAACAAGCCTGATAGCCATCGTAGGCATAACCGATGGGCTGGCCGAATTCGTCGTATTCCACCCCGCGGATGGTGGCGCCCGGCGCGGGCAGCACCTCAATGTCCATCGGGGCCGGCTCGTAGGCACAGCCGAGATCGTCGGTGACGGTGAGGCTGTAGATACCGGTTTCGAACACCTCTATTGAGGCGGTCGTATCGCCGGTCGACCACAGCCAGGCGATGCCGCCTGCGGGGGCGCTTAGCACCGTGGTGTCGCCCTCGCAGAGCGGGGAGGGGACGGAGGCGGTTATGTTTCCGCCCAGGGCGTTCGGTTCGACGGTAATATCCCGGCTGAAGCTGTTCTCGCAGCCGTAGATGCTCCGGGCGTTGAGGGTGACGGTATACGTACCGGGGCTGTCGTAGCGGTGATAGGGCGCCATCAGCTCCGAGCTGTTGGCTTCCCCGCTGGCCGGGTCGCCGAAATCCCATTCGACATGTACGACCTCCGGGCCTGCGTCAGCAGCGAAGGGCAGGGCGGTGGCCTCGCAGGAAATGCCCGGCTCTTCAAAGCTCACGGCTGGCGGGCCAAACACTTCTATCTCTTTGGTAATGCTGGCGGTGCAGCCTTCCGGGCTGGTGACTTCGAGGGTCACTGCATACATTCCGGGGGCACCGAAGGTATGCGTCGGGTTGGCCGTATTGGCCGTATTGGCGGCGCCGCTGGCGGGGTCGCCAAAGTCCCAGGCCCAGGCGGTGATGGAGGTGGAAGGCAGGAAAGTGGACAGGTCGGCAAACGGCACAGCTACGCCGGCGCAGGCTGTATCCGAGCTGAAGTTGGCGGCCAGGACGACGGAGTCCACCTTCAGGATGCCGCAGATGGCGGTGGAACCCGGATTGCCAGGGTCGTCAAATTCAGCAGCCATCAGGATGCGGTAATAGCCCGGCCCGGAAAAGTCGTGAGAGGGGTTGTCAAGGTTGGAAATATTATTTGCCCCGCTGGCCGGGTCGTCGAAGAACCAGGACGTCGTCCCCGGAATATAACCGGAGGAGGTGTTTTGGTAGTCGTGAATATCGCAGGCTGGGGTAGGCAGGATATCGAAATCCAGGTTGACCAGGAAGGGGCAGCCGCCGCCGGGCCCGCCGCCGCCGCTGCAATCCTCGATGACGGCGATGCTGTTGGAGCGGAAGGTGCAGCCGTTGACATCGGTGATTTCTACGTAATATACCCCGGTTGCCGTGGCGGTGTACTGCGGCGCATCTGTCCCCACCGGATTGCCGTCCTGATACCATTGGTAGTTATAACCGGCGTCGGTATTGAGGGCAAAGAGGCGGGTCAGCGGCGCGACATTGCAAAAGACGTTCGGGTCGGGCGTTGAAATGGAAATATCGGATTCGGGATAAGGCATGATTCGGAAGGTCGTATCTCCGGTGCAGCCGTTGGCGTCGGTGGCGAGGAGGCGGTAAGTTCCCGGTCCCAGAAAGGGGTCGGGGTTGGAGGACAGGAGGTTCCCGTCCTTGTCCAGCCACTCGTAGGTGCTGAATGCTGCCGTGGTTTGCACCTGAGTGGTTTCATTGGGGCAGAGGGCGGTTGGGTGCTGCACTGCCGGTTCGGGCAGGGCGTGGACCTGTACATTGATGTCGGCGGACTGCCCGCAGCTCTGAACCGTTACGGTTACCGGGCCGACATGGTGCCAGAGGATTTCCACTGTTGCCTCGTCCTGTTCGCCGGTGATCGTCCCGGCTCCGGCGGGGCTAATGGCCCAGGTGTATTCCAGGCCGGTATAGGCGTCGGTAGAGAAGGTTGAAAGCCCCTCGTCGCAGGCGTCGGTCGGCCCGCTGAGGGTGAGGGCGGGGATGGTGCTCAGTATCTGTGCAAAAGGTTCCGATTCGCAATCCAGCCCGTCGATCTGCACCACAGTCAACTCGAAGGGCGGCGTGGCGCCGAAGCTCACGTTGATCTTTCTGCCCTCCCGCACGGTGACCGTTCCTCCGTCGTTGACTTCCCAGCGGAAGCGGGCGTTGGCCAGGGGCGACTGTGCTTCGTAGGTGTATACCTGCCCCGGGCAGATGAGCGAATCGCCCAGGATGGCATCCACCGGTGGGGGCGGGGCCGTCACGGCGACGATGGTAATATGCTGAGGCGTGCAGTAATCGCCGGGGTTTTCCGGTTCGGCGATCAGGCGGTAGGCGCCGGCGGGGAAGCTCCAGTCCACTGTGGGCGTGGCGGTGGGGGCGGCGGAAGTCCAGGCCACGCTGCCGTCGGGAGCTACCACTGTCCAGTTGCAGCTTACTGCCGCGTTGCCGGGGATGCTGCGGGTGCTGTAGGCGCTGCTCTGCCCCTGGCAGTTCTCGATGGGGCCGCTGACGGTGAAGGCAGGGTTGATGTCCACCTCCAGGGTGTCGGCGCCGCCGCAGCCGAGGTAGCAGTTGTCGAAGGAAACGGCCACCCACTGCTGCTCGTTGGGCAGGAAGCCGTCGAACCATTCCACCACGATCTCGTTGGTGCCCTGCCCGGAAAGGATAGTCCCGAAATTGGAAACCGACCAGTCGAAGGAGGTGCCGCCGTAGGGCGTGATGCTGTAGGCGGCGATGTCGCCCCGGCAGACGTTAGCCGGCCCGTCGATGGCGGCGTCTTCGGAGAGGATGGGCACCCGGATGAAGGAGGGCTGCAGGCAGGTGTTGAGGCCGGGGCAGTTTTCTACCGTCAGTTCGATGAGGCCTTCCGGCCCGGCACCCCAGTCGACGGAAACGAAATCGTCATTCGGGCCGCCGCCGTCGACGACGGTGCCGTTGCTGCTCACCGTCCAGAGGTAGGTGCCGCAGCTGGCCTGGGCGGTATAGGTGCCCAGGGTATTTTCGCAGATGGTGCCCACGCAGTCGACGAGGGGGCTTTCGCCGGCCTCCACGACGACGGTGAGTGTGGTGGCGTCCGAACACAGGCAGGCGTTGTAGGCGGTGAGTTCTACCGTAAACGTGCCGGGGTTGTTATAAATGGCGGCGCCGTTGGTATTGGTTGAAGTCGTGCCATTGCCGAAATTCCAGCTAAATGTTTCGGCGTACTGGCTGGTATTCTGGAAAAGGACTTCCTGGCCCTGGCAAACAAAAACGGTATCATTTACGGCGGCGGGGGTGGTGGTAAAGCCGGCGATAGGATCGTCTAGTATCTCGACACATTTGGTGATTGTGAGGGGGTCTCCGCAAAAATTATAGAAGAAGACGAAAGTAACCGTTCCTGCTCCCGGGGTTCCCCATTCGACGGTTAACTGGTCGAAGTTTTGCGATATGATCTGGCCGCCGGTTACGGTGAAATCGAAATTGGTTGTCGGGATGCCGCCGGCAAAATATTCTATGCTGTATGTCACCCGGCTATTAGAGCAGACCACGTCGCAGGCCTGCGATATGCTGTCCTGCCCCGGGCTGTTAGCTGCCGGGCAGACGGCGGCGGCATCGGAAAACACCTCGGCGTAGAAAAAATCCTGGTTGACCTGAATAAAGATGGAGTCGGCAAAGGTTGTCCCGTTGATGCTGTAAGCCAGCAGGTTGAGCTGGTACTGGCCGGGGCCGGGAGGGCAGATCGTTATTGTCGGTTCGTTGGAGAGGATGGTGTTCGGGTCTTGCGGGTAGTACCAGAAGAACTCGACGAAGAGGCTGTCCATGGGTGAAATGGAATAGGTGCCGCAATCGCCGAAACAGAGTAACTGAGGCCCGGTAATCTGGTAGTCATCCTGTGCCTGGCCATTGGGCAGCAAGGCAAGTGTACACGTACACAAAAAAATCAGTCTTGGGATAAGCAGTTGATACATGTCGAGGGATTGAGGTAGGGAGAAGCGTGGTGTGGCAAGGGTTATTGGCGGTTATTTGTTATTAACCAACCCCGGTGTTCGGGCTGGCAGTCAGTAACCAAAAACAAATAACCCCCATTAGGCTGACCATGTTACCTCTCCCGCCGGTGAAACAATGGAAACTCAAAAGGAACAACAGTAAGAAAGGGTTTCGAGCCATAGACACCCGGAGCGTGAAATTCGCTGCCTGTTGGATGGAGGCAGTATCCAGGACGAGCCGGTTTTCCGATATTTTGTCATCTCAATTGCATGTTTGGATTATTGCATGCGCCAGTATAAGTTTGGTGACACCGGGAAAGACTTGACAAGTTTTCAGGGAGGTATCTTTCTGGAAACTTGTCAAGTCTAACTGAGCCTACCGCATCAAGGTCACATCTCCTTCCAGAAAATAATCCACCTCCTGCCCGCAGGCGCGAATCCTGCTTTGGATATACCAGGCATAGGCGCCGGCATTCAACCTCCTGCCCCCGACGGCCCCATCCCAGCCCTCCGAGGGGTTTTGGGTGCTGAAAAGCTCGCCCCCCCAGCGATTGAACACTTTGAATTCGTACGCTGCCACTTCTGTATCTGAGGCAAAAGCAGGCAGGAAGCGGTCATTTTTCCCATCTCCATTGGGAGAGAAGGCATTGGGAACATAAATCAATGCCCCTTTTTTCAGAACAGGCAGAGGAACGCGAATTTCTCCGATAACCTCCTGGCAGGAGTTGCTGACTTGTAAGGTATACATGCCGGGACTGTTCACCTGCCGGCTGATCCCGGTGCTGCTGTCATACGCACCCTGGCTGGCCGTGCCGGAAGCATACGTATAACCGCCCGGAAGCCGGTCGGTTACCACTACCCCTGTGGCGGCATCCGGCCCCTGGTTGGACAGTACGACGGTGAAGGTGACGTTATCTCCTAAGAGCATGTTTGGAGGTGGTGCTTTGGAAGCGAAAATGGTTGATTTTGGGTTCTCATGAGGCTTGTTTTCGAACTCATAGCGGGGCTATGGGCGAGAAAATAGCCGAAATGAGGTTCCAAAAGCAGACATTTGCAGCCCAAATGACCACCTCCAAACATGCTCTAAATTGGGCGTGATATTGTCCACCGATTTTTCCAGTTCGAGGTCTACCTGCGGCAGTGCAGCCGGCAGGTGGGCTTCCCGGTCTCCGGCCTGTCCGGCAGTATCGAAGCGCAGGGCTTGCCGGGAAGCCGGGATGGAAAAGGCAAGGCTCAAAAGGACGGCTAACTTAGGGAGGAGCGGTTGATGCATTGGCTAAGGATTTGAGCGGCGGCGGCCCGGAGCTTTGGTTGAAGCTCCTTGGTGATGTGTTGAGGAGTTAGGCAACGATAAAGATACGCAATGTTGTCATTAAAAGCGCTGCCTCAAAAAAAACTAGTGCGCCGGGTTTATCTGCCTGGCAGGCGGAAATCGTCCTTTGGATAAGGCCGTTTGTCCGATATACAGTCAAATGAATTGCCAAAGTGGCGGCAGAGTGTTAATTTGGGGCCTGCTCGTGCCGCGATCATCTTGATCGCAGGGCAAAATGTTTGTACAGCTCAGAGCATGTTAGGAGGTGGTGCTTTTGAAGCGAAAGTGTCAGATTTTGGGTTCTCATGAAGGCATTTTTGAGCTTCATAGCGGCGCTATGGGGCGAGAAAATGGCAAAGTGAGGTTCTAAAAGATGGCATTTGCAGCCAAAATGACTACCTCCAAACATGCCCTGAGCCATCGCCTCTACATTTGCCCGCAGGGGTAAAATCCAGGAGGAAAACAGTTGGCGCCCCAGCCAACCAAAAATTACTGCACTTGGGTACCCGTGCTTTTTCGAAAATGAAATTGGCACAACACAAAAAGACGGAAGGCGAAGCCTTAGCGACGCGCGATTAATAAGTGTCGTGTTTCGATAGGCAAGTGATTTTTTCTTTAGCCAAGGCGAAGAGCCTGTCCCGCAGCATTGCGGGATTCCCGACCTTAGCAGCGCTAAGGGAGTCTCGCTTTTTAGCCAAAAAGCGGGACTCAACGCAGGATAAAGGAAAAAGCACTCCTAGAAAACCGACAGTTATTGATAGCGCGTCGCTCAAGCACACGACGAAATAAGATTACAGCCTTGCGATCAGGATGATCGCGGCACGAATAAAACTAAACGAACCATGACCTACGATAACTTCACCACCAAAGCTCAGGAATCCATCCTTCAGGCCCAGCGCATCGCCGCCGGCCTCAGCCAGCAGCAGGTAGACACCCCGCATCTCATCCTCGGCATCATGCAGATCGAAGAGCACGTCGCGTCCTTCCTGCTCGGCAAGATGGACGTCAACACCGGCACGCTGAAACTGCGCCTGAACGAGGCCATCAAAAGCTACCCCAAGGTGGAGGGCACCGAGAAGCAGTTCCTCACCAAGGAAGCCAACCAGTCCTTGTCCCGCGCCAAGAAGATGCTGCCCGACTTTGGCGACGAATACATCTCCATCGAGCTCATCCTGCTGGGCATCCTTGCCGGCAAGGACAAAGGCGGGCAAATCCTCCGGGAACTGGGCGCTACCGACGAGGGCCTGCGGGCCGCCATCGAAGAGCTGCGCAAAGGGCGCACCGTGACCGACCAGAATGCGGAGGAAAGCTACAACGCCCTCAACAAATTCGCCATCAACCTCAACGCCCGCGCCGAGAGCGGCAAGCTTGACCCCATCATCGGACGGGACGAAGAAATCCGCCGCGTGCTGCACATCCTGAGCCGCCGCAAGAAAAACAACCCCATCCTGGTCGGCGAGGCCGGCGTGGGCAAGACGGCCATCGTGGAGGGCATCGCCTGGCGCATCGTCAAGGGCGACGTGCCGGAAAACCTGCGGGAGAAGAAAATTTATACCCTCGACATCGCCGGCCTCATCGCCGGGGCCAAGTTCAAGGGCGACTTCGAGGAGCGCCTCCGGGGCGTCATCAAGGAAGTGGCCAACTCGGGCGGCGAGGCCATCCTCTTCATCGACGAGATTCACACCCTTATCGGCGCCGGCGGCGGACAAGGCGGCGTCGACGCCGCCAACATCCTCAAGCCGGCACTGGCCCGGGGCGAGCTGCGCACCATCGGCGCCACCACCCTGGACGAATACCAGAAGTATTTCGAAAAGGACAAAGCCCTGGTGCGCCGCTTCCAGACGGTGCTCATCGAAGAACCCAGCGTGGAGGACACCATCTCCATCCTGCGCGGCCTGCAGGAGCGCTATGAGGTCTATCATAAAATAGAAATCCTGGACGGCGCCCTGATCGCCGCCGCCGAGCTTTCCCACCGCTACATCACCGACCGCTACCTGCCCGACAAGGCCATCGACCTGATCGACGAGGCCGCCGCCAAGCTGCGGCTGGAGCTGGACTCCGTGCCCGAACTGGTAGACGAATGGGACCGCCGGGTGCGCCAGCTGGAGATCGAACGGGAGGCCCTCAAGCGGGAAGGGAACAAAAAAATGGTGGAGTCGCTCAACGGGCAGATCGCCAACGCCCGAGAAAAGCGCGACTCCATCCGCGCCTCCTGGAAAAACGAAAAGGAAGTCGTCGATACCATCCAGGGCATCAAAAAGCGCATCGAAGAGCTGGAGCAGGAAGCCGCCAAAGCCGAGCGCAACAGCGATTTCGAGCTGGTGGCCAAAATCCGGTACGGCGAGCTGCAGGAGCAGCAGGTGTTGCTCAAAGCCGCCGAGGAGAAGCTGGCGCAGTTGCCCGAAGAAGAGCGCTACACCAACGACGAGGTCACCGCCGACGACATTGCCGGCGTCGTTTCCCGCTGGACGGGCATCCCGGTCAGCAAGATGATGCAGAGCGAAAAGGACAAGCTGCTGCGCCTGGAAGAGGAACTGCACAAACGCCTCATCGGTCAGGACGAGGCGGTGCGCGCCGTGTCCGACGCCGTGCGCCGCAGCCGCGCCGGCCTGCAGGACAGCGACCGCCCCATCGGCTCTTTTATCTTTCTGGGCCCCACCGGCGTGGGCAAGACCGAGCTGGCCAAAGCCCTGGCCGAGGTACTCTTCGACGACGAGAAGGCCATCACCCGCATCGACATGAGCGAATACCAGGAGCGGCACAACGTCAGCCGCCTGGTGGGCGCCCCTCCGGGCTATGTGGGCTACGACGAGGGCGGCCAGCTGACTGAGGCGGTGCGCCGCCGCCCCTACTCCATCGTGCTGCTCGACGAGATCGAAAAGGCCCACCACGACACCTTCAACATCCTGCTCCAGGTGCTCGACGACGGCCGCCTGACCGATAACAAAGGCCGTGTGGCCAACTTCCGCAACACCATCATCATCATGACCTCCAACATGGGCGCGGAGACCATCCTGGAGAACTTTGAGGATCTGGACGTGCTGCCGGAAGACAAGCACCGGGAGATTATCGAGGCTACCAAAGACGAGGTGTTCGAACTGCTCAAAGAGAACCTGCGCCCCGAATTCCTCAACCGCATCGACGAGCAGATCATGTTCCTACCGCTGACCCGGGAGGAGATCAAGCAGATCATGCGGCTTCTGCTCCGCAAGGTAGACAAGATGCTGGCCCGCCAGAGCCTCGTCCTCCGGATGAGTCCCGCCGCCGAGGATTTGCTGGCCGACCTGGGTTACGACCCGCAGTTCGGCGCCCGGCCCATGAAGCGGGTGCTGCAGAAGGAGGTGATCAACGAGCTGTCCAAGCTGGTGCTGGCCGGTGCTTTCGCCGCCGGCGACACCATCTACGTGGACGAGAAAGATGATGAGCTGACGTTCTCGAAAGAACCGTTCAAGGGGGCGCCGGCGGTACCGAAGAAGGAAAAGGCGCCGGCAAAGAAAAAGGAAGCTTCCAAAGAAAAAGAGGAGCAGGAAGCCAGCGATGAACGGAAAAAGCAGCTGGAGGAGTTGCAGCAGGCGACAGAGGATGTGGAAGAGGCAGTGAAGGCGGTGAAGAAGGGGGATAAGAAAGAGTAGGAAGCCAGTACGCTGGCAGGCAGGTTGCAGGCCACAAAAATAAAATTGCCAAAATTTCACTTCTCATGCCCGAGGGGAGTATAGAAATAAAAAAAATCAACTTTTTTTCCGCGCTAAAATAGTTAAAACAGGGTTGAAATTTCAACAAAGATATTTTAGTAAAAATGATACAACTAATTAATAATCAATCTATTTTAGAAATGAAAAAACACTATCGGAGTTGAAATTTCGACCCAAACCCTCAACAAAAGGCGATTTTTGTCTTTGGTTTAGGGCATAAAGCCTTGCATATTTGTATTGTAATCAAAAGGAAACACGCGGAAAGCTCTGAAAAAGATCGGAGTAAAAAGAGCGGCGAGAATAACAATAAAGGTTCCGAGAGAGCATTGAGAGGCTATCCCAAAGGCTACGAACAACAAACCGATTTACAGATCGGAACCAAACCAACTTCATAAATTTGATTTGCCGCCGGTGGCAGTGCTGAAAGGCCAAAACTTACGGGTGCTTGATCCCAAATCCCGATTCTGAATTGCCCAAAAGCCGATATAAACCGTAAGGGCTTCAAAGCGCTGCCGCCAATTTTGAAAATCGAGAACTGGAAAAATAATCGGGTTGATCCCGCCGTTGTAAAACGGAAAAAAGTATGATCACATATTCCACTATTCAGCCGGAATGTACTGTTATACGAGGCAGGTGGTAAAGGGCCTGGCTCGAAGTACAATGATCATAATCCCATTAGCCGTTGTTGGTTCCTTGCCATTAAATTTGGCAAGGAACCCCAATAAAACTGACAATCAAAGGAACTTTGATAAAGATAAATTCGTTCTTATAAAGAATTAGGTCGTCTTATTATTTCATGAGATTATGATTTGTTATTAGCGAGAGGCTCCGCAGTGTTGCGGAGCTTTTTTTTTGCCCCTATATGAGGCGTTTGGCCGTCGTCTTATTATTTCGCTGTAACAAATATTTAACAAAGTTAGAAAAAATATATATTTATCAAAGGTTTTTAGATAACAAAAGCAAAGTTTTATAATATTTTCCGGAAAGGCAATACCCGGTTTGGGGTAAGTTGTGACAGGCTGTTTTTCCGTTTTTTCTGCTCCGTGCCCGTATTTCCGTTGTGTTTCCCGGCATCTCCATTGCATTTCCACCCCATTTCCACCCATTTCCACCCCATTTCCACCCCATTTCCAAGTATTTCTCACCCCAACTGTTCCAGCAACCATGCCCGCTCCGCCAGAGCGCCCTCGGCCAGTACCTCCTGTTTCAGTGCCTCCCGTGCTTTCCTGTCTCCGGGGGGGAGTTCCACGAGCCGGCGGAGGTATTTCAGCATATTGGCATAATTCTCCCGGTGGTAGGCTACTGCTTTTTTCCTTCGCAGGAAAGCCCGCAAGGCTTCCATTTGAGCTTCCATAGGGCCGGTTTCACCCAGTTCATAAAAGATTTTGATGGTGATGGCCCTGGCGGAGAGGAGGAGCAGCGGTTCGCGGAAGCTGGCCTGCTGGAGCAGCTGCAGGGCTTGGCCGTAGTGTCGGCGGCTGTATTCCAGCCGGGCCAGGCAGAAGCTGAACATGCCTTCGCGGTGTTCCTTCGGCAACTTTTCTTTGTACTGATAAAGAAATTTTTCCACCCACCCGTATTCCTTCAGGATCAGCCCCAGGGTGACGATGTTGCGGTAGGT
>JAGFJD010000131.1 GCA_024102975.1 Phaeodactylibacter sp. | reverse complement strand
ACGGCGGCAGATTGTCCTACTACCACCGCCTCGACGCTTCCCTGAAACGGGCCTTCGACTTCAGCCGCAACAGCAAGCTGGAGATCACCCTGAGCGTTACCAACGTCTACAACCGGGACAATATCTTCTACGTGGACCGGGTGACGAACAGCCGGGTCGACCAGCTGCCGATACTGCCCAGCCTGGGAGCGCAGTTTTCGTTCTAGGACGCGCCAGATTTATCTGGTGCGTAGGAATGAACGCCCTTCCTCACTCAACGACCAGCTTCTCCACCCGCACCGCCCGCTCGCCGGCTGCCCGGAGCAGATACATCTGTCCGCCCGGGATAAAACCCGGCAGCCGCAGGCTGGCTTCCGTCCCGGAAAGTTCTTCCCTCCAAACCATGCGCCCCTGCAGGCTGTACATTTCCAGGCTTCGCAACGGGCCGCTTCCCCGGCTTTTAACATGGATGACTTCACCTGGCCGGATAGGCTGGGAAAACCGCAGGGCCACCCCTTCCACTGCCGGTGTAAAGGCCGTATTTACAGCATTCTCTGCTTCCAGGAACAGGACGAAGCCGTCGTGGTCGGAAGCCCGTTCCACCAGGAAGGGGTTGTCGGCGTAGGCCAGGGCGTTGTCGGCGTTGCCGCGGCCGTACTGCATGCCGTTGGACTGTAACCCGTCCAGATTGGAAACCAGGCACTGGTCCAGTATCTGGGCTGTGCCATCAAAAACGTAGGAATAGCGCTCTTCGGGGGGCAACGCCTCCGCCTGGTTGGCCAGGGGCGGGCTGACGATGGGCAGGGGCAACAGCTGGGCGCCCAGCGTAGCCCCCCCGCTGATCTGGTTGGTGACGTCGACGTATCCGTCGGTGAACTGGTAGGCATTAAAATCCCCGACTACGATCAGGTTGCCGGCCGGCTGCAAGGCCTGCACCATATTGGCCACCGAAATGGCCTGCTGGTGGCGCTTGGCCCGCACGAAGCCGGCGTCCGGCCCTTCGATGCCGATCAGGGAACGCAGGTGCAGGTTCAGTACCCGGATCGGAGTCGGAGGAAAAGTCGGCAACGCGCCTTCCAGCAGGAGCGGAGGGCGGTCGTGCAGCCTGCCGCCCAGGCTGAAGGTTTCATTGGCGCCCAGCCGGCTCACCTGTACATTGCTGACGGAGGGCTTTACCAGAAAGCCCAGGTCGATCTCGCCTCC
This sequence comes from Phaeodactylibacter sp., assembly GCA_024102975.1. Taxonomy (GTDB): domain Bacteria; phylum Bacteroidota; class Bacteroidia; order Chitinophagales; family Saprospiraceae; genus JACJXW01. The sequence goes on along the minus strand of JAGFJD010000131.1, from coordinate 10,313 downwards.
GCTGGGGATCAGGTAGGCTTCGTAATCCGTGCCGGGAGCTTCCAGCTCGATGTAGTACGCCAGGTCCTGCAATACCGACAGGCTGCCCACTTCCTGCAGGGCGAGGATGTCGGGCAGCCGCAGTTGACGGTCGATATACCGGGCCAGCTTCTGCAGCTTCAGGTTGGCCGTGGAGGTATTGGCGAACAGGCGCAGGACGTTGAGCGAGCCAACGGTAAATTCCCCGGGGTGGGGGTCTCGGGCCGCCCGCAGCACAGAGCCGCCGCTCACGCTGTAGTTCAGGGGCAGGGCCAGCCAGAACCCGGGATTTGCCTCGTATAGGATGCCCGTGGCGTCGATCCGGGCGCCGGCATTGATGAACCGGTTGTTGGGGGCGTTCAGCCCGTTGGGGTCCAGCCAGAAAATCTCCGGGTTGCCGTCCCATACAGGCAGGCCCGGCAGGCCCGGATAGGCGATGCCCGGCTCCCGGAAGGGGCGCGCCGGGGCAGTCGTCACGGGGACCAGCTCCTGCCCGGTAGCAGGCCCGGTAGCGGTAGCGGAGAATTGCGCCAGCATGTTCTCCACCCGCTCCAGGCTGTGGACGGCCAGGGGCTCGGTGGACAAGAAATCCGGGCCCAGCACTACCGGAGGCGGCAGGGCGGCCCCGCCGGAAAGGAAAGCGACCTGGATGCCGGAGGAACTGACGCTGGTCGCCCCGTCGACCTCCCGTATCCGGCCGGTGACGGTTACCACGTCCCCTACCTGCCCCGGATAGTCAAAATAGGCCAGCAGGGCATCCGAGGTAAGCGGATTGTTATCGCTGCGCTCCGGCGGCGTTTGCAGGAAAAAAAAGCCGTCTCCTTTGGCCGTTACGATATTCGCTTCGGTGGTGACAACCTCAAATTCGTAGGGGCTGGCCGCCCCGGCGCCCTGTATCTCCCAAATCTCCAGCGATTGGGCATTTGCGTTATATGGAATAATTCTAAACAGGAGAATCCCGAGAATTATTCGGAACTTTATACTCAACATTAACGGCTTTATTTGTTTAAAGCGAGACCAAACAACCATTGCAATGAATAGTTCCGGATCTACTTCTATATTCGATAAAGGGCTGAACCCCGTCCTTCAGGCATCCATCACGTTTGGTGGCGTGATCGTTTTCATCCTTTGCGCAAAATTAGTCAAACTCACCGGCTTGATCTACGTGCCCGACCGCTTTCCGTGGATGACGGCGGCCTCTTTCCTGCTGCTTTTCGCCATGTTCAACAGCGTATTTTCCCTTTCGGCCGAGAATATGCTCAAATATTGGGGGCGGTCCATATACAGCTACCTGGGCCTGGCCTTCGCCTCCGGCCTGGCGGCCTATTTTTTCTCCGCCCTTTCCATCGACGAAGCCGGCTCCTACCGCTGGATTTACGTCGTCCTGACCATCGGCTATCTGGTCTTCCTCGGCATAATGGCCTTCATGCGGCAGATCGTCGAATTCGCCCAGCGCGAAGAGTGGAACCACCCCCGCATCCGGAGAAACAGAGGCAGGAGAGATACGGGAGAACAGCCTGATGCCAGGGAGGATTAAACTGTCATCGCCTATTTCCATGTATTTCTATGTATTTCCACCTATTTCCATGTATTTCCACGTATTTCTATGTATTTCCATGTATTTCTATGTATCTCCATGTATTTCCACGTATCTCCATGTATTTCCACGTATTTCTATGTATCTCCATGTATTCTCCCCTCCCGTTTCATTAGCATTTTGTTAAATTCCGGTTTTCCGCCCACCTTATAGCCTTCCCGCCTGTTTTCTCAAGAAAAAACAAGCTATGCCATTCAAAAACGCCGCCTGCCTGCTGATCGCCATGCTGGGCCTCTGGGCCTGCAACCAGGCGCAGGACAACACGACGCAAACCGAACAACACGAGGATATTTCCGGGCGCACCTTCCTAAGCTTGAAGGGCGACACTCTGGCGCCTGTACAGAAGAGCGAGGAAGAATGGAAAGCAGAACTCGAAGATCAGGCATTCCACGTGCTGCGCGAAGCCGGCACCGAGCGCGCCTTCACCGGCAAATACTGGGACAATAAAAAGGAGGGCGTGTACACCTGCGCCGGCTGCGGCCTGCCGCTGTTCTCCTCAAAGACCAAGTTCAAATCGGGCACCGGCTGGCCCAGTTTCTGGGACCCCATCCGCCCCGAACACGTCCTGCTGGAAACCGACAGCAGCTACGGCATGTCGCGCACCGAGGTGCTGTGCGCCCGCTGCGGCGGCCACCAGGGCCACGTCTTCGATGACGGCCCGCCGCCCACCGGCCTGCGCTATTGCATCAATTCCGTTTCTCTGGATTTCGTGGAAGGCGCGGAGATGAAGGGGGGGAAGCCGTAGGGGGATTGTATAAAGGTGTAAAGGTGTAATAGTGTAAAAGAGGGCTGCAGGATGCGCTGAATTCGCGCCTGCGTTGCCTTTATTTTCACATTTACACCCCGGCACATTTCCACCTGATGAATTTATCCCGGAAAATAAACCGGGTGCCGGAAGTTGTACTCCTTGATGAAATCGAGTACTTTCTCTTTTTTCCTGCCTTTTGCTTTCTGATATTCCTGAAATAATTTCGCATCCCGCTGGAGGATGGCCTCCACCTTTTTGGCCTTGCAGCGGAAGAAGTCGCCGGTTTTGAAGTCCAGGATGTACAATTTCCCGGAGCCTTGCTCCCGGGCAGCTTCGTATTTGTCGCCGGGGTTGATGAAGGAGGAGTAGGAATCGACCACGTCTACCTCTTTGAGCAGGCAAATCTCGCCGATGACTTCAAAGCGGTATTTCAGGCCGTAATAAACCTGCTGCCCGTCGGCGTAGCCGAAGATTTCTTTCGGTTTAAGGTAAACGATCTCGTTGTTGCGGGGAAAGCGGAAGTCTTCCTGGGCCAGTAGGTGCTGGAAAAATTTGGGAGAGGTGGCGTCGATATCGGTGATGATCTCCGATGGTTTTACCGGGTCGTTGGTTTTAAAATCCTGCAGGCTCGTATAGATGCCGCGGGCAAACCGGAAATCCTCCGTGTAGCGCACTTTTTCCTGGGCGGGCAGCGCGGCTGTGTAAAGGATGGCGGCCCAAAAAATGATCTGGCTTTTCATGTCGAGGTATTTTGCGTTCACTTCACTCTCTCTGGAATTACGAAAATTGACGAGCGCAAATTATATTTCTTCCGGCAATTAAAAAATCATTAACGGATTATTGCTGAAAATGGGTATTATAGCGTCTTGAATGGAGAGTCGGTGGTTCGCGGTTCGCTATTCGCGGTTTGCGGTTCGCGGTTCGCACAGTTCGCTTTTGGCATCTCGCGGCTCCCGAAGCGAATATCGAACACCGAATCGCGAACACCGGCCCACAAACTCCCTATCTATGCACAGCACGCTCATTTCCACCGAAGACCTCGCCCGTAACCTGGGCCATCCGGACTGGGTAGTCGTCGATTGCCGTTTCAACCTTGGCGACACCGAGGCCGGCCGGCGCGCCTACCGGAACGGGCACATCCCCGGCGCCCGGTACATGCACCTCGACGAAGGCCTCTCCGGGCCCATCGTGCCGGGCAGGACGGGGCGCCACCCCCTGCCCAACCCCGACGTCGCCGCCCTGCGTTTCGAACGCCTGGGCATCGGCAATGAGGTGCAGGTAGTAGCCTATGACGATTCCGGGGGCATGATCGCCGCCCGCCTCTGGTGGATGCTGCGCTGGCTGGGCCACGACGCCGTGGCGGTCCTCGACGGAGGCTGGCCCCGATGGATAGCCGAAGGCCGGGCGGCCGGAACGGCCATTCCGGAACCGCAGCCCCGGGCGTTCATCCCGCATCCCCGCCCGGAATTTCTGGTGGATGCGGAAACGGTGGATCAAATCCGCCGGCAACCCGAATTCAAACTCGTGGATTCCCGCGCCGCCGAGCGGTACCGGGGCGAGGTAGAACCCATCGACCCGGTCGCCGGCCACATCCCGGGAGCGCTGAACCTGCCCAACGACGAAAACGTCGGCGCCGACGGCCTCTTCCTCAGCGACGAGGCCCTGCAGCGGCGCTTCCGGCAGGCCCTGGCCTCCGCCGACGCAGAGCATACTGTTTTCTACTGCGGATCCGGCGTTTCTGCCTGCCGCAATATCCTGGCCTATAAACACGCCGGGCTGGGAGACGCCAAACTGTACCCGGGTTCCTGGAGCGAATGGGTCACGGACCCGGAACGGGAGGTGGAGCGGGGAGGGTAAGTGTTGGGGCGTTGGAATGTTGGATGTTCAAAAAAAATGTCAACCTGCATTAGGCGCAATCACATTACTGGACAAAATGGCTTTAGACACAGAGCGGACTGAGCCCAACACAGGGGTACGCAAAGTTTTTCCGTTGATAATCAAGCCTCTGTGTGGCTCTGTGTCTTCCCTGCCTGCCTGCCTGCCTGCGGCACAGCCTGCCTGCCATTACTGCCAGGCAGGCAGGCAGGCGGGCAGGCAGGTAGGCGTACTCCGTGTCCAAAAAGTGCCCAGCAGTATGCAGCCGGGCAAGCTTCGCGCCTCGGCCGCCGCCAAAGGTTATGGCCGACGGAGGCTGCGTGAGGTATCCCAAGGTATAATTTTCGCAATTTGTAGTTCAAAAACCGGATTGTCCATGAAACAAAGTCTGCTTCCAACCATCCTTTGCCTGTTTTTTCATACCGCCTTCTCCCAGCCCCCCGACATGAGCCTGCTGCACGGCATGAAGGCCCGCAGCATTGGCCCGGCGGGCATGAGCGGGCGGGTCACCGCCGTTGACGTCAACCTGCAGAACCCGGACGAGATTTACGTGGGCACGGCTTCGGGCGGCCTGTGGAAAAGCGAGGGCGGCGGCGTCAGCTGGACGCCCATCTTCGACACCGTCGGGGTGGCCTCCATCGGGGCGGTCGCTGTCGACCAGCGCAACCCGGACGTCATTTGGGTTGGGACCGGGGAGGGCAACCCCCGCAACAGCCAGACGGCCGGCGGCGGCGTCTACAAAAGCATTGACGGCGGGCGCACCTGGCAGTACATGGGCCTGCGGGAAACCCGCAACATCCACCGCATCATCATCCACCGCGACAACCCGGACGTCGTCTACGCCGGCGCCCTGGGCAACGCCTGGGCAGATTCGGAATTCCGGGGCGTCTACCGGACCAAAGACGGCGGAAAAACCTGGGAGAAAATCCTCTATGCCAACAACCGCACCGGCGCCGCCGACTTCGACGCCGACCCTTCCAACCCCAATAAAATGTTCGTCAACATGTGGCATTACCGGCGCTGGCCCTGGACGTTCCAGTCGGGCGGGGAAGGCGGCGGCCTGTACATGACCCTGGACGGGGGCGACAGCTGGAAGCGGCTGGACGAGGAAAATGGCCTGCCTAAGGGAACCGTCGGAAAAGTCGGGATCGCCATTGCCCGCAACAACCCCGACGTCGTCTACGCCCTGGTGGAATCCAAAAAAAATGCACTCTACCGGTCGGACGACGGCGGGTACAACTGGAAAAAAACGGCCGACAAAAACATCGGCGACCGTCCTTTCTACTACGCCGATATTGCTGTAGACCCCGAAAATGAGAACCGGCTTTACAACGTATATTCCAACGTGTCCGTCAGCGAAGACGGCGGCAAAACCTTCGCCACCCTGCTGGGATGGGACAACATCCACGGCGACCACCACTACTGGTGGATACACCCGCAAGATGGAAGCTATATGATCGACGGCAACGACGGCGGCCTGGCCATCACGCGCGACCGCGGGAAGAGCTGGCGCTTCGCCGAGAACCTGCCGCTGGCGCAGTTCTACCACATCACCCTCGACGACAATATCCCCTACAACGTGCTGGGCGGCATGCAGGACAACGGCACCTGGCGGGGGCCGGCCTACACCTGGAGCATGGGCGGCATCCGCAACCACCAGTGGGCGGAGATCGGCTTCGGCGACGGCTTCGACGTAGTGGTGGAAAAAGACAACAACCGCTATGTTTACGTCATGTGGCAGGGCGGCAACCTGCAGCGCATCGACCTGGAAACCGGCGCCCAGCAGTGGGCGAAACCCAACCACCCGGAAGGTATCCCCCTGCGCTTCAACTGGAACGCCGCCATCGCCCAGGACCCCATCGACCCTGCGGTGATCTACTACGGCAGCCAGTTCCTGCACCGCTCCGCCGACCGGGGCCGCAGCTGGGAGATCATCTCCCCGGACCTGACCACCAACGACCCCAATAAGCAACAGCAAACCAAAAGCGGGGGCCTGACCTACGACGTGACCGGCGCGGAAAACCACTGCACCATCCTGTCGATCGCCCCCAGCCCCCTGGAAAAAGGCCTCATCTGGGCTGGCACCGACGACGGCCGCCTGCAGCTGACCCGCGACGGCGGCAAGAGCTGGACAGATGTCTACCCCAATATCCCGGGCGTGCCCGATAGCGCCTGGATTCCCCAGGTGCACGCCTCTGCCTTCCGGCAGGGGGAAGCCTATGTGGTGATCAACAACTACCGGCGGGGCGACTGGAGGCCCTACCTGTACCGCACCAGCAATTACGGGCAGACCTGGAAGCAGCTCACCTTTGAAGGCGACGTGGACGGGTATTGCTTGTCGTGGGCACAGGACCCCGCCGAGCCGAAGCTGCAATTCCTGGGCACCGAGTTCGGCCTGTACGTCAGCATCGATGAAGGCGCCAACTGGTCGAAATGGACGCACGGCTACCCTGTCGTTTCTACCATGGACCTGAAAATACACCCCCGGGAGCACGACCTGGTGATCGGCACCTTCGGCCGGGCAGCCTACGTGCTGGACGATATCCGGCCCCTGCGCGCCCTGGCGGCAGAGGGAGCGGCCCTGCTGGAGCAGCCCCTGAAAGTTTATCCCGCCCCCGACGCCTACCTGGCGCATTACAGGCAGGGCGACGGCACCCGCTTTACCGGCAACGCCTATTACAAGGGCGAAAACCGCCCTTACGGCGCGCTGGTCACCTTCTCGGCAGGCGAGATACTGAAAAAGGAAGAAGACGGCGCTCCCGCCAAAACGGACACCGCGCAGGTCGTGATTTACGATCAACAAAAACAGCCGGTCCGCCAGCTCCGGGCAGCAGTCAAAAAAGGCATGAACCGCTTCTACTGGAACCTGAATCGCGATGGCGCCCGCAACCCCTGGGTGCCCAAACCCAAAGAGGAAAATGCCCTGCCGCCCGAAGGGCGCCCGGTTGCTCCCGGCGTATACACCGTCGTGGTGGAATATGGAGCGCACAAAGACTCCATCCCGGTAACCGTACACCCTGATCCGCGGATGCCCATCGAGGCGGAAGACATCGCCGCCTTTTATGCCGCCTGGGACGAATGGTCCGGCCACATTGCTCTTGCCACCGCCGCTGCGGACAACCTCCGCGAGGCCAAAGCAAGGCTCGACCCGCTGACAGCTATTGTTAAAGAACAGGTGGGAGACACCGCCCGGCTGTCGGCCTTCCGGGAAACCGTCAAATCGCTGAAGGCGCAGATCGACTCCCTGCAGTCCATCGTCTCGCCCGGCGAGGACATCCAGGGCATCTACCGCGACCCGGAGCAGCTGCAAACCCGGATATTCCAGGCCGGCGCCTATTTTTCCCCGTCCTTCGACGCGCCGAACCCCGCCTTTCACGCGCCGGCGCCGGCAGCGTTGTCGGTAGTGCAGCAAACCAAACAGCATATCGAAGATTTTGTGAAAAAGGTAAATGCGTTCTTTGATACGGAATGGAAAAACTTTGAAACAGAAGTGGACAAAATGGAGCTGGACCTGACCAGGCCCATCCCGGCGGTGGAATTGAAGTAGCGCCTCTGGACAAATTGGCGGAAAAATGCTAACTTTTCTGGTTTATTCACCAACACCGACCCGCCATGATCCACAAAACCGCTTACGCCCTTTTGCTGTTCTCCATCTTTTCCTTCCAGGCAGAAGCCCAGCGCCTTTCCCGGCTGCTCGGAAGCCTGCCGGAAAGAGCGGAGTCCCTGCAGAACGCCGGGCAGGAAACCGTTCGCCAGGAATGCGAACCGGATTCCATCCTCGGCTATGGTTACCTTTCCCCCTCGGATTCCATCCTGGGGGAACGGCGTGTTTTTTACCGGTATGAGGAAGAGATGGCAGCTACCGAATACATTTATCAAATCTATTCGGACCCAGAACCGGAGCTTTACCAGATCGACAGCACTGTATTTAATACCCTGGGGCAGCCCGTCTTTAAAGAGCTTTGGGAGTGGACCGACCTTGCCAACGGCGTTGTGCCCAAAGAGCAGTCCGTCGGCTACCCCCACGAAACCGCGACGACAGCCGATCCTTTCTTTTTTCAGTTCCTCCGGGAATATTTTGACCCCTCCTTACGCGGAAAAGCCATTATGTATGATTCCATCCTGTTTAATGAAGCAGACTTTTTTTCCGGCATGATGGAACCGAATGAGAAGATAGTGAATGTTTTTTCGCCCGAAGGCCGATTGCTGGAATCGCAAACCTACACCTGGAGTTTCATTAATTCCACATGGTTGCCCTCTGCCAAACGGATGAACCATTACTCGGCAGAAGGCAGGATAGATTATGCAGAGAACTATTTTTGGAACGGCTCCGAATTTATCCTGGAAGACAAAGGCCAATACATCTATGACGCCAATGATTCTCTTAGCCTGATTCTGGTTACAGAAGGGGTGACTGGCGCGCCGCTTGAAAAGGTGGCTTTCACCTACGATGCGGCAGAGCATTCCAGTTTTGTTGCTGATTCTGTCTGGGACGAAGACGCTGACGAGTGGCGATTTATCCTTTCCTTCCTTGCTGATTTTGATGCACAGGGGCAACTGGAAGCTACCGAAATTTTACTGGAGTTCTTTGGCCGCGAGGGCATCCGCGAGGAGTTCGAATACGCCGGCGACTGCCCCCGGCTGCGGCGCATCTACGAATCCGAAGATGGGCTCAACTGGGAGTTTGCCGCCACCTACTACTATTACCCATACAACCTCACTTCTGTTTCCGGGCCGCTTGTTTCAGATTGGCAGGCTTATCCCAACCCTGCCCTGGAAGGCATCTGGCTGGAAGCGCCGCCGGGGATTCCTGTAAAGGTGGCCGACATGCAGGGCCGGGTAATTCACCTGGACTTAGCCAAAGGCAGAGAATTTATTCCTTTGCCCCGGGCCGCGGGCCATTGCGTCGCTGTGATTTTGGGAGAAGGGGAAGATACTTCTTCCAGGCTGATCTTGCTGAGGCATCGCTGATTGAACAGGATTTACAAGATGTAGTGGTGTATATCCTGACAGTCTTGTTAATCCTGTCTACATATACTTTTTGCACAACCCCTGATTTAGGCGCATCGGGACATAGTCCCTCAGCGGCATAAAAAATAAAACACACGAGACACACCGCAAGGGGCGAAATCGGGGGCAGGATAATCTCAGTCGAAAACCACCGTCTTGTTCTTATAGGGCAGGATTTTGTGCTGGATTTCCAGCCAGATGGCGCGGGCCAGGACGACCTTCTCCAGGTCTTTCCCGATGCGGATGAGGTCCTTGACGCTGTCCTTGTGGGAAATCCGGCGTACGTCCTGCTCGATGATCGGGCCTTCGTCCAGGTCGGCAGTGACGTAATGGCTGGTGGCGCCGATCACTTTCACCCCCCGGTTGTACGCCGAGTGGTAGGGTTTGGCCCCCTTAAAGGCCGGAAGGAAAGAATGGTGGATGTTGATGATGCGGTTGGGGAAGGCAGATACAAAATCGTCGGACAGGATTTGCATGTACCGGGCCAGAACCACGAAGTCGACATCCAGGGAATTCAGCAATTCTATCTGTTTTTGTTCCTGCTCCGCCTTGTTTTCTTTGGTGATGGGGAACACCTCAAAGGGAATCTCGAACCGCTCGGCAATGTACCGCAGGTTTTCGTGGTTGCTGATGATCATGGGGATATCCGCCGGCCATTCTCCGGAGATGCAGCGCTGCAGGATGTCGTACAGGCAATGCGACATTTTGGAGACAAAGACGGCCATGCGGGGGCGCCGGCTGGTAAAATGCAACTGCCACTCCATGCCGAACTTCTGCCCGATGAGCGTCCCGAAATAGTCGTCGATCTTTTCTTCCGGGATGGCGAAGCCGCCCAGTTCCCATTCTACCCGCATGAAGAAACGCATGGCCTGCCGGTCTACATACTGGTCCAGGCTGATGATGTTGCCGTTGTTTTTATAAAGGAAGTCCGTCACCGCCGCTACCAGCCCGGTCTGGTCCGGGCAGTGCATGAGCAATATGGCCGTGTTGCCGTTCTGGTCGTTCATGAGCCTTACGATTAAATAAATGAGGTGCAAATATAGGATATTTCATGGGTTCATGGGT
>JAGFJD010000066.1 GCA_024102975.1 Phaeodactylibacter sp. | reverse complement strand
TGCATTTTCTGCCTTTGTTTGCCCCATCCCTAAAGGGAGCAAAGGCAGAAAATGCCCTGTCACCCTTTAGGGTTGGGGCAAAAACAGGGCATTTTCTGCCGCTTTTTGGGATATGCTGAATAGTTACGTCAAGTATAAAAAAATTCTATGAAAAATCTGGTGGGCCAGTTGAACGCAGGAACAAAGGCGGCCTACTGAAAGCTTCAGAGAGCCGTGTTTCCGGCATTCAACTGGCTCAACACCACCTGGTTTTTCAAAGAACAAAAAAAAATGATGAGCAAAGACAAAATACTCGCCGCCATTCAACGCAACAAGCCCGCCGGGGCGCCGCTGCCGGACATTCCCGCCTTTGCCGGTGGAGAGGCCTCCGCCCTCGACACTTTTATTTTGACAGCAGAGGCCGGAGGGAGCCGGGTGGTCCGGGGCGACAGCATACAGGACCTGAACGCCCTGATAAAAGAACGCTTTCCGGAAGCGGAAAGCATTGCCTCTCCCCTAGCGGAAGTTGTCTGCACCGTCGCTTTGGACGAGGTCCGGTCACCCGCCGAACTGGAACCGGTAGACGTAGCGGTAATTAACGGGCAGCTGGGCGTTGCTGAGAACGGCGCCGTATGGGTTACCGAGGAGGACTGTGGGCAGCGGGTACTGCCTTTCATCGCTCAGCATCTGGTCATCCTGTTGAATCAGGATGACATCGTCCATAACATGCACGAGGCTTACGATCGGATAAAAATTGATGCCGCCGGCTTTGGCGTGTTTATTGCCGGGCCTTCCAAGACGGCAGATATTGAGCAGTCGCTGGTCATCGGGGCGCAGGGGGCGAGGAGTTTGACGGTCGTCTTAACCGCTGTGCATTAGTGTATTCATTGGTGCATTGCATTGGTGCATTGGTGTATACGTTTGGCAGGCCATCCTGTAGCCATATATCAGTTCCCCTTACGAATGCACGCCCGTCCTCGTACCTCGGCCGGGTAAAAATGCACAATAGCACCCATACACAACCCATAAAACGCCCGGAAGAATAAACAAACAACAATATCAACAAAGATGATCCTGGACAAACTGACTGCCCGCCTGGAGAGCGTGCAGGAATTCGAGAGGGAGCCGGTGCCGGCATCCCGGCACAAGAGCTGGCGCAGCTTCCTGGGCATGTATGCCGGGGAGCATACCGCCGGCACCGAATTTGTGATTGGGCCGCTGTTCGTCGCCCACGGGGCGAGTGCCGGCGACCTTGTCTTCGGGCTGCTCGCCGGCAACCTGCTGGCCGTGCTGAGCTGGGCTTTCCTGTGTGCGCCCATAGCGGTGAAAGAGCGCATCACGCTCTATTACAAGCTGGAAAAAATCTGCGGCAAGCAGCTCACCGTGGCGTACAACCTGGTCAATGCCCTGATGTTCTGCTTCCTGGCGGGGTCGATGATCGCCGTTTCCGCAACGGCCGTCGGCATTCCTTTCAATATACCCATGGCGGAGCTGACGGACTGGCTGCCCAGCCACCTGTCCTGGGTGCTGATCGTACTGGTAGTCGGGACGGTGACGACGCTCATCGCCACCCTCGGTTATGAGCAGGTATCCCGTTTCGCCAACATTGCTTCGCCCTGGATGATCCTCGTGTTTCTGGCCGCCGCCCTCGCCGTGCTGCCCGAGCTGGGCGTCAGCAGCATCAGCGATTTCTGGCCGGCGGCCGAATCGAAAATCTGGACGGGCGTACCGCTGGAAGGGCAATCCAAGTTCACCTTCTGGCACATCCTGTTCTTCGCCTGGTTCTGTAATATGGCTATGCACATCGGCATGGCCGACCTGTCCATTTTCCGGTACGCCAAAAGCTGGAAATCCGGCTTTACTTCCGCCGGCGGCATGTTCGTCGGCCACTACTTCGCCTGGCTGGCTTCCGGCATCCTCTACGCCGTTTTTCTCCAGAAAAGCCAGCAAAGCCTGGAGTTCGCCCCCGGCCCCATCGCCTACTACGCCGCCGGCATCACCGGCGCCGTCTGCGTGATCATTGCCGGCTGGACGACGGCCAATCCCACCATCTACCGGGCGGGGCTCGCCGTGCAGGCCATCATGCCGGAGTCGAAAACCTGGAAAGTGACGCTCATCGTCGGGCTGGTCACCACCACCGCCGCCTGCTTCCCGGCCCTGGTCATGCGGCTGCTGGATTTCGTGGCGTTGTACGGCTTGTTGCTCATGCCCATGGGCGCAATCATTTTTATTGATTTTTACCTGTTGGAACGGTTGGGGTTGAAAAGCGACCTGGCTGAAAAGACCGGCCAGGGCGTCAACTGGGCGGCAGCGGGCACCTGGATACTCACCCTGGCCGCCTGCCTGTTCATCAATTTTTCTTTTGGGGTGGAAATATTCTTCCTGGGGCTGCCCGGCTGGTTCGTGGCCGTGGTATTGTATATCGGGCTGAGTTACCTGCTCCAGCCTTCCAAACAACTTAAACCGGACTTGTCATGAAAAGGATCATCTTAGGCATACTGGCCGTCAGCGGGCTTGCCCTGACGCTCATTCCATCGATGCTTGTATTTGCCGGCGCTATTTCCACGCCAACCAACAAAGCGATGATGGCGGCGGGCACGCTGCTGTGGTTCGCCACGGCGCCCTTCTGGATCAGGCGGGCGGGATAACGGACTCCAACCTGCCGGGTAGGCCATGTGGAATAGTCGCCTTGCGAATTCCACAGGGCAGGCTGTTCAAAATAGTGGGGTTTTCAGAAAAAACTTCTCCACGTTTTTGAATGCCTTGCCTTTCGTCTCTTTTAAAGTTCAAGTTCAAGAGCCAAGGTCAAGTTCAATGCTGGCACCGCCCTGCTTTTGGCCTTGATACTTGCGCTTGCGCTTAAATTGGGGTTTTCCGCCCATTTTAATATTTTCCTGATTCGAAACAAAGCATGATGTTCCGGAAAATTTCCTTATTAACCCTGCTTGCCCTGCTAGCCAACCTCCACCGGGCCCTTGCCCAAAACGCCCCGGAAACAGAAACCCTCTACCTCTCCGGCACCGACAACGAAAATACCGCCACCTGGGATTTCTTCTGCACCGGCGGGCGGAAAAGCGGCTACTGGACGACAATCGAAGTGCCCTCCTGCTGGGAGCAACAGGGCTTCGGCAACTACGACTACGGCCGCGACTACCGGACATACGGGAAAAACTTCCGCTTTGCCGACGAGCAGGGCATTTACCGGCATGGCTTCCAGGTGCCGGCCGCCTGGAAGGATAAAGAAGTATACCTGGCCTTCGAAGGCTCGATGACGGACACCGAGGTATCCGTTAACGGCCACCCGGCAGGGCCGGCACACCAGGGCGCCTTTTACCGGTTCCGGTATCCGGTGACGGACAAGCTGCTGTACGGCCAACGCAACCAGCTGGAGGTTACCGTCAGCAAGATGTCGTCAAACCCTTCCGTCAACCGGGCGGAGCGTTATGCGGATTACTGGATTTTCGGAGGCATCTTCCGCCCTGTCTACCTCGAAGCTTTCCCGAAGGAACATATCGAAAGGACGGCTGTAACTGCTGATGCGCAGGGCCGCTTCGCCATCGACGTGTTTCTGAAAAACATCCGCAGCGCCCGGGAAATATTTGTTGAGATACTGGATGGAACAGGAAAAACGGTGGCACAACAAGCCGGAAAAACAGGCGCAGGAGCGGCGAGGCTAACGCTCGAATGCCAGGTTGCAACGCCTTTGCTGTGGACGGCCGAAACGCCCCACCTCTATTCCGCGCAGATCAGCCTGAAAAACGGAAACCAGGAACTGCACCGCACCCGGGAAACCTTCGGTTTTCGCACCGTAGAAATCAGGCAGGGAGACGGCGTTTACCTCAACGGCGCCAAGATCAAATTCAAAGGAATCAACCGCCATTGCTTCTGGCCCGAAACCGGCCGGACGCTCAGCCGGGAGATCGACCGGATGGACGTATTGCTGATGAAGGAAATGAATATGAACGCGGTGCGTTGCGCGCACTATCCTCCCGACCAGTCCTTCCTCGAACTGTGCGATTCGCTGGGGCTGTACGTCATCGACGAGCTGGCCGGCTGGCAAAACGCCTACGATACGGAAGTGGGCGAAAAGCTCGTCCGGGAAATGGTAACCCGCGACGTGAACCACCCCTCCGTCATCCTGTGGAGCAACGGCAACGAAGGAGGCACCAACCCGGAGCTGGACGGCGACTTCCTGCTGTACGACCCGTCCCAACGCCCGGTCATCCACGCCCACCACCGCCCCGGCAACGACTTCAACGGCATCGAAACCAACCACTACGAAAAATACTACAGCACCAAAGCGATCCTGGAAGATTCCCTGATTTATACTGACGCACGGCAGGTTTTGTCGACTACAAAACCCGCCGGGTCAGTATATACTGGCATCGCTGGTTTTGCTCCTGACAAAACCACGCGTTCGCCAGTATACATCCCAACCGAGTTCCTGCACGCGCAGGACGACGGAGGCGCCGCCGCCGGCCTGCACGATTTCTGGGAACTCATGTGGGCCTCGCCCCGCTCCGGCGGCGGCTTCCTGTGGGCGCTGCTCGACGAGGGCGTCGTCCGCACCGACCTCGACGGCTACATCGACGTCAACCGGGTCAACGCGCCGGACGGCGTGCTGGGGCCGCACCGGGAAAAGGAAGGCAGTTTTTATGCGCTGAAGGAAATATTCTCGCCCATCGTGATCCGGCAGGAAACGCTGCCTCCAGGTTTCGACGGGCAATTAGAAGTGGAAAACCGGTACCACTTTACGTCTTTAAACCAATGCACCTTCCGGGGCAGCGTGGCCAGGTTCGACGGCCCCTACGACAGGAAGGCGGAGCATGTTGCCGATATGCCGTTCAGCTTTAAAGGGCCGGCGGTGGCGCCTGGCGGAAAAGGGCAGCTTACCCTGCCGCTCGCTGATGGCTGGCAATCTTATGATGCCCTTTATCTGTCTGCCTATGGGCCGGATGGGAAAGAAGTAATGAGCTGGTCCTGGAAAACCGGAAAGCAGGAGGATATGGTAAATGATCTTATTGCAAAACAGGAAATACAGGAAGAAGTAACGGTGGAAGAGAGCGATTCGACGCTAAGCCTGGAAACCGGCGCGGCAAAAGTAGTGCTCAATAAGTCTACCGGTTTACTGGAAAAAGTGGAGTACGGACTTGGGCTCAACCCCTCATTGGGCAACGGGCCAGTACTTGTCAGCGGGGAGGCAGAGCTAACCGGGTTCCGCCATTTTCCGGAGCCGGGCGGGCATGTTGCGGAGTTCCGGTATGCGGGCGACCTGAGGGAGGTAAAGTGGAAAATGCTTGGAAACGGATGGCTGCGGCTCGACTATGAATATGCCGCCGAAGGCGAACACCCGTTCCTGGGCGTCAGTTTTGATTATCCGGAATCCAACATTATCGGCGCCCGCTGGCTGGGCAACGGGCCTTACCGCGTGTGGAAGAACCGCCTGCAGGGCGTTGCGTACGGCCTGTGGGAGTCGATGTACAACGACACCCATACCGGCAGCGCCCCCTGGGCGTATCCCGAGTTTAAAGGCTATTTTTCGGGCATAACGTGGATGCTGTTCAACACTGTCGAGGGCAAGTTTCTGGTAGCCAGCCCGCAGCCCGGGTTGTTTGTCCGCCTGTTCGATTTTTACGGGCTGTCCGGCCCGGTTCCGCACCCTTCCCTCCCTCCCGGCGATATTTCCTTCCTGGACGGCATCCCGCCCATCGGCACCAAACTGGCCACCGGACTGGATACGGATACCGGGGAGCTGGGGCCGCAAAGCGAGCTGAACCGAGCAGATGGGCCAATAAAAAGGACGTTGTATTTTTATTTTGGACTGCCGGAAGGGGATTGATTCTGGCGGGACAGGCTTTGTCGGCCCTGTTTGAAGGCAAGTTTGCTTGAAAAAGAATGAATAAACAGCTATTTTAGGCTGCAATTACCGGCACAAGCGCAGAAAGGCACTTCCGGTATGAGCAGATAAAACGGGAAAGCCGGAAAAATACACCTAAGCCGGACCGATACAATGCCCATAAAGACAGCCGGATTGAAATGCAAAAATTATTATTCTTTTTGGAAGTGCAGATTTTTTAGCATTCAAATATTGCTACGAAACTGAAACTGTTTATACATGATGAGGCACTACCCCATTGGAATTGTATGGACGTTTCTACGTATTAAAATGGGGAAGTTATTTTTCGCTGGTCTCTATTTCTTGAAGACTCATGGTTTTGTGCTTGACCTATTGGCGTTAACCCTTATAGCAGAGTAAGCGTCCGGTGAACTCCATCTTGCATTAGCAAAAAAGCCTTCTGACCTTTAGGCTGGATCAAACCGAAAAAAGATGAAGCAAAAGACATCGGAAGCGATGCGGCCGATAGTGGAGGCGTATGCC
>JAGFJD010000038.1 GCA_024102975.1 Phaeodactylibacter sp. | reverse complement strand
GCGCCGCCTGCAGGGCCTGCCAGCGGCGGTGGCTCCTGCTGCCCTGCCAGCGGCGCAGTTCCTCCTCGCTCAGCTCCCCGCCGAGCCAGCGCAGCAGAAATTCGTTATCGGGTTGAAAATTTTCCATGTTTGCTCTTTCCTTTCGTAGAACGATTTGGCAGGGCGGTACCCTACCTGAAGGATGTGTATAGGTGCCCCCACTCACTGCTCCACCAGGCTCCGGATCGCCTCCAACGCCCCTTTCATCCGCTTCTCCACCGCTTTCACGCTGATCTCCAGCACCTCGGCGATTTCCTTGTAGGTACATCCGTCGATGCGGTTCATGAGAAACACCACGCGGCTGTTTTCCGGCATGGCGGCGACGGTTTCCCAGAGCCGCGCCTCGAATTCCTTAGTCTGGTATTCGAATTCCGGCGACTCCACGGCCCTGTCTTCCGGTTGCTGTTTTTGGAATTTAAGCACGACCTTCCGGTGTTTGACGCCGTCCAGGAACAGGTTATAGCCCACCCGGTAGACGAAGGGCTTTGCCTTTTCCGGCGGCACTTTCCGGCAGTGTTCCCACAGGCGGAGGAAGGCCTCCTGCGCCAGGTCCTCCGCCAGGCGGGCATCTCCGCAGTGGTAATAGAGGTAGTTCCTCAAAGGCCCGGAGAGGCTGAGGAACAGATTGCGGTAAGTGGCTTCCTGGCAGGAGTCTTTTTCCATATCGGTGCATTGGGGCGGAAAGATACGGCATAATATTTTGGCAGGCAAAGGGGGGCGGGGGAATGGATGGGAATGGATGGGAAATGGATGGAAGTGGGTGGAAATGGATGGAAATGGGTGGAGATGGGTGGGAATGGATGGGAATGGGTGGAAGTGGATGGAAATGGGTGGAAGTGGGTGGAAATGGGGGGGAATGGATGGAAATGGGGGGGGCAGAAAAGTGTGTCGAATGGATTTTCAACGTGCGGCGCGGGATAGTTTAAAAAATATGTCGCTTCAATCACAAATAACTGATTATCAGGTACGGCCTTGAACTTTAAACACCAAACTTTTGAACACTCCCTGCGGCGCCTACTGAAAATCCAGGCTCTGCGCCTCCCCGCCTCTGCATGAAACACATTTGTGTGGACAGCCCCAAATGGGGAGAAATAATCATCCTGCCGGGTTCCGCCAAAATAACCAATAACCGCCCTGCCAGGCTGATTCAGTTATAATCCATTTGCGCCATTCCTTCCAGATTATCCAGCTTTTGCGTAAATTGCCTTTGCTTTTTGCCACCAGGGCCCAAAGGCGCAAAGGACACACGGAGCCTTTGTGCATCCTGGAGCCTTCGTGTCCCGTCTGCTCAGCCGGGCAAGCTTAGTGGCTACAAAAAATGCCCGTATGAACAAAGAAGCACTGGCGCGGCTGTTTTACCGGGAGCTGGAGAAAACGGCCGCCAACGAGGCTATGGACGAGGCGGCGAAGGTAGAAGCGCTCTACCGTTTGCTCACCCTTCTTTTTGTCGAGATGACGCGGCGGGAGCGCCTGCAGTTCTCCACCCTCTTCGCGCGCATGGCCTACCTGTGCCACCGGGCGGAGCTCAGCCGGCCCCTGCAGTACTACATCCATTCCTTCCGGAAAAGGGCTTCGCTGGCCATGCAGGGCCGGGACAAAGAGCCGGAGCCGGTATATCAACTGGGGCTGAAAGTGCTGGCGGAAGCCATCGCCGCGCTGCTGGAGCAGCCCATCCCGGAAGCCCTAAGCGACCTCCTGCCCGGCGAATGGCCGGTGCGGTTCCGTTCGCTCACTGTGAAAGAGTTCCGGCCCCGGGCGCGGGCGCTGGCCCTGTCGGACGACGAGGGCGCTCAGCAGCTGCTCGTGCGGGATGAAGAATACCCCGACGCCGCGGTCCGCGTGCAGTACAACGAGGTGGACCGCAACGAGAACTTCATGCCCACCATCGAGGCCATCCGCCGGGTGTTTGGCTTCCCGCTGATGCTCAACCTGATCGACGTGGAAGTGGACGAGGAAGGCGTATACCATCCCAAAGCCTTCGTGGTGGAGCCGGACTACCTGCTGGATGTCACCGCCATCGCCGAGTGCTTCCGGGCCGACGGGGAGAACCCCTGGCCTTACCTGCTGAAAAAATACCTGCCCTTCGAACCCAGCAAACACATCATGGCGGGCCACATCGCCAACTTTTTCCTCGACGAGCTGATGACCGGTTCGGAGTTGCCCTTCAAGCAGACCTTTGCGAAAGCTTTTCAGCTCAACCCGCTGGCCTTTTGCCTTTTTGAGGACCAGGTCATCCGGGAGGTCATGAACCGCTCGCAGAAGCACTTCGCCGTCCTTTACCAGATGGTGAAACAGGGCTTCCGGGAGCAGGGCATCGAGCCGGAACATTGCTACCTGGAACCCAGCTTCTACTCCGAAACCTACGGCCTGCAGGGGCGGCTCGACGTATTGTACAAAGGGGAGAAAAAGGCCGCCATCGTCGAGCTCAAGAGCGGCAGCCCCTTCATGCCCAATATCTACGGGCTGAGCGCCAACCATTTTACCCAGACGCTGCTCTACGACCTCATGGTGCGCTCCGCCTTCGGCAACGACACCGACCCCACCAATTACATCCTCTATTCGAGCCAGGACGACAAACCGCTGCGCTTTGCCCCCCGCATCCGCTCCCAGCAGTACGAGGCCCTGCAGGTGCGCAACCAGCTGGTGGCCATCGAACGCCTGCTCGGCGAGCTGGGCGACCCCGGCCGGGGCGACCTCCTGGAGCAGGGCCAGCGCCTCTTTGGCCGCCTGCGCCCCAGCGCCTTTCCGAACCTGAAGGGCTTCCTGCAGCGCGACCTGGAGCTCTTCGAAAAGGTGTTCAGCCGGATGCACCCGCTGGCCCAGCGCTATTTCATCGCTTTCTCCGGCTTCATCGCCCGCGAACACCAACTGGCCAAGACCGGCCTGCAGGGCATAGAGAGCGTCAACGGGCTGGCCTCCCTCTGGCTCGACGGCTTCAACGAAAAGCAGGAAAGCTTCAACATCATCAGCCACCTGGAGCTGGCGGCTAACCAGGCCGGAGAGGAAGAACCTCTGGTGCAGTTCCGCCGCACCGGACAGACCAACCCGCTGGCTAACTTCCGCACCGGCGACATCGCCGTTTTATATCCGCACCAGGACGGCCGCCCGGCGGCCCTGTTCAGCCAGATTTTCAAGTGTACCCTCATCGAGATCACCAACGAGTCGGTGACGGTGCGCCTGCGCTCCCGCCAGTTCAACAGCGCCATCTTCGAACAGCATCCCTTCTGGAACCTGGAGCACGACCTGCTCGACTCCAGCTTCGTCTCCATGTACCGCAGCCTGTTCGCCTTCGCCCAGTGCCCTAAAGACAAACAGGATTTGCTGCTGGCCACCCAGCCGCCCCGGGAGGGCGAGGCGCAGGAGGTGGCCGTCCCGGCAGAACTGACGCCCGAGCAGAAGGACATCTTCCGCAAGGCCCTCTCCGCCGAGGACTACTTTCTGCTGTGGGGGCCGCCCGGCACGGGCAAGACCAGCATGATGCTCAAATACCTGGTGGCCTACCTGCTGGACAATACCGGGGAGAACATCCTGCTGCTGGCCTATACCAACCGGGCCGTCGACGAGATTTGCGAGGCCATCGAAAGCATCCGGCAGGACATCCGGCGGCACTACCTGCGCATCGGCTCCCGCTATTCCACTCACCCCCGGTACCGGGGGCAACTGTTCGGCGCCAAGATCGAAAAAGCGCAGACGCGGCAGGAGATCAAAGACACGATCAACAGCCACCGCATCTTCGTGGGCACGGTGGCCTCCCTCGTCAGCAAGCCGGAGTTGCTGCAGCTCAAGCACTTCCACCGGGTGATCATCGACGAGGCCTCCCAGATTCTGGAACCCCTCCTGGTGGGGCTGCTGCCCAATTTTGAGCGCTTCATCCTCATCGGCGACCACAAACAGCTGCCGGCCGTGGTGGTGCAGGACAGCGAGGCTTCCGCCGTCTACGACGCCCACCTCCAGGAGATCGGCCTGGGCAACCTGCGCAACTCCCTCTTCGAGCGGCTGTACAAGCGCTGCATCCAGTACGGCTGGGACTGGGCCTACGCCCAACTCAGCCACCAGGGGCGCATGCACCAGGACATCATGGCCTTCCCCAACCGCTACTTCTACGACGGCACGCTTAAAATACTGCCGCCCTCCCTGCCGGCACACCTCAAGCAGGTGGCCCGCGCCGGCTATGCCGGCCCGGGGGAGGAAGATGAACTGCTGCAGCGCCTCATTCAGGACCGGGTCGTCTTCCTGCCTACGCCTGCCGACGATGCCAGCGCCACCCAAAAGACAAACAGCCACGAGGCCCGCCTGGTGGGCGAAGTGGTGGACGCCTTCCACCGGCTCTACAACACCAACGGCCTGAAAATGGCACCCCACAGCATCGGCATCATCACCCCCTACCGGGCGCAGATCGCCCAGATCCGCGCCGTGCTGGAAGAACGCGGCGCCCCCCTCGACCTGCTGACCATCGACACCGTCGAGCGCTACCAGGGCGGCGCGCGGGATGTGATCCTGATTTCTTTGTGCACCAACTCCCTGCACCAGCTGGCCTCCCTGTCGTCCTTCTCGGAGGAAGGCGTCGACCGCAAGCTCAACGTGGCGCTGACGCGGGCGCGGGAGCATATTGTGATTCTGGGGAACCCGGAGTTGCTCAGGCAGAGCGAGATCTATAGGGAGTTGCTGAAATTTTGCGAGGAGCGGACGGTGGAGCCGTAGGGGCCAGGCAGGCCGCCCCTGCTTGTTCATCTTGCTCTTCGTAAAACAGTGTCAGAGGGAATCTTATTTGCCGAATCCCAAAATGCTGAAACATTTACAATTTTCCATTCACCCTCTTTCTTTTGCTTCGACCTTATCTCTTGGCTAACTGCCGGATACGTAGCCCGTAGCGCCTATGCTGAAGCTTCGGCGTAAGCATACGTACGGTGGTGTGAGGACTCTGGAATAACGGGCGAGACCTTTGCGGAATCCGTAGGTTTAAATCTCAACCGTTATTCCTTGCCACTCGATTCATTCCCATTAAGTTAAGCAAACCGGCCAGATAACAAACTGCACGGAAAAGAGGATATTCGTGAAAATTCCACTAATCATGAACACCTCCCTCCGTGCATATCTTGACGCCATCCGGCAGTTTCCGCAGTTGGCGAGACAAAGCCCCCAACAATATTTTTCCAGGCCGGGCAAGGATTTCACCCAGACCCGCATCCTGCACCTCGAACGAGTTGCCTGGCTCAACATCAGCTTACTCAAAAGTACGCTTTGTGTCGAGCTCGGCCGTTTTTTTGATTGGCTTAGCGACGCGCGATTAATAAGTGTCGGGTTTCGACAGGTAAGTGATTTTTTTTTTAGCCAAGGCGAAGGTTCCCGACCTTAGCAGTGCTAAGGGAGGCGGTTCTTCAACGCCGGATAAAGGAAAAAGCACTCCTGGAAAACCCGACAGTTATTGATCGCGCGTCGCTTAATACCGGAGAAGTTTCTCCGACGAAAAGCGCCCTTGTCCAAGCCCGCCAAAAGCTCTTGCCTAAATTTTTCAAGGACATGTTCCTTTTCAGCGCCCGGCTGTTTTACGAGTGTTTCAAAACTATAATTCCATACCCGGTA
>JAGFJD010000667.1 GCA_024102975.1 Phaeodactylibacter sp. | reverse complement strand
AGGAACAAATTTACCACTCGCCCCTGCTGGCCTACCTGGCCTACGGGCGGTTTGCCGAAATACGGGAAACACGGGCTTTTCCCTTTCCCCGGGATTTCAAAAACTGAGGCTATGGAAGCGGACGTTCAGAAAATCCGGCATTACCTCCGGGAACAACGCCCGGCCATGGAAGCTTTCCTGCGGGAGTTGGCAGCTCTGGAGACCCCTTCCCGCGATCCGCAAGCGCAGGATGCTTTGTTTGAATTATTAACCGACAAGTTCGTAGAACTGGGCTTTCACAGCCTGCGCATGCCCGGACGGCAAACCGGCGGTTGCCTCCTCGCCCGGCCCGCCCGGCGGCAACGTGGCCGGCCGCTGCAGCTGCTGATCGGCCATGGCGATACGGTCTGGGAAAAGGGGACGCTGGAAAAAATGCCGGTCCAGCAGGAAAACGGGCGGCTAAGCGGGCCGGGCATCTTCGACATGAAAGCCGGCCTGGCCCAGATGGCCTTCGCTTTACAGTCCATTCGGGCTTTGGGATTGGAGATGGATGCCACGCCAGTCTGCCTGGTCAATTCCGATGAGGAGATCGGCAGCCGCGAAAGCACGCCTGCCATCCGCCGGCTGGCAAGGATCGCAGGGCGGGCCTTCGTGCTGGAGCCTCCCCTCGGGCTGGACGGCAGGCTCAAGACGGCCCGCAAAGGACTGGGCCGCTTCACGCTCACCGTCCGGGGCAAGGCTGCCCATGCGGGCCTGGACCCCGGTAAAGGCGCCAGCGCCATCCTGGAACTCTCCCATCAAATCCAGCGCCTGTTCGCGCTGAACGAACCGGAAAAGGGCATCACCGTCAACGTGGGCCTGGTGGAAGGCGGCATTTCCCCCAACGTGGTCGCGCCTACCAGTAAGGCGGTGGTCGATGTGCGGGCACCCACCCGGGAAGACGCCCGCCGCCTAAGCGAGGCCATCCTCAGCCTGCAGCCGGCCACCCCGGAAGTCGCCCTGGAAGTAGAAGGCGGCTTCGGCCGCCCGCCGATGGAACGGACGCCCCGCAACCGCCGCCTCTGGCAACAGGCACGGGCAGCCGGGGAGCGGCTGGGGCTCGAACTGGAAGAGGCGTCCGCCGGCGGCGGGTCCGACGGCAACACCGCCAGTCTCTACACCGCTACCCTCGACGGGCTGGGCACCCCCGGCGACGGCGCCCACGCCGCTCATGAGTTCATTTTCCTGGATAAACTGGAAGAACGGACGGCGCTCCTGGCGTTACTGCTGTTGTTGCCGGCGGAAAGGAGGGGGAATATTTGAGATATACGATGTCTGATGTGCGATTTTCGATTTACCCGGCGTTAGCCACAGGTTCCCGGCACATCGCATATCAAACATCGCACATCGCACATCAAAAATTATCAGCCCCATGCAATACCAGTTCACGTTCACCTCTCTGGCGCGCAACTCCGGTTTGACGGACGGCGATTTCGGCACCCGCCCCATTCCGTTCAGCCAGTGGGCAACCGGAGATTTCATTGCGGTCGAACTGATGAAGCCGGGCTCGGCCAGTGCCCGCATCGAGCTTCACAACGGGCGCATGATGGACCCCCTGAAGGGCGAGCGCCTGATCGGCGCGCTGGGCGTCCGCCACGCTACCCTGGAGATCACGGGATCCTGGAAGGCGGTAAAACACCACGAGCGCTTCCACCTCATGACGGCTGCCGGGCTGATCGGCAGGGTGACGTCCGCGTCTACCTTTTCGCCCATACCTATCGAGGTCGAGTACCTGGGGCATGTCATCCGGCAGGGTGCCAAATGTACCATGCAGAATACCACCGTGCCTGTCCCCGCCCGCCCCTTCAACCTGCCGGTCGTGCTGATGGTGGGCACTTCCATGTCAGCGGGCAAGACCACCACCGCCCGCATCGTCACCCGGGAACTCCGGTCGATGGGCCTCCGGGTGATCGGCGCCAAGGTGACCGGCGCCGGCCGCTACCGGGACATCCTGGCGGTCAGAGACGCCGGGGCGGCCGCCGTGTTTGACTTTGTCGACGCCGGGCTGCCTTCTACGGTATGCAGCAGGGAAGAATTCATCCCCGCTCTCGAACACATGCTGTCGCTGATGATGAGGGAAAAAGGGGATGTCGCGGTCATAGAAATCGGCGCCTCTCCCCTGGAACCTTACAACGGGGACGTTGCCATCGACTACATCCGGGAAAACATACAATGCATCATGCTTTGCGCATCCGACCCTTATGCTGTTTACGGGGTGATGAAGAGCTTCGGCCTGCAGCCCGACCTGGTCAGCGGCCCGGCCACCAATACCATCGCTGCTGTCGAGCTGGTGGAAAAACTGTGTGGCCTGCGGGCGCTCAACCTGCTGAACCCGAAAAACCGGCCGGCGCTGAGGCAGTTGCTGAAGAACCGGCTTAAATTATGAACAGTACCCTGTCATTCCTTAAAATAAACCTCAAAACTTCCCGCGTCCTGAAATTCGTTTCCGTATTGCCAGAGGGCGAGAGACAAGCGCCAGGGCTGGTGCAGGCGTTCGAGATAAATCAGGCCGCATTCGGCTTCATCGGGTTCAGCCTGTTCCTTCCGGCAGCCTGGCGCCAGCAGCAATGTGATGAAAAATACAATAGGCAAAACGAGAGGCGGAGTAGCGCGATCTTTCATGGTTCCCAGGTTTTGTTGGTCTAAAATCATTCAAATTCATTGTAAAACAGAAGCCGGGCTAAGGAAAATCACCGCTCCCGGTTGATATAAATCACCCTTTTATGTAATAGACATCACATTAACAAATCATTCCGGCACCCTAATTTTGGGGTATACAAAGGGAGCTTTCGAAACGAGTTTCCGGATCATTAAAAACCAGAAAAATGGTACCCGATTTTCTCATCCAAATCAAGGAGTTCATCAGCCAGCCCTGGCCCTGGTGGGTCGCCGGGCCGATGATCGCGCTGATCATGTTCATCCTGTTGTTCTTCGGCAAGGAGTTCGGCATCTCCGCCAACCTGCGGATCATGTGCGCAGCCGACGGCGCCGGGGAATTCTCCGACTTCTTCAAATTCGACTGGCAGTCGCAGGGCTGGAACCTGATGGTCGCCCTGGGCGCCATGTTCGGCGGATATATCGCCTCCCATTATTTCCTGGGCAGCAGCGATGTCGCTCACGTATCGGCCGCTACGGTGGAAAGCCTGAAGGAACTGGGCTTCAACTACGAACAGGGAAACGTGCCGCTGGTCCCGGAATTCTACAGTTGGGAGAGCCTCTTTACCCTGCGCGGGCTGATCATCATCGTAGGCGGCGGCTTCCTGGTCGGATTCGGCGCCCGCTATGCCGGGGGCTGTACCTCCGGGCACGCCATCAGCGGCCTGTCGGCCCTGCAGTTGCCCTCCCTGATTGCCGTCATCGGCTTCTTCATCGGAGGGTTGGTGATGACCCACCTGATATTCCCGGTCCTTTTCTAGCCTAAAAAAACAACCATGAAAATTTCCAGATATATATTCGTCGGCATACTGCTGGGCGTTACCCTCTACAAAGCGGAAGCCGTTTCCTGGTTCCGCATCTATGAGATGTTCCACTTTCAGTCCTTTCACATGTACGGCATCATTTTCTCGGCCATTGTCGCCGGGGTGGGCATCGTACAGCTCATAAAGCGGACGCACATGAAATCGACGGAAGGGCAGGAGATCACCTTCCATCCCAAGGACCGCAGCGTCCCCCGTTACCTGATCGGGGGCATCATCTTCGGGCTGGGCTGGGCGCTGGCCGGCGTGTGCCCCGGGCCGATGTTTATCCTGATGGGGAGCGGGTACACCGTATTTGTGGTGTTCCTGGCGGCGGCCATGGCAGGGACTTTTGCCTACGGGTTGCTGCGGAGCAAGCTGCCGCATTAGGGCAGCTCACCATACTGCCGGACATTTTGGTCCCATTTGTGTAAATGTGTAGCCACCTTCGCAAGGCTTCAGTGGACAAAGAAAGTATAAACGTGTAAATGGCGGGGAACCCGCGTTCTTTTACACCTTTACCCACTCTTCGTCCACCGAAGCTCCAGCGCAGGTGGATTCACTTTTACACATCCCGGTAATTGCCGGCCTGATTTTTCCTGCTTTTTCAGCAACAAAACCGCGAAAATGCCGTAACAAAATTCTGAGAATACTATTTTGCTTGTCCGAGGCCGCTTTCCCGAGGGAATAGCGGCTTCTTTTTTTGTACAGGATAGACAGGATAGACAGTAGACAGGATAGACAGTAGACAGGATTAACAGGATTAACAGGATTTGCGGAGCGGCCGGGGTGCTGATGCTTGGCCTCCGGCCCGGCTGCCATGCATCTGCGTGCGCCCAACAGGGCAAAAGCCCGCAACGAGCCATCTTAACCGGTAGCCTCCGGCCTGATTTATCGTTCCTCTTTCTTATCTTCGCGGCAGCCAAACCATTCTCATCGACGTATGCGCCAGAACCGGCCCTCCGAATTTGACGAATCCAGGTTTCGGGAGATCATCGAGTATTACGACGCCACCCGTTTCGATTACCGGGTAGCCTGGCTGAGCCGGGACAATCCCTCCATTCATTTCGGTTTTTACGGGCAGGGTGCCGATAAACACGCGGCTGCTCTGGAGAACACCAACCGGGTGCTGGCCAGGTTGGCAGGCCTATCGCCCGGGAGCCGCGTTCTCGATGCCGGCTGCGGCAACGGCGGCAGTTGCCTGTGGCTGGCCCGCCACCTTCAGGCAGAGGCCGTAGGCATTACGCCCGTATCCAGCCAGGTAGAGGAGGCCCGGCGATTGGCCCTGCTGCACGGGCTGGCAGAGCGGGTGGAATTCCGGCAGGCCGATTACTGCCAGGCGCCGTTCGAATCAGAGCGTTTCGATTGTGTATGGGCTTGCGAAAGCCTCTGTCATGCTCCCGAAAAAAAAGCGTTCTACCGGGAGGCTTACCGCCTGTTGAAACCGGGAGGGCGGCTGGTGGCCGCAGAGTACGTCCGTTCCCGGCGTCCCCTGCCGCCCGGCGGCGAACGGCTGCTCCTCAGCTGGCTCAACCGCTGGGCTATTCCCGATATCGACACGCCGGAAGAACATGCTGCCCATGCCCGGTCCGCCGGCTTTCAGGAGGTAATCCTCCGGGATTACACCGCTCATACCTGGGTTTCCCTGAAAAACCTGCACAAGATCGCCCGCCGTTGGTTGTGGGCCGATTACGTACTCTACGGATTGGGGATACGCTCCAAAGCTCAGCACCGCAATATCATCGGCAGCATCCGCCAGTTCCAGGCCCTGAACCAGGGGCTTTGGTTCTACGCGGTGCTCACTGCCCGGAAGCCCGGAGGCGGGAAAGGATAAAAAAAAAAACAGGGCGGTCGAATTCCAAAATAATCCTGATTATAGCGGCCTAATTATCAGAATACTGCGCAGCAACCCGGAAGGGCCGCTCCCCGTTTGGCGGCTGCTCCCCAAATCCTGGATTTTGGAATTACCCGTATAAATAGTATACTTGCTAAACGGCCCAAGCTCCCGGTGGCAATGAATAAACATAAAACCCTGGTTATCATCCTTTTCGCCTTTTTTGCCGGCTGTTCGCCGCCGGCAGAGCAAGGCGATCTGCCCTCCTCCTCCGACGGGGCGGATTCACTCGTGCTGGATGGAAAGGGATACGCCTCCCGGCCCCGCCTGCGGCGGGACGGGCGCCTGGCCGGGCTGCCCGGGATGGCGGATGTTTACCAGCCTGTTTTCCTGGACACCATCGACCTTCCCATTATCGACGCCAGATTTGTGGAAGCTCTGGAACAAAACCTCGAACTGCTGCGGCTGCAGCAGCGGAAGAGAAACCAGCAAGTGGGCAGCCTCCGGATCACCTTTGAGGAGCTGGAAGAAACCATCCGGACTTTGATCGCCTGGCAGCACACCAAGCCGCTGGGCCTCCACGAACACCTGGATGCCTACCAGATCTGGGGCGCAGACCGCCGCAGCAACGTGCGGTTTACCGGTTATTTCACGCCGGTGGTCAAAGTGAGAAAAGAACCGCAGGGGCACTACCAACACCCGCTCTACGACCGCCCCCTGGACTGGGAGGGCGACCTGCCTACCCGCAGTGAAATTGAAGGAAAGGGCATGCTGGCCGGCCTGGGCCTGGAGCTGGCTTATGCGGCCGACAAGGTTGACGTCTATTACATGCAGGTACAGGGGTCCGGTTACGTGGAATACGCCGATGGCAAGCTCGACCTCTTTGCCTATAACGGGACTAACCGGCAGCCCTACCGCAGTATTGAGAAATACATTATTGGCAGAGAAGATATCCCCCTCAGCAACCTCTCTATCAGCGGCATCCGCCGTTACCTACGGCTGAACCCCGCTCTTCGGGACACCGTTCTGTTCCAGAATCCTTCCTATACGTTCTTTACCCGAAAGCGTTCTGCCCGGCCCAAAGGCGCCGGCAGCGTCCCGCTCCTGGCCGGCTACTCCATTGCCGTCGACCGCCGGTACATCCCCCTGGGCAGTTGCCTGCTGGCCGCTTTTCCCGTTTATGACCGGGAACAACACCGCGTGGTCGGCCACGAGTACCGGTTTCTGGTCGCCCAGGATGTGGGCGGCGCGATCAAAGGGGCCGGCCATGTCGACTTCTACACCGGCGTAGGGAGCGAAGCCGCCCGGCAGGCGGGCCGCATCAACTATTATGGCCGGTTGTGGCTGCTCCTGCCCAAATCCCCAAAGGCACAGTTCATTTCTGCTGAAGAATAATATATATGAATTTTTTGGCACATGTTTTGCTGTATACATAAGTGTACGGCGCAATGTGAAAAACGTTGAAAAACAGCAGAAAAAATGAATATATTTTACTTCAGTTTAATATATAATATATATATTTGTCCCTGCCCCCCTCCACAACCCAAACCATACCCCCTTGCCCCCAAGTTGTCCCCCCTGTTTTATGAACCTGCCGTTGCAGGGCCCTTTTTTCCCAATTCGTTCAAACTAGTTACATTATGCACAATTTCTTACACCTTCTCCAAGCCGCTTTCGGCCCTCCGCCGCAAATCTGCGCATCAACCAATCTTTTATTTTCCCGGACTAAACATCCTCCAACGGATTAGAACAGGTTTGGCATACGTTTTGTGCTCTGCCGGAGCATCAGGCGCCCGGGCGAACCGCCCGCATGGCGAGCACCCGGCGCTGCAGGAACAGCCTAACCTGCCTGGCCAGGTGTTTGCGTATTCCCGGCTTATCTGCCGGCGAAACGCCTGCCTAGTGGCGTGAAACTGCCATTGAGGAGGCCCTCCCTGTGATCGGTTCATCCGTTCTTGTCCTGCTCGTGCAGGGCAACCGGATTTGAAGGCAACGCCTTCAACCGCCGTTTGCGGAGGCTTTCGTTCAAGCCTGTTTTCACATCCCAGGGCATGCTGTCCTTTTGAACTGCCTGCAAACCAGTTCCGGCAGCCCATTGCTGCACCTGTTTGACGAACCGGCCCCGGGGCGGAGAGCCACCCTTGTGTCCTCTCCGATTCCTTAGCATTGTTTCAGTTGTACGTCAACGGATAGCCATCCTCATGCCCATAGCCAGACGGCTTTGGGGCTTTTGTCGGTTCCCGGCAGGAGACGGCCGCCGTATGCCTTGTGTTCAACCCGTCCGGTAAACTTTCCCCCCTTTAGCCCTGCTGGCGCCGCCGGCAGGGGCTGGCAAACTATTTCTTCAACCCAACCACAACTTAGGAATAATGGCACGCAACAATAAATCATCCAAAGCAGAAGGGCTCATCACATGGATCATCTTTCTGGTTGGCGCACTCGGCGCTTTCTATCTCTTTTCCGGAAAAGGCAGCACGGCTGCCAACCCCGGCCAGTCGATCGAAGCGCCGGCAGAAGTGGCGCAGCTTTCGCAGCAGGAGGTCTACCAGTAAGGAAAGGGAGGAGATGCCGGGGATATCCGCCCCATAGCCTGCCTCCCGAAACGCCCGCAGCCGGATAAACGAAAAAAGCCGGGAAGGCGTACAAATTTTCCGGGCCTTCTAAAATCAATTTTGGCGGATATTTGTTACTCTTGTGCTCAATCGTTTAGCCATGCATACAATAAAAAGCTTACTGGAGCGCTCCGCTTTCGGCGTTTGCAGCTATCTCGGCGAAAAGATGGGGGTAGCCTCCGCCCGGGTTCGCCTTTACTTCATCTATCTTTCCTTTGTCGCTCTGGGGTCGCCGGTCATTTTTTACCTTTTTGTCGCTTTCTGGATCAACCTGAAAAAATACGTGAAGCACAAGCGTTCCCTCATTTGGGAATAAGAGCATGTTTGGAGGTGGTGCTTTGGAGGCGAAAATGGTCGATTTTGGGTTCTCATGAGGCTCCCCGACCCTTCGGGTGCAGGACAGGCTATTTTCGAGGCCATAGCAGCGCTATGTGCGAGGAAATAGCCGAAATGAGAGCCTGTCCCGCACCCATAGGGTCGGGATTCCAAAAGCGGGCATTTGCAGCCCAAATAGCCTGCCCCGTACACATAGTGTCGGGGACTACCTCCAAACATGCTCTAAGCTATTGTTCAAAAGCATAGCGGACGATGTTGGCGCCCATGCGCAGGGCCTGGAGGCGCACCTCTTCAGGGTCGTTATGGACGTCCTGGTCCTCCCACCCATCTCCCAGGTCGCATTCGTAGGTATAAAAGCAAATGAGGCGGCCTTCCCAGAACAGGCCGAAACCCTGCGGAGGCTTATCGTCGTGTTTGTGGATTTTGGGCAGCCCGTTCTTGAAATCAAACTGCTGTTTGTAGATTTCGTGTTCGAAGGGCAATTCTATGAACGCCAGTTCGGGAAAGGCTTTCTTCATGGCCACCCGCACATACTGGTCCATTCCGTAATTGTCGTCGATGTGCAGGAAACCGCCTCCGATGAGGTAATTCCGGAGATTCTCCGCCTCTGCATCGGAAAAAACGACGTTGCCGTGCCCGGTCATGTGCACAAAGGCAAAGTTGAACAGCTCGGCGCTGCCGACTTCCACCTCGGCATAGTCGGTGTCGAAGCTGGTCCCGAGGTGCTGGTTGCAAAACCGGGCCAGGTTGGGCAGGGCGGTGGGGTTGGCGTACCAGTCGCCGCCGCCGTTGTATTTAAGCAGGGCCATGCGCAGGGCCGGCGGCTCGCCTGTTCCTGTAAAAGAAAATGCAGTGAGGATAAGCAATGCAAACAGTATCCGCTTCATGGATAAAAGATCATTCGTTTAACAAGTTAATGGTATGGCAGGCTACGATGCCTGCTGTTTCTGTCCGGAGCCTGCCAGGCCCCAGGCTTACCGGGACGAAGCCTTCGGCAATGGCTGCCTGTGCCTCTTCCGCGCTGAACCCTCCTTCGGGCCCTATCAGTATGCAAACGCTCCGGCCGGGCTGGTAGTTGTTTTTTAAATGTCCCTTAACGCCCGGCCCCAGGTGAGCAATGAATTTCTGAGTGTCGGGGCCCAGCGGCTGCTGGATGAACCGGGTGAAGGGCGTAAGTTCCTGCAGCCGGGGCAGCTCTGCCTTCAGGGATTGCTTCATGGCCGAAACCAAAATCTTGCCGAGGCGGTCCACCCGTAGTTTCCGTCGTTCTGAATGTTCGCAGGCCAAGGGAGTTACCTCGTCTACGCCGATCTCGGTGGCTTTTTCCAGGAACCATTCGAAACGGGCGATGTTCTTCGTCGGCGCCACGGCCAGGTGCAGGTAGTGGCTGCGGGGGGGCGGAGCGGGCAGTGCCTTTTCTATGGCGGCAGTGCACTGTTTTTTGCCGGTTTCTACGATCCGGGCTTCGTACAGCCCCCCTTTCCCGTCCGTCAGGTGGATGATGTCGCCGGCTTTGTGGCGCAGGGCCTGGATACAGTGGCGGGCCTCGTCTTCCGGAAGGCTGGCCAGGCCGCCTTCAATGTGGGGTGTATAAAATAAGTTCATAGCATAATATTGGCCATTCATCGGTTTTGGCGGGAGCGGCGTATAATTTTTTGGCAAATCCTCTTACCTTTGCGTCCGCTTACGCAACATTAGGAAAAATAATCCTGTTTTTTATCCGATTGTTTAGTTTGTGTTCCAACTAAAATTTTTCCAGGATTTTTTCTTCAAATTTTAGACTGTAGCGATATATGGATTATGTGATAATGGTGGGGCAGCTGATGCTGAGCCTTTCGATCTTGATCGTACTGCACGAGATGGGGCATTTTTTCCCCGCCCGGCTCTTCGGCACCCGCGTGGAGAAGTTCTACCTCTTCTTCGACCCCTGGTTCTCCCTGTTCAAGTATAAAAAAGGCGAGACGGAATACGGCATCGGATGGCTGCCGCTGGGCGGTTACGTCAAGATCTCAGGAATGATCGACGAGAGTTTTGACACCGAACAGATGAAGCAGGACCCCCAGCCCTGGGAATTCCGCTCCAAGCCGGCCTGGCAGCGGCTGGTCATCATGCTGGGCGGGGTGACGGTCAATTTCCTCCTCGGCTTTTTCATATACGGCATGGTGTTGTGGTACTGGGGAGAAGAATACCTGCCCAATGAGAACGTCAAATATGGCATATTCGTCGATTCCCTCGGCTACGACCTGGGGCTGCGGGATGGCGACCACATCCTGTCCGTCGGCGGCCAGCCCTTTGAAAAGTTCAACGACCGGCAGGTGGTCCGGGAAATCATCATCAACAACGCCAGCTCCCTGGAGGTCCGCAGGGACGGCCAGGCCCGGGAAATAGCGATCGACCCCCGGTTCGTCTCCATCCTGGCCAGCCACGAGAATAAAGACAAGCCGCTTTTTTCTGCCCGCGTGCCTTTTATCGCCGCCAAACTGGTGAAAAATTCCCCTGCCGAAGAAGCCGGCATAAAGGAAATGGACAAAGTCATAGCGCTAAACGGCACGCCCACGCCTTATTTCAGCGACTTCTACAAGCTGGCGCGGGAATTGAAAAACGAGCCGGTGAACGTCACGGTCGTCCGGGAAGAGAAAGACACCATGACGATGAACATGACCACCACCGAGAACGGCACGATCGGCATATACCCCTACAACGCCGCCTATTTCTTCAAAACGGAACGGCAGGAGTATACCCTGGCGGAGGCCCTGCCTGCCGGAGTAGCCATGGGCTGGTCTTTCCTGCGCGACCAGGCGAAGGCGTTCGGCCAAATCTTCCGGGGCCGGATCAAGGCCAAAGACAGCTTAGGCGGCTTCGGCACCATCGGCTCTATGTTCGGCAACGAATGGCAATGGGAGCGCTTCTGGCGCATGACGGCCATCCTCTCCCTCATCCTGGCTTTCATGAACCTGCTGCCCATCCCCGCCCTCGACGGCGGGCACGTCATGTTCCTCCTCTACGAAGCAGTCACCGGCCGCAAACCGAGCGATAAGTTCCTGGAGTACGCCACACTGATCGGCTTTATCCTGGTGCTCGGCCTGGTGCTGTACGCCAACGGGCTGGATTTCTTCCGGAGTTTCGGGGATTGGTTTAAGTAAAGGTAGCGGTGTATTCGTGCATTTGTGTATCTGCAAAGCGGCAGTATATAAGGCAACGGAACTTTTTTTTATTGGCAGCCATTTACGTAATGCACTTTTCTTGGAAGAAAAGCGGAATTTTGCCTAACTTTGCATTCCGAAAAAAGCAAAGGCTGCCGACGTGGCGGAACTGGTAGACGCGCTGGATTCAAAATCCAGTTCTGGCAACAGAGTGGGGGTTCGATTCCCCCCGTCGGTACTGATTTCTAAAAAAAAGGCGCGAAGGGTTGTAAAAAAACCAAATTTACTTCATCTTTGCGCCACCCTGAAAAAATCGCCAACGGGCGATAAGGAAATGCCGAAATGGCGGAATTGGTAGACGCGCACGTTTCAGGGGCGTGTGTCCTTACGGGCGTGGGGGTTCGACTCCCCCTTTCGGCACGAAATTGTTTAAATTAAAAAAGCCTGCGGACCTATGTGGTTTCGCAGGCTTTTTTTGTTTTACAGCCACATCATAAACCCGAGCCGAAGCAGCAGCGTGAAGGCCTTTCCCGGGATTTTCTCCTTCCAGCCAGGTAACATGCGTTATGGGAGATAGCTAAAAATTGCTATAATGCGTAATTATGGCAACTTTCAAGAAATACGAAACCGGGCAGCCCGAGGGGATGCGATTCTGGTTTGTACCCTCTTGCTGTTTTCGGCATGAAAACTTCCAAAATGTACATCACCTATTCAATGATCCGATATGAGACACGCCCTATTCGTCCTGCTTACTTTTTCCTGTTTAGGCATCACCCCCCCAAAGGCAGTTGGCCAAAAGCAGGGGCAGGCACGAATCGATTCTCTCCTGCTCGAATTACCCCGTGCATCGGAGGATACCAACAAAGTGCTGTTGCTGGCCACACTGAGCTACAACTACTACCCCATCAACCCGGACGAAGGCATTAAATACGGCAACGAAGGCCTAGGAGCCTGTCGGAGAAGCACTTGATGGGCTGCGAACGGCAAATATTGTTCTGCACTTCGTTGCTTTTCAGTCGCGTAGCGCCACTATGCTCCTTCATCGGGCATGTTTAATTTAGGGCACCATTTAGTTGACACTTTGCGGCAAAAAAATGCACAGCCCTGGCAGTTATCCTGGAGCGGATAACCAAAAGTTCATTGACAGGCCAAAAGACACAACCAACCAGCAGCCGGCCCCTTACCGCCCAGCCGCTTGGAGCATCAACTCAATGGGCCCCTTTTCAAGTTTTTGCCCAGTAAGCAGCTCGATAGGGGCCTTTCCCTTGCGCTTGCCGCGCTCAAACTTGCGGTGGTTATGGAAAAACATAACCAGTTGCAGGAAGCTTTGGGAGATTTGCCGGCGGGTTAGGCACACATAAGGCCTAATAATGGAATTGACGGCTTCTACCAGGGCAGAGCTTTGGACAATAGCGTCAAGCTGACCAAAGGCCAATTGTCGGGCTTGCTCAAAGCTAACGCCGTTTTGCCGGCAATCCTGCTGGAGCAGCCCTATAAGCCATTGGAGGCGCTTTTTGGCAGCTTGCCGGCGGCGCTTGGACTTGGCTTTAACGAGGTTTTTGCTGGCTTGCCAGGCTGCGCACCAAAAAGGCAGGCTGTAAGCTGGCAACTTGCCCCTTAAGTTTTGGACAAGGCTGCGGGCGTTGTCCAGGAAGGACAGCAAGCCTTCTGCCAAGCGCTTTTCTATGGAATCCAGCGCCTTGCCCAGGCCTTTGATATCCAGTTGGCGCATATACTGCAAAGCGGTTTGGATTTCTTGTTCGGCTTGGGCGCGCTGGCGCAGCCTGCCCTGCGGGCTAAAGGCCTGCAGTTGCTCCAGGATATGGCCGTAGAGGAAAACAAAGAGCTCATATTTGTCGATAGCAAGCTGGCAAGCCCGGCAGGCTTCCAGGTAAGCTTCC
Source organism: Phaeodactylibacter sp. (assembly GCA_024102975.1). Taxonomy (GTDB): domain Bacteria; phylum Bacteroidota; class Bacteroidia; order Chitinophagales; family Saprospiraceae; genus JACJXW01. Next base: position 1,086 of record JAGFJD010000667.1, on the reverse strand, counting down.
CGTTTTTGCTCCTGGATGGCGGCATGGTTGCGCTGGGCAGCCCTCTGCCACACCCCGTAGCGTTCATATTCCTTGCCGACGGCGCTATAGGCTTGCGTTTCCAAGCGCGAAGCGAAGGCGCCCAAGCGGTAAGCCACCGCATGGAAGGTATCGGGCTGGAAGGCTTTTTGCCCATAGCTTTCTTTTTGCGCCTCGCGCATGGCGCTGCCTTCGTCGCTGACAAAGCCAGCGCATTGAGTGCCAGCCCGTTCCAGCTCTTGCCAGTGGGCTTTCCAGGCTTCCTTGTCCAGGCGCGCTGCTTTTTCGATGCGCAATATAGCCATGCTTTGCGGCTCTATCGTTACCAACACTGGCTCCGGGCAAAAAACCTCGTCGCAAAGGAAAACGGCCTGGCCTTCATACTCCAGGGTATTTCCTAAGCGCGAGCCTATGCTCTCCAACTCCTGGCTGATGTAGGCCGTGCTGGCCTGGCCCAGGCCCAAGGCCCTTAATAGGCCTGATATAGCATGCAAGCTGCACCTGCCTATTAAGCGAAGGTGCAGCATAGCGCTCAGCAACTGCCTCTTGGGCTGGCCTGCCCCGGCCGGCCGAGGCTCGAACAGCCCTTCCAGGCGGCGGCGCAACTCCTCGCGCAGGTTGTAGATAAACTGCCGGGAAACCGAATGGCGCCTGGATAGCTGCGTAATTGTCCCATGGATTTGGAAAAACAGCGCGATTGTAGCTATCTTTATTCGTAGCTCCGGCCCAAGGTCAACTCGCCGTATAAATGAATTTTGGCCTGTCAAAGAACTTGGTTCTTCTATTAGAGGGTAAGCGTGCATCTTTATCTTTTTAGTTCAAATTTAAAATACACGCTTTTTCGCTCTTTTGGAAGAACCTTTTTAGTTATCTGCCTAAACGCCTTCGGCGCCAGCTCGGCCGAACGCTGGGCAGCAATACGGCCCAAGCGGTGTTAGAAATGCTCTGCCGCAGGGCTTGCTAGGGCTCCTCCGCCTGCCATAGCTGAAGGCAGGACTAGGTACACCCTGCACTGGCTTAGAGCCCCTGGGCGCAGGCCCTTCTGTCAACCGCAGTTTTAAACATGCC
>JAGFJD010000642.1 GCA_024102975.1 Phaeodactylibacter sp. | reverse complement strand
CGCGGCCCGCAAGGTGCAAGTACACGAAAACACCATCCTGCTGCAGGACGAAGAAAAGGGGAAAACCGGCATCCGCCTCTCCGGCACGGCCGACGCCTGGCTGCGCTGCAACACGGTGATGGGCCCGCCTATGGCGCCCTACTCCGTGGACAGTTACGGCTTCGACGCTGTGGGCGCCTCGGGTACGCTGATCACCTGCAACCATACAAGCAACACCCGCCTGGGCTTCCGCTTTGAGGGCATGGGGGATGCGGTGCGGTTCCAGGGCAATACCATAGAGGACCATTTCGACGGGTTGTTGATCGAGGAGACGGGGGCGATCGGGCTGCAGGAGCATCATGGTAACCTTTGGTGTGGAACGTATAGTGGGGTGGGGGCGAGGCATTTGGCAGAAATTCCATCTAACGTCTTATCATCTACATTTTTTGTAGATGAAGATTTTCCTTCAGGGTGTCTACTTCTTCCGGATTGGGAGGCTAATGCTCAATGGTTTGTCGACCAGGACGTAGATAGCACTTTTCAATGCGTTACGGAATCAGTAGAAGTTTGTTCGGCCAACACTCCCGGTTCTGGAAAAGAACCCGAAGAAGAAGACGAACTCCTACAAAAGTTGGCAGAGGGAAGTTTTGAATCCCCTGAATTTGAGGACGCCCTCCAATGGACGGGGCAACGCCACCTTTATTACCGCCTTCTGAAAAAGGGGGAAGAGGCCCTGGAAACCTGGGAAGAAGATTTTCTGGAAGAGTATGGAAGCACAACCGTGGGAGGCTTCTCATTAGTAGATACCACACTTAATACGGCTTTTACTCTAGGAGAACACACAACGGCCGCCTTGGATTCTCTGCACAGCCGCATCGAAAGCAAGCTGGACAGCCTACATTGGGTGGATTGGCAGTACAGCTTTGGCGTTGAAGTAGATACGGCAGCTCTGCTGGCCCAACATCAGGCCCTACTGGACAGCCTGGCCTACTTTCAAGAGCAGGGAGAAGGTCAAATGGAAGCCATTCAACTGTACCGGGAAGACTTTCTGGACGAAGCGGAATTGGGTAATAACTCCATTTCAGCAAGTGAAGTATTTGAGGTCAATGAGCAAGACGTCAATGCTTTGTTCCTGGAGACAGTAGCTGTAGGCATCGACACCTTTACCGAAACTCAGATAACAGCCCTATGGGAGCTCGCCAACCAATGCCCGCTGGCGGGCGGCGATGCCGTGTTCAAAGCCCGGAGTTTGTACAGCCTTATTGACCCTTCAGTAAAATACGAGGATGAAGAGCGTTGTGCTTCTGAGCCTGAGGAAAGGCCGGTGCCTATTCATCAGCCAGAAATTGCTACGAAGTTACAATTGATCCCGAACCCGGCAAAAGATGAGCTAACCGTCCGATTGCCTGAGCCCTTGGGCATGGCGGATTACTTCATAGTTTATAATCTTCGCGGGCAGGTTCAACTGGAAAAGCAATTGAGAGTAGGCGAAACGGTTTTTCTCATTAACACCAGCCAACTTCCCGCAGGTATTTATTATTGCACAATAAGAGGCCCCAGGCTAGGGCATGAACCCCAAAAGTTAATCATCATTCGATAAATAAATGGGCGCTTCCACACCACTGGACAAAATGGTTTTGGACACAGAGAGCACTGAGTCCAACACAGAGTACACGGAGTGTTTTCCATTGATAATCAGGCCTCTGCGTGACTCTGTGTCTTCTCGGCGTACTCTGTGTCCAGAAAATGTCTAGTAGTGTGGGGCGCTTCCTTACCATTATGGTTGGAGGCGCCCTTTCTATTGATGGCCAGTTATGAAATACATCAGTATGAAGTATCTAGCGGTATTATTAGCATTTCCTTTGTTTTGTTTTGGGCAGAGGCATGATTATATTTGGATGTTTGGATATAACAGTAATGCAACTTCCGGGTATCCTGGGGTAGAAGGAGTTTTAATGGATTTTAATGAATATCCACCAAGTATAAATTATACTCCAATAGATTTAATCTTTAATGTGTGCGGCACGAGTATTAGTGATGAAGAAGGTAACCTTCTTTTTTACACTAACGGGTGTGCTATTGCAGATTTCAACCATGAATTAATTGCCAACACTGATTGCCTTAATGCAGGGCCAATTCACAATGATTATTGTGATATTATAGGATACCCTGCCGGCCCTCAAAGTGCATTAATACTAAATACGCCAAACCACTCCAGTAAATACTACCTATTGTATTCCCATTTAGAATATGCTGAAAACTCGCCGGCGATTGCGTTAACTACAGGTTTGTTGGGTACTATTGTAGAAATAGATACATTGACAAACCAAGGGAACATGATATTGAAAAATGTACCTGTGATAAGTGATAGCCTGGGAATGGGGCAACTCACAGCCGTAAAACATGCAAATGGGATTGATTGGTGGGTCATGGTTCCTCAATACCTGACCAATGAATATTATACCTTTCTGCTATCTGAAGATGGAATACAGGCAGTATTTGAACAACAGATCGGTCGCGCAACCGTATTGGAAGGAGAAGCTGGAGGCCAGGCTGTTTTTTCGCCAAACGGCAGGTTCTACATCCGTTATACTCCAGCAGATGGCTTGTTTATTTTTGATTTTAACAGGCTAACCGGTTTATTGAGTGAGTTTCGTTATATTGATATTGACGATGGGGCTTTTATCGGTGGGGTGGCAGTAT
>JAGFJD010000631.1 GCA_024102975.1 Phaeodactylibacter sp. | reverse complement strand
CGACCTGCTTTTTGTCACCTGCTTTTTGTCCCATATTTTCAGTATGTTTTGAAAGTTCCAAAGTTATTATTTTAAAAATTAATAAGCAATACCTTGCGCGGTAATGTAAAAACGTTTGCATTTGTAGCATGGAAAGAAAGTTAGAGATATTAAGCAGTGCTACCAAGGTTGAGTTTTGCCAAGTGGCGGGAATCAGCAGGCCGACGCTGTATAAATACCTGAGAGGCGAGGATGTTATTCCGGCGGTGGAGCTGGCTATCATCCGCGCTGCCAGCATCCTGGAAAAAAGGAGTTGTGCTGCCGCCTGAAAAGAAAGGACCCGGCGCGAGCCGGGTCCTAAGAGTCAAACAAACTTTAATCGCAAATACAAATGTAATGGAAAACACGAAAAAAAACAAGATCACCGAAGAGGAAGTGTGCTTCCTGACTGTAACCGACCGTGACCCTAACCTCCAGGGCGACCTGCTGCGGGTACAATACAACGAGCATTGGTTCCACCTTTCTGCCTTCGACTTCTTCGGGTGGATGTACGAAACAGGGCGAATCACCCACTACGGCGAAGACCTGGTGTGTGATGGGCATTACAAATACACGTTCGAAGAATTTATCCGCGCCCGGAACCTGGACGCGGAGTTCATTGCCTACCAGCAGGCAGGCGCACCGATGAAGCCCGAAAAAACGGATTGGCTTTCCGACATCCGCGCCCCTCAGCCCGCCGGGGAATATCCGGCCACCGGGTACACGCCAGACCAGGAGGCGGCACTATATGAGTACCACGACATGATGGATTTTTCCCACCCTAACGAAAAAACCAGATAGCCATGAACGGAATCGTCAACATACACGGACGCCAATACAAAACAGTAGCTCTCCGCGTTTCTGAGTTTCGGGAGAAATACCCGATAGAAACAGGATGGGCAATCCTTACCGAGATCATCCGCGCCGATGACATTGCCTGTGTTGTTCAGGCGTCCATAGTCAATCCAGAAGGCGCGACAGTTGCAACGGGCTACGCTGAAGAGCAGCGGGCCGACCACGGCGTCAACCTTGCGTCCGCATTGGAAAATACAGAAACATCCGCCATTGGCCGCGCCCTGAGTGCGGCTGGCTTTGGCGGCGACGAATACGCGAGCGCGGATGAGGTGGCTAACGCAATGAAGCGGGAAGGGCAACAGAAAGCGCCACCACAGGGCAAAGAAAAGCCCTGGCTAAATGAAGGCGGGGGAGTTTGGGATAAGGTTGTAAAGGCCATTGAGCGCGACGGCTACACTATTGCCGATGTGGAAAAGAAATACCGGATTAGTAAGAAAATCCGCGCCCGCCTCGAGCAGATCGAAACCGATGCATGGCAGGTAGCGGAAGGCATAAGGAAATAATGGAATTTTTCGGCATCAAAAAAATGGGAGTCCTTCGCCCGTACGACCGCACCGATGCGGAACAGTTGGGTAAGATGCGAGAGGGTGGAGTGTACCGGGTAAGGGTTTCCATGCCGAGAAATATCAAGTTCCACAAGAAGTTCTTTGTACTGCTGGCGCTCGTTTTCGACAACTTGCCGGAAGAAATACCGGCAAAGGCACCGGACGGGCAGCCGATACAGATCCGCACTGTTGATGACCTGCTCTGGCACATCAAAATGCAGGTGGGCCACTACGAGCAGAAGGTTACACTAGGTGGGCGGGTGACTTACGAGGCAAAAAGCATATCCTTTGCGGCGATGGACGAGGCGGAGTTTTCAGATTTCTACAACCGCGCCGTCGATGTGATATTGAAATACTTCCTCCCCGAAACGAACGCGGAGGAACTTGAGGAAATGATAGCGATAAGTTTTTGACTTTCATTTTTCCCATGTATATCCCGGCGTTTGGCCGGCCCAGCCTCCCCCCGGCTGGCTTTTTGGGAAGCAAAAATAGATAGTTGGTTTTTCATAGCCCTGCAAACGAGCCGGGCGGGGCCGGGAAATTCATAGGGTTGAAGTGTATCATTGCGCCCGGCCCCCTTCAAAATATGGGTTTTAGGTGTGCCACCCGGTTCCGGTTCGCCGGGCCGGGTGGAAATGCCG
>JAGFJD010000629.1 GCA_024102975.1 Phaeodactylibacter sp. | reverse complement strand
CTCATTCACTCATTCACTCATTCACTCATTCACTCATTCACTCATTCACTCATTCACTCATTCACTCATTCACTCATTCACTCATTCACTCATTCACTCATTCACTCATTCACTCATTCACTCACTATGGGAAAACTACTGCTCACCTTTTTCCTCTTCGGCGCCCCGCTGATCGGCTGCCAGGACAAGCAAAACCAAAACGGCCACCCGGAAGAGCTCATCGGCGCCTGGGTGCACGCACACGAAGACGATACCGATGAAGTCCGGGTATATCGTCCGGCCAGTTATGACTTCCCGCCCGCCCGGGGCCGGGAAGGTTTCGAGATCAAAACCGGCGGCGAATGCATTTACCACGGCATCGCTCCGGCGGACGGCAGCACGAGCGAGACGGCCAACTGGAGCTGGGGAGAAGGCAACAAGCTCACCATTAAGCGCAAAGACGGGGAGATGGTGATGGAGGTGCTGTCGGTTGACAAAGAAATGCTGAAGGTGAAAAAATAACTGAAGGTGAAGTGCGTTTTGTGCCACATTGGGCACATAGCGGGTTTCGCATAGGCCACAACAGGGGCAGCCCTGGGCTGCGGCGTTGTGGCCTGTGGGGATTGGCTCTGCTCACGCTCCATGGCTCTCAGCCGTTACTTTTATAATGATTCTGTTTATAATGATGATAAAAGTAATCATTATAAACAGAATCGTTATTTTTGTAACCATTGCAAAAAGCACCGCTCAACCGGGCATGGATGCCCTTTCCCGCGTTGCTTCGGCGCTTATTTTTACCCATTGGGTTTCCGGAGTGCCCTCGTTCCTTCCCCGTCTTCGCTATCGCTCTTCCGGGTAAAATTCCTTCATTCACTCACCCCCCAATATCCCCCCTTTTCGCCGCCCGCTGCAGTTTTTTATTCGCGTAGATGGCTACTTCCACCCGGCGGTTTTCCTGGCGGCCGGCGGCGGTGTCGTTGGTAGCGACGGGCTGCGTTTCGCCGTAGCCGACGGTGCTTATGCGGCTGGCCACGACGCCCTGCTGCACCAGATAGCCATAAACGGAATTGGCGCGCTTGTCGGACAGCTCCTGGTTGAGTTCCTCCGAGCCGCTGCTGTCGGTATGCCCTTCTACGAGTATATCGGTGTCTTCGTATTTTTGGAGGATGCGGGAGAGCTCCTGCAGGTTGCTTTTGGTGGCAGGGCGCAGCTGGGAGGAGTTGACGTCGAACATCAGCCCGGAGTCGAAGGTGATGAGGATGCCTTCGCCGACGCGCTGTACGCTGGCGCCTTCCATGTCGCGCTCGATCTCTTTAGCCTGCTTGTCCATATAGTTGCCGATCAGCGCCCCGGCGGTGCCGCCGACGGCCGCGCCGATGATGATGCCCACGGCGGTATTGCCCGCCTTTTTGCCGATGGCGCCGCCAGCTACGCCGCCTGCCGTGCCGCCGATGACGGCGCCCTTGGCGGCCCGGCTGGTGTTGCAGGCGGGGGAGAGGAGGAGGGTGGTGAGGAGGAGGCAGAGGAGTTTGGTGGTGTTTGACATAGGGAAGCGGTTTTTAGGTTTTCAACATTAGCAAATATAAGGTAAATTTCAATGTTAAAAACCTGTCTCCAGCGATTCCTCATTTAGAATTATATCGGGACGGGCTTACTGGCAGCTGGATAGATCGTCGGATTTTATGCGCCACCATTGTGTGTGTTGCCTGATAAATTAAAGCCTGCCAATAAAGCTTATAGGCTCTACATTCCAAAAGTTGTCGATCGCTCCATTTTTGATGAAGAACCTGGGTTTTTTCTTGAGGTTGAAAACCCGATAGAGGTAATAATCGGAGGCATGTGCCTGTGAAAAACGCAGTTCGTTTCTCGTGAAATAAATCGGAACCTTTTCCCCAAGTTTGGTTGACTTGACTTCAATGTACCGGTCCGTGCCGTTCAGGTTCTTGGAGAGGATATCGAACCCCGCACCATCGCCCTGCTCTTTGGACACCCACTCAATGGCTTCAGAAAGCTTTTCCTTCCCATTATTGATCAACCGCCACCGTTCATAATTGAGGATTAATTCTTCTCCCCTTTCCCCCAAAGACCGGTTTTGTTGTTCAATCAGGAGATAATTGGGTTTGTTTAGAGATGAGGTTCTATATTGACCAATCAGCTGCCATAAAGCTATTTTGGACAATGATACTAATTACACTGTAATTTAAATGTCTTATCGTTTTGTCGGCGAACATTCGTGCCGCGATCATCCTGCCGCCGCAGGCAGTAGCCTGCTTTGGCAGGCGGAGGCCTGATCGCAAGGCTGTACGCCTAATGTTTTCACCAACGCCGTCTTCGATGATGACAAGAAATTAAATTTATAGAGTACTAATACTTTCTGGACTTTGGACGTGCCTCTGTTTGAAATCGGAAGTCGGAAACAGCCGACAAATGGGCGTCCAGCGCTTGTTTTTCCAATTTCCGCCTTTAGCGCCAGACCATCCAAAGTCCAGAATACTTTGGTAATATCCGTTTACGGCACTCAAGACTTTTTGTTTCCCCCCTCCACCCCCCAATCCACCACCCTCTTCCCCTCCGTCGAAAAGCTGACCCCCACAGCAATCTTCTCCTTTGGAGAATCCATAAAAGGATCGAGGTATCCCTTTTCCCGAATCTGCCGGAGCGCTTCTTCCGCCGGCTTATCCAGCTTGAACTCCAGGGCGTAGATATACTTGTCGGTCTGCACCAGCGCGTCGCACCGGCCTTTCGAGCTGTGGACTTCCGATTGCACGTAAGTACCCAGCAGAGAAAAGACCAGGTGGACCAGGGCGTGGTAGAAATGCTCGTTTTCCCGTTGCCACAGATCGTAGGGAATGGTACTGAAGGCGGTATTGATCGTGTCTATAACCTTTGCTATGTCTTTCGCTTCGAGCGCTTTGGTGATGGCGATAACCGGGGCGAGCGCATTGCCGGCCATCGTATCCCGGTAGGCGTTGAGCAGGTACCTGTTTGATAACTCAAGCTGCTGAATTTCAGCCAGATCACCGGGTTCTGCTTTTCCCAGTCCCAATTGTTTTCTATCCATAACCCTTCAAACAATTCCAGCGAACCCGCTGTACAGTTCCTTCAGGGTAGAAAGCAGCAGCGATTTGCCGAAGCGCCGGGGGCGGGACAGGAAAAAGTACTTGCCGCCGGTGACGATCCGGTTTGGCCAGACACTATTTATCCTTCATGCTCCCGGCAATTTCCTGGATGCTGTCAACCGAAAGCCCCGTTATTTGCGCTACAACTTCAAAAGACAAACCTATTCTTATTGCATTTTCTGCAACTTCCCGGATTGCACTTGATATTTCCAGTTTCACCGTCTCTACAAAACTCGCGTCACTGCGCTGGGCCTCCATATAGCGGTCATACGCTTTACGGTCGGCGGGGTCTAATTTCAGGATGTCGAGCTTCTGGCTGGCGGCCTTCAGCCCTTTGGCAGTGAATTCATCCTTGATTTCCGCCGTTTTCAGGAAGTATATCCACTCGTCCAGCGTATCCTTGGCGACTTCATTGAAGCGGTTGGTTTTTATCACATAGTACTCAGGGTACAAGTCGGATACCGCTGTCTTTTGGAAAAGTTCCTTCTGTTTTTCCGAAAGTTCCAGTTTGTTGTTGCTATGGATGCCTATGAAGGTAGTTGTCCCGCGATATACATAATCGTCTCCCTGGCCGAGGTCAAAGTACACAATGTTCACGGAGTACACTTTTTTGACACGGGAATATGGTTGTCCTTCGGCAATATGTTCCACGATGACCTTTGCCGTTCCGTAAAGCATCCGCTGGAAGTAGCCGGCTTCGCGGGTGTTCTGGATTTCGACGATGATCAACTCGCCCTTTTTGTTCTCCACAAGGATATCTACCCGGTTGAACTTGTCGTCCTCGGTTTCCTTGTTCCCTTCACTTTCAAGGATTTGCTTTATCTTGAAATCTTCGTGGAGCAGCTCCGATAAGAAGCCTTCCAGGATGTCGAAGTTGGCTTTATTGCGGAGCAGGCGCTTCATTGCCCAGTCGAAGCGGACTAACTTCTTTGCCATTTGTTTAAATTTCAGGCAAAGTTACTGAAAATACGGCCATTTGGCAAGTGATATGCCTGAACCCGATACGCCGTTCTGGCCCTCTTTCATTATATCCCGGCGCGCCGGCGCGCCCCTTCCTCCCTATGTATCTAATTACAGGAAAGCTCCTTCCGCAGTTCTTCCAGCAGTTCTCCTCCGGAAAGCTCCCGGGCGGCCTCCAGGAACTCCTTCCCGCACACGCCCTGGCTTTTCAGCTCCCGGAAATCGTCGAAGAGGGTTTGCAGGCAGGCGTTGGTTTCGCCCTGCAGGCATTCTTCTCCCTTGATGTAGGAAGAATAAACATCCATAGCTTTTGATTTCTTGCCCGACAACAGGTAACCGTGGCCAAGGTTGGTATTGGCGTACCTCAGGCCGGGGTCGCCCGGGGCCGTTTTGAGGGCTTCTTCGGCCAGGGCGATGGCCTCCTCGTATTTGCGTTCAAAAAGGGCATAAAAGGATTGGTTGCCCAGGGAAATCGCCAGGTCGTATTGATATTCCTGGCCGGCCTGGTTCAGGTTTCGATACAGTTTAATAGCCTGCCCGTTCAGCTGGTATGCTGCCGAATAATTCTTTTGGTTGCTGGATTGTTCGGATGCCTCTGCGCCCAACAGCGCGGCCAGGCTGGCTTTCGCCGGCTGGCCTTCCAGGGTAAGCGCAAAGCCGGCCATTTCCTCCGGGCTGGAAAGGAACTCGAGCGCCCGGCGGATATCATCGTTTCCAGGATAGAGGCTATCCAGTTCCTCCAGCTTGTCGATAAACGTCTGGTGGAGGTATTGGTAATTTTCGTAATCGTATTCGCCGCACAGGCTCAGCAGCAGTTCCCTGGTTTGTTCGAACCCCCTGGCCAGCAAATGGGACATGGCGTAAGCGCGCTGATGGCCGGCCTGAGCGGGCGCAAGCTGATAAGCAGCCTCCGCATTGCTGAAAGCCGCTTCAAATTCGCCGTGGCCGAGCTGATAAACAGCCAGGTTCATCAGTGCCGGGCTGAGCCAGTCTTCTTCATAGCCATTGCTGTTTGGGGCGAGTTCGCAGAGCCTGGCGCTCCATTTTACGTCCTCCTGAAGATGAAACAGCGCCCGGGCCTTATCTGCGGGATTGTACAACTGCCCAAGCTGGAAACTGATCAGCGAAAGGTATTCTATATAATAGGTATTGGCCGTGTCTGTTTTGTGCAACTCCGTGAATGATTCCAGGGCCTTTTCAAACCCTTCCGCGTTTTTTGCAGAATTGTAGCACTGTTCGGCCTGGTATTTCAGCGTTTCGAAGTCTCTCAGGCCTGCATCATATCCGAGGCCGCCGGCCCATTCAATGCCGTACTGGCCGGCCAGTTCTTCCAGAGAAATATCATTGTACCGGGCAGGGGCGATTCCCAGCTTTTCAGCTTCGCTGAGGCCAACCTCTTCTATACCCTTAACCAGTCGGTAAACGATTTCCACCTGGCGTTGCAGGCTGTCGTTGTCCTTCCACAATTCCTGGGCATTGAAAAAGTAAAGATCCTCGATGATGGTGTTTTTGGAAGGAGATTCCAGGTAATGCTGCAGGGCCGGCCCCAGTTCATTCATGAACAGCATGCAGTGCGCCATCTGCATTTTCACCTTTTCGTCATCCGGGTTGTAGGCTTTGGCATAATCGTCGACGACATAATAGGCATTCTCGAAATATTTGTTGATCAGGAGTTTTTTTGCCAGGTCGCTGTACAGCCTTGCCATATCAGAGAAGATATAGTCCGGGCTGCTATCAGAACCGGCGATTTCCAGGTCGATTGCCCGTTCATAACAATCGACAGCCCGGTAAAAATCAGGCCTGATCTGGTTCAGGTCGCTGGTGAGGAAAGCCTGCTGATGGAAGTACCGGGCAAAAGAGAGGATCAGGGAAAGGTTGTCGGAGTAGAGCAGGGGGTTTTGGGATAAGCCCGGATTGGCATTGGCAATGCCGGCGGAATCCGGGCCTTCGGATGCCTCGTGCATCTCGAATGCCTCGTTCATCCGGAAAAACTTGATGTTCTCCGGGGACAGCTGTGCGATATTGTGATTCCTTTCTGCCTGGTTTAGTATATTCCGGGGGTCGACCGAAACGATGCGGATTTCTCCGCTTTGCAGGCCGGCGATGAGCGATTTTCCATCCGCGCTGTACAAAATATCATTGACGTCTCCTTTGAAATCCAGGCTCAGCAGCAGCTCTCCGGTTTCCAGGCGCCAGATTTTGGCGGTATTGTCTCTGGAACCGGTGGCGACGTGGCGGCCGTCCGGCGAAAAAGCCAGGCTGTATACATAGGAAGTGTGGCCGATCAGGGTTGTCTTTTCCAGGCCTGTTTGCGCTTCCCATACAATGGCCGTAAAATCTTCCGAAGCCGTGGCGATGTACCGGCCATCCGGCGAAAAAGCGGCGGCCCGCAGGGGCTCTTCGTGGTTTTTAAAAACCCGCAGCAATTCTCCGGTTCGGGCATCCCACAGCTGGGCGGAATTCTTCAGCAGGAGGGAGGCAGAGCTGGGCTCGGTAATCGTGAGCACGGACAGCCCGTCGGGCGAGAACCTGATAGTGGATAAGCCGGTATCCTCAGCTTCTTTCAATACGACAGGGCTGTGGAAGGAAGGGCTGCCTTCCTCCATTGGGTAAATAGCGCTCACGCCCCACCCGGCTACTGCCAGAAAGCGGCCGTCCGGGGAAAAAGCGACATCGGTTATGCCGGGGAACGCCCATTGGGGAAGGCTGCTCCCGTCGTATTCTTCCATATTCAGAAGAAGGAGGGAATTTTCCCCAGCGGCAGCTGCAAGGTATTTGCCGTCAGGCGACAGGCTGATGCCGGTAACCGGATATTCAAGAGGAATAATGCCGGTTGGGTCTAACCATGTTTCTTCGGAGCTTTCCCATAAGGCTATGGCGCCGTCCCGGGAACAACTTGCCAGATATCCTTTGCCGGTTAAATAAGATAACCGGTTAATAGCCATTTCATGCGCTTTTAGCCTTTGGGTATTATAATCTATCAGGCCATACCACTCCCGGGCCGTTTTGTCCCAGGAAGCAGTTGTCAGCAGGCTCCCGTCGGGAGAAAAAGCCAGGCTGGATAAATTATTGGAATGGCCGTTGATGTCGAAAAGGTAGGAATCTTCCTGTTCGATATCCCAGATGATAGCCCTGTCGTCATAAGAGGCGGAAGCCAGTATGCTGCCGGCATTAGGGTGAAAAGCGACATCCGCCACGTTAGACGTGTGGCCCGCCAGTGTTTTTTTTATGGCTTTGATATCCCGGTCGATGACGAATACAGCGCTGCTGCCGCTCAGGGCTGCGGCTATGAAACCTTCATCAACGGACCAGGAAATGCTCAATATGGCGTCGGGCAGGTTTATGGTATCGCTGGGGTTGGGGCTGAACCTGCCTTCGGCGTTTCTTTCCCAAATGCTGATGGCTCCGCTCATGTCGCTTGCAGCCAGGTATTTCCCGGTAGGAGAAAAGGCAGTCCTGGTGATTGGCTTTTGGGAGTAATTTTTCGTTTGCATTACGGTTTTCCCGGTGCGGGCATCCCATAGCACTACGGCGCCGTCCCGGTAACCGCTGGCCAGCAGTATTTGGGTACTGTCGGGAGAAAAGCAAACACTGGCCACGCCTGCCCGCTGCCTGTCCTTCAGCAGTGTTCTGGAAAGGTTCCCGCTTTCCATGTCCCAGACGAACAGGTTGCCGTCATCGGAAGCGGAAGCCAGATAACGGTCATCATTGCTGAAGGATACCTCTCTGGCCGGCGCCTGGTGTTGGGAGAAGATGTAAACCGGGGTAGAGGTGCTCTTATCCCACACCTGCACCGTATGGTCTTCGGAGGCGGTTGCCAGGTATTGCCCGTCGTGGGCATAGGCCACGTCCGTTATTTTTTTCCGGTGGCCGGAAAGGGTAGTGGTTGCCCAGAACTGGGGGCTTTCGCCGGTTTTTTGGCCTGCTCCGGTTCGGTCTTCGTTGTAGTAATAACTGTCGAGCAGCAACTGGTGGGCCGCGGTATTTGCCGAGTCGAGATAGGCATAAACGAACTCCGCGATGCGGAAAGCGGTGGAAAGGTCTCCTTTCTGGAGGGCCAACTGGCCGGCGTAGGCGATGCGGTTGGCAATGGCTTTGGCTTTTTCTTCTTCGGCCCGCGCCCGTGCATTTACTGCTTTTCCGTAATTGTCCAGCGCCTCCTTTCCGGCTTTTTCTGCTTTTTCATAATTGTCCTGCGCCTCCCTCTGGGCTTTTTCCAGCTGGCGCACCCTGGCGTCCAGCGCCTGCTTGACCAGGCCGGGCACCTTGTCGTTCTGGGGCGCCGGCTTGTCGGGGCAGCTCAGTGCGGCGAGATAGTGGTTGATGGCGGCCTCATATCGGCCGGCCCGGTAAAACTGAATGCCCTTTTCCCGGAGGCTTTCATAACATTCCAGCACTGCCTGGGCCTGCAGGCCGGCAACAAGCAGGCTGAAGCAGCAGATCAGGATAGCAGTGGTCTTTGCCTTTTTATTTGTCAGCAGGATAACTTTTTGCATGGTTCGATATTTGGGTTCGGGCAAAATCACCGGCAGCGCTGCATTTCTTTGAGTACGGCCGGGTCGCCGGGGTTCAGGGCCAGCGCTTTTTCGAATAAAGGCATCACCTCTTTGCAGTCTTTGGTGAATTCCCAGATCCGGGCGCCGGCATTGTAATATTCCTCGAATTTCTCTTTCATTTCATTTTCCAAAGTGCTGATCCTCCGCCGGATGATCTGGTCATTGCTTATGGAATAAGCCTCTTTGTATTTTTCCAGGGCATTTCTCCAGCGGGCTTCCTGCCCCCGCAGGGCCTCCGCCTCGTCAACCAGGGCGGAAAGCCGGGCGTACGTCCGGATGCGGGAATTGGCCTGGTCCACCATATCCGGTTGCTGAGCCATGCTGTCGCGCGCATACATCAGCTGGTTCAGGGCATCTTCATAGCGGCCGTCGTTCTTCAGGCCTTCGGCGAGGGTGAGCTGGTTTTCGAATGCCCTCCGCTTCACTTCTTTCTGAGAGCGGACCGCCAGGAAGGCAGTATAGCCCGCCACTATGGCAATGGCCAGCATGCCAATGCTCAAGATCCGCTGCCGGCGCGCTGCCCGGCGCTGGATTTCCAGGGCCCGTTCGGTGGCTTCCCGCAGTTTTTGTTCTTTTTCGAGTTTTTCCAGGGCTTCCCTCTTTTCTTTCTCTTTTTCTTCCCGGACGTGCTTTTCGCTGTCCTTCAGAAAGGCCACCACCTCTTCGCCCAGTTCCGCCCTCAGCCTGGGGATGTAATATTCGTAGCTGTTGAGCTGCTTCTCGGTGAGGTATTCCTTGTTTTGGCGGCATTCCTCAAAATTGTTGAGGATGCGGCGCCTGACCTCGTTGAGCTGCTTTTGCTCGTCGGTGCGCTGCTCGTCGATCAGGGCGGCCAGGGTGTCGTGGGCCAGCTCGATGCTGGTGTCCAGGATGCGGATCAGGCGGCTGTTTTCCAGCAGTTCCAGGCAATCGGTCAGGGCTTCCGGCGCCAGGGCGGGCATGGCCATCTGTGCCTTTTTGTCGGTGATGCGTATGTTTTTGTCCTCATCCCGGGCAATAGACACCGGGTGTTTGGTGCCTTCCTCGGTAACCAGGCTGTCCAGGACTTTGCGGGTGGTTTCTTCCGGGATGCCGGGATAAGTGCCTTTGAGGTTCTTCTGGATTTCTTCCTGCTGTTCCTGGAGGAATTTTTCCAGCACGCCTTTGATGTTGCCGAATTTGCGGATTTCCTCCTGCGTAAAAGTGAGGGCAGGGAGCTCGCCGTTTCGCGGCTTGTCTCCGTAAGTCCTTTTGTAGTCGTCCCGGTACAGCATGTCGAGGTAGACCTGCAGGTAAGGCAGCTGAATGACGGACTTTTCCGAACTGATGTTGCTGATGATCTCGCGTATCCTTTCTTCGGCGGGCGCCGGTTCCAGGGAGATGTTGAATTTTTCAAAGGAGGAGGCGATCACTTCTTCTACCTTGTTGTTGCTCATGGGCTCGATGCGCAGGCGGAAGTCGAAGAGGGTGGGGATGGCCTTTTCAAAGTTGTACAGTTGCCCCAGGTATTCCTCCCGCATGATGAAGATCACCTTGCAGGGCAATTCTTCCGCCAGCAATTGTTTGATTTCTGCGGCAAATTTATCCTGTTCTTCCCGGCCGCCCAGGATGAACAGCTCTTCGAACTGGTCGAAGAGCAGGTATACCGGCCGGAAGTATTTCTGAGAAATATAAGCCACCTTATCGGCCAGGCTGCCGTCTGGTTTGGCGCCCTTCAGGGCTTTTTCCAGCGCCTGGTGGGTGGAAGCATTAAGGTTTTCCTTCCTGCGGATGGAAAAGGGAAACCATTCGGGCCCGTGGAAGCGGTTGGCCAGCCCGCATTGTATGATGCTGGTCTTGCCGGTGCCCGAAAGGCCATAAACCAGCAGCAGGGGCGTCTGGAAAACCATTTCGTAAAGGGTGTCGATCTCCTGCTTGCGGCCGAAGAACACATCCCTGTCCTGGATGGTGTAGGAATCGAGAAACTTGAATGGGCTTTTCATGCAACGGGGTTTGCTTTCTCGGATAAAAGGCTTTGGAAGGCTTCGATCTGCCGCTTGAAGACGTCGTATTCGGAATCCGGCTTGACTGCCAGCTTGTCGTCTTCGGGTTTGTAAATATGCCGGTAGTAGATGGTCTTCAATATCTTGTCGTAGCGTTCAAAGTAGTACAGGCTGTCCACCTTGGCCTTATCCATAAAGGCGTTCTTGTCGATGACAAAAGGGGTGAGGTTGAGGAAATCCGTTTTGTTGCCTTCGGTTTTCATCAGCAGGATGGACCAGTTGTGCAGGGCGTCGTCCAGGTCTTCTTCCTTAGGTGCGAAACCGCCGAGGCGAAGGATGAGGCGGACCAGGTGGTGTTTGTACTGCTGCTTTTTTTTGGAGTCCGGGTTGAGCGCCAGGCGCCCTTTCAGCACCATGATGTTCTTGACGGAAACCAGCTCGTAGCGGGACAGGAAACTGAACGCTCCCAGCAGGAAGGCCAGTTTTTCTTCGGCGGCGATGCAAAGGTTGTCCACCTCGCTGTCCGAAAGCTTGCCGTCTTTCAGGCGGCGCTTGGCATTGTCCATGAACATGCAGGCGTCGTAGAATTCCGTTTTTTCGCTGAAAGCCTGAATGAGTTCTTTCTGTTCTTCTATGAAATGGGGCAGCCCGTTTTGTTCGAAAATTTCCCGGAGGGTTCTCAGGAGGGTGAAAAAGGAATACTCTTCCAGCTCGCGCTTGCTCAGATGGAAGTAGGCAAGAAGGGCCTCGCAATGTTCGGCGCTCAGGGCGAGTTTTTCTTTTTCCGGCTCTTCGGATTCTGTAATCAGCGCGTCCCAGATCTGGGCGAGCATGACGAAAGCCTGCAACTCCAGCATGATATGGAAAGTATAAGTGATCTGCTGCAGGCGCGGCCGGCCCAGTTTGGAAAAGAACTCCATGCCCGAACCGTCCTCTTCCACCAAAAGCTTCTGGATTTGTTTGCTGATGATGCTGGGGAAACTCTTCAGGATGATGGCGGTCTTTTCGGCCTCGTCGGCGCCTTCCTGTTCTCCTTCGCCCAGCTTTTCCATCAGGTGCCTGATCAGGTATACATTGCATTTGTGTTCGGACTGGCGGCCGGGAGCGCCGGAGGAGGGCAGCCGCCATTCGGAGCCTTCGGGAGGGTAAATGCCCCACAGGGCTTTGTCTCCTTCTTCCTGCTCCGCAAGGTTGAACCCCCGGCCGTAGGTAATGGCGGAGGGGTCTTTGGCCACTGCCTTTGCGGCATTGACCGCTGTCTGGAAAGCCTCTTCCATGTTGGTGTGGTGCTCGCTGAAAGACTGGTAAAAGCTGATGGAAAATTGGGTGGCCGCCCGGTCGTCTATGGGGGCGCTGGTGGCTATGACCACCGGGTTGTTGGGCAGGCTCCGCAGTTTTTTTACCTGGTCATAAGTCGAACACCCGTTGAGGATGACCAGCTCGAGGTTGGGGCATTGGCCCAGCAATTCGGCGATGCCCTCTGCATTGCCCTTGCCGTCTTCCATCATCAGCCCGTCCCCGCCGGCATGGCCGCTGAAGTGAAACAGGACGATATGGTCCCGGTAATCCTGAAGGTGTTCGATGATCACCTCTCTTTCGGCAAAAGATTCCCGGAGAATGGTAAAATGATTCTTTGCTTCCCGCCGGGCGAGGATGCCGTGGATGCCCGCGTCCTCATCTTTCAGGTTCTCGAGCGGGGGGTGGGTATTTGCAAAAGCCAGAAACAGGACTGCCATAGCTGGGTAATGGGTTTGCTGAATAACGAAAGCTAATATAAACTTTTAATCGCATTAATAACCTCCTAAAATTTATACTTCACCTGTGCCCCCACCTCCGTCCTCCGCGGCCCGAGCACTGCTTCCGTGCCGCTGCCGATGCTGTCCTGGTTGCGCCAGTAGGTCTGCGCGAAGCGGGCCTCCAGGGTGAGGTTGCGGATGCCCCTGTAGCGGAGGTTGACGTAGAAGCGCGTGCCCCGGTTGTAGTAGGCGGGGATGGAGAAGGCGTAGAGCAGGTTGTTCTCGAAGGAGTAATAGCGGGCCTGGAAGCCGTCGGTATCGAAGAGGGCGAAGCGGGTGGTGAACGAGAGCGGGAAGCCGACGGGCTTGTAGATCACGTCCTGGTAGACGACGAAGCCGCGCTGGGCGTTGTTGATCGCGTTGTCTGAAAAGCCGGCGTCGATGCGGCTGCGCAGCTCCAGCGCTTTGCTGACCTGTTTGGCGATGTGCAGGCGGGTTTGGAACACCCGGTTGGGCAGGGTGAAGTTGTTCTTGCCGTCGATCTTGTCGATGTTGCGTTCCTTGGTTTCGTCGCGCACTTCGAGGTACACCTCCAGGTTGCGCTTTCGGAAGTAGGTGAGGCGGGCGCGGTATTCGTGGCCGCGGGAGGGGGCGTCGGCGTCGAAGCGGAGCCAGGGGTGTTGCCAGGCGTCGAAGTAGGCGCTGATCTTCCAGAAGCGGTGGGGGCGCGCTTCGATGCCGAGGTATGCGCCCGTTTCGTTGCGGGCGCCGAAGGATTCGGCGAAGGGGTTGGGGAACAGGGCCTGGTAGTTGCGTGGGAAGTGGCGGACGAGCACCGCCAGGTCTACCTTGCGGTCGAGGCCCATCAGCAGGCCGTTGAGGGTGGCCACGGCGCCGTTGTCGCTCATGGCGGTTTCGCCGAAGAAGTTGAAATTCCGATAGATGAAGGAATAGTCGAGGCTGGCGTTGA
>JAGFJD010000660.1 GCA_024102975.1 Phaeodactylibacter sp. | reverse complement strand
GGACATTTTGGGGGCTACTTGTGTAAAGGTGTGAAAGTGTAAACGTGTAAATGATTGGGAGCCAATTTCTTTTACACCTTTACACGCTTACACTTTTACACGGGCCAGAAAATGTCTAGTGGTGTGTCGTATTTGCCTAAGTTGTAGGCGGGTTGCCAGAAAATGACGAATACAGTATTATGTATTACTGCAATACCTTCAGCAGATATCCCAGGATATTGTCCAGCCAGGCCAAAATCGGCCACATAACTAATGCTGCCATCTTCCAGGGAAACTTTGAAGATGGTGTCTTTCCGGGCGCCGTACAAGGTGCTGTCTGCATGAAAAGCCATGGCGTTCAGGCTGGACCTTGTTATAATGGTAGTATCACAGGTTTGCAGGTCGACGATGCCGATGTGCGAGTTGTCAGAATTGTTGACGGGCGGGGCAAAAAAGTACAATTGCTGGGCCGTCAGCAGGTTGAGCGAACACCATAAAAGATGAAGTCCAGTAAGTGTCCTTTTTAACATGGGATTATGAATTTGCAGAGGGGCAGCCCGGTTCCGGCCTGCCCCTCCTGAGTTTATGCTTATTGTTTTATCAGTTTGCCAGTGTGAATAGCGTTTCCTTCAACCCATTGGTAAAAATAAACGCCGGCAGGCCAACCATCGGCAGCTATGAGCCGCCACGCTTGGAAGTTCGCCGGAAACTCGCCGAACAGGATGGCCTTTCGTATTGAAATCTGGTCAACGGTGGTAATAGCATTGTCCAGGTTAAAATCGGCAGCTACATATTGCCAGGGGTCGGTGAAGGGAAAAGAGCCAAGCACCTGCCCTCCAATCGAGGCATCAATCTCAGCCGTTACTGTACTGTTGGGTGTCCCGGCAAAGCTAAAAATGAACAGGGTAAGCCAGCTACTTGTTGTATTGGGCAAAGTGAAACCGTTGTTGATGTCAGACCGGTTGATGTTTACTCTCGGGATCGTAGGCGGGTTGTCGACGTCAAGGCTATAGCCTCCGGCAGCGGCCAGCTCCGAGCCTAAAGTAGCCTGTATGACCTGGACATCGCCGGAAAACCGCACGCTTACATTGAGGCGTGTTAGTGTGTCGGTTGGCGGGTCGTACATGCGCAGTTCGTATTGGTCGCAATCTTCGCCGTTGGGATCAAGGCCAGGGCCGGGTCGGTACAGGTTTGAGCATACAACTTGTTCAAGCAGCTTATCAGGAACAAAAAAGATAGTAATTTCTTCATAAGGCAATAGCATTTTCATCTGCCGGGAATACACCCTGGCAAATGGAGGGTGAAAAAATGCTGTGCCACGCTGGTACCAGAAAGAACACAAGGTTTAAAGAACGCGCTGGGCAACAATGTACGTCGCATTTTTTTTTTCGCAAGTTTTCTTCCAAAAAAAAAGCTGCTATTTTGAAAACAACTACTGCCCTGGCCGGGAGATAAGCCATAACCCCAAAAAGGTGAGCGCGCCGTTGAGGGCAATAATGAGAAAGCCGAACTCGAAACCCGAGAACCAATATGGAGCGTTGGCATTAATGATATAGGAAAGGATCGGCGCGGCAATACAAACGGGGATAACCCAAAGGGAACGCACTGCCCTTCGGGTAAACATGCCGAAAGCGAAAAGCCCGAGGATAGGCCCGTAGGTGTATCCGGCGGCGATGAAGAGCTGGCTGATCACCGCGTCGTTGTTTAAAGCGTTGAAAGCCACGATGATGATGAGCAACACCAGGGATATGCCGACGTGCACGACGGTGCGGGTGCGCCGTTTGGATTCTTCGTCGGCTTCGCTTTTTTCGAACCCCAGGAAGTCCACGCAAAAGGAGGTGGTCAGAGCGGTCAGGGCTGAGTCTGCGCTGGAATAAGCTGCTGCGATCAGGCCCAGGACGAAAAGCACGCCCACGGCCGGCGAGAGGTGGCGGAGCGCGATCATAGGAAACAGTTCGTCGGTCTGGGCAGGCGTCTCCAGGCCGATGCTGGCGGCATAAATGTAGAGCAAGGCGCCGAGGGAAAGGAACAGGAAATTGGCGAAGGCCAGGATAATGCTGAAAGTATAAACGTTCTTCTGCGCCTCGCCGATATTGCGGCAGCTTAGGTTCTTCTGCATCATATCCTGGTCCAGCCCGGTCATCACGATAGCGATCAGCGCCCCGCTGATGAATTGTTTGAAGAAGTTGTTGGGGTCGTTCCATCCGCCGTCGAAAAAGAAAAGCTGGGAATAGTCGCTGGCCTGTATCATAGCGGCCAGCCCCGCCACGTTGGTCTCCAGGGCGTTGCCGATGGAAATAATGGTGAGGATCACGGCGGTGAGCATACAAACCGTCTGCAGGGTGTCCGTGTACACGATCGTATTGATCCCTCCTTTGAAGGTATATATCCAGATCAGGACGATGGTGACGGCGACGGTGGCGATGAACGGGATGCCGAAGGGCCCCAGTACGAACTGTTGCAGCACTATAGCCACCAAATAGAGCCGGAAAGCAGAGCCAATGACCCGCGAAAGCATGAAGTACGCCGCGCCGGTTTTGTAGGCGTGGTAGCCCAGCCGGTGCTCCAGGAAGGTGTAAATGGAAGTCAGGTTCATGCGGTAGTACAGCGGCAGCAGCACCTGGGCGATGATCAGGTATCCCAGCAGGTAGCCGAAGACCATCTGCATGTAGGAAAAGGACTGGTTGGCGCCGCCGGCGCCCACGACCCCCGGAATGGAAATGAACGTGACCCCCGAGAGCGACGCCCCGATCATGCCGATGGCGACCAGCAGCCAGGGGGATTTCCTGCCCGCCAGGAAGAATTCGGCATTGCCCGCTTTGCGCCCTGTGAAGTACGATACCGTGATCAGCAACAGGAAGTACGCCGCTATGATGCCGAGGATGAATGTGGGTGTCAATTGGTTGATCATACAGATGCCTGCTGGTTAAAAGCAAGGCAAATATAGCAAAATTGAGAAAAGGGCAAGAAAATGCCGCCGCGCCTATTCCGTTAGTTCCTGTTTCAGGACGTTCAGGCTCTGCACGCCCATGCTCTGCCACCGGCGCACTCCGGCCTGGAAGATCATCAGCGTGGGGATGCTTTGGATGCCCGGCTTTCGGGCCAATGGCTTTTTATTTAAAAGAACAGTAGAGAAGAGAGTCGGGTTGCCCGGAGAAAAAGAGTTGAGTATATTAGAGCCAAATCCGTCCTTATGAAAAAGACCCCACTCATCCTGCTTAGCTTCTTTTCCCTTTTTTTTGTTGCCTGTGGCGGCAATTCCGGTGAAAAAACCGGGCATCAGAATCAGGCTGCGCAACAGGAAGAACCAGCCGGGCTGGTAGACGAAGACCAGGCTATCCTGCAGCTTTCGGCCTACCTCATCGCCGAACCGCAAAGCCAGGCGGAGAAAGACCAGAATGCCATCGTCAACTACGCCATTGATGAGCTCATCCCGCTGGAGCGCACCCGGTCGGGCCTGTTCTACCGCATCCTGGAAGAAGGGGAAGGCGAAAAGCTGCAGTGGGGCGACTACATTACTGCTCATTACAAAGGCTATTTCCTGGACGGCAGGGTGTTCGACTCGTCCTACCGCCGCGACAAACCTCTGCGGTTCTACATCGGCAATATGATCCCCGGCTGGAACGAGGGCCTGCAGGTGATCGCCCCCGGAGGGCGGATACAGCTGTTCGTGCCCTCTCCGCTGGGCTATGGCGAAAAGGGGCTGCCGGACGGGAAGGAGGGTTTCCTGGTGCCGCCCGATACGCCGCTGGTGTTTGAGGTGGAGGTCATTGAAATAGTGGAGGGCGGGCCGCGGGGGGAAGGGTAATGAGTGGAGGCGGGGTGGATGAAAAAGCCGGTAGTGTATTAAGTCCGTTGACCTATGCCGCGGACCTGATTGGTTTTCAAGAATTAAACAGGGGGGGTGCCGTGATAGTCGACAGGCGACATCACATCCCCTTATTAATATTTGAAACTCAATGAGACCCGCTCTCCATTTGCACTGAAACTTCAACGGATTTAATACACCACCAAAAATGCCAAAGGCAGACAACCCGCCTCCTACAAAATAGTGACATTACTTATGGAAGTTTTACCAGCCGGCCGGATTGTACGCTTTCACCGGCCAGAACAGACACAAAGTACACCCCCGGCGGCCAGCCCGCCAAATTGATGCGGTGCCGTACCTCCCCCTCAGAAAGACGTAAACTTTCTTGTTGGATGAGCTGCCCTGCGCTGCTCCGGATGCTCAGCCAGGTCCGGCCGGCGGGAAAGCCGTCGAACTCCAGGTGCAAAACTTCCGTAGCCGGGTTGGGGAACAAACGGAAGGCGGGAGCTGGCTTCACAGGCCTATCCTCCGCATTCACCAGTATATTGATGTTCACCGCCACCGTGCTGTCGC
>JAGFJD010000110.1 GCA_024102975.1 Phaeodactylibacter sp. | reverse complement strand
TTAATAGACAAAGCCCCCCCCTCATACACAAATGGCAGGCCTTCATTCATTCCCGGTTGCCACAGTTGCCCGGAATGCCTTAATTTTAAGCAACTACAAAACCTACACTTATGACAAAAGCACTTCTACGCACCCTCTCCTGCCTGTTTCTGGCATTCGGGCTAACCCAAGCCTACGGGCAATCCCATTGCACCGCGCCCTTCAACCAGGCGCCTTTGAACGGCAACAACATCCGGGCGGTGATCCTCACCGGGGGCGACCTGTTCTGGGACGGCAACGACGGCCGCTTTCAGGTGCCCTACGAGCCCAACGGGCCCGGCACCATCTATGCCCAGGGCCTGTGGCTGGGCGGCGTCGACCCGGCCGGCAACCTGAAGGTGGCCGCCCAGACCTACGGCAGGGCCAGCGGACAAGCTGACTTCTGGGCCGGCCCCCTCAGCGAAGCAGGCGTTACCAATGCGGAGGCCTGCACCAATTGGGACCGCATCTTCTCCGTCTTCCGCTATCAGATAGAAGCCCATATTGCCGATTTTGAAGACAACGGCGTGATCGACAACCCCATCCGCGAGGTTCTGGGCTGGCCGGCACGGGGCAACCCGCATTTTTCTGAAGTCTATGGCTTCGAATTGCCCGACACCCCGCAGGGCCTGGCGCCTTTCTTTGATCAGGACGCCGACGGCATCTACGCCCCCCTGGCCGGCGATTATCCCATGATCCGCAACTCGGCGGTGATCCCCAGCCAGATCGCCTGGGTGGTTTTTAACGACAACGGCAATATCCACACCGAGTCTAACGGCAATCCGCTGCAGATGGAAGTGCAGCTCACCGCCTGGGCCTTCGACTGCAGCGACAACCCGCAGCTGAACAATGCCATCTTTACCTCCTATAAACTGATCAACCGGGGCATCGAGCCGCTGGATTCGCTTTATATGGGGCTCTGGACCGATTTCGACCTGGGCTGCCATACCGATGACTACATCGGCAGCGCCCCGGAACTGAATACGGTTTTCGCCTACAACAGCGACAACGAGGACGACCCCTCCTGCTCTTTGGGCATAACTTCCTACGGGCTCAACCCGCCGGCGCAGGCCATTACTGTCCTGAACCGGCCGCTTTCCTACGCCATGTACTACAACAACGCCCCACAGGCCGCAACCAGCGCCCCCAGCAGCCCTCAGCTCTACTACAACCAGCTCACCGGCCGCTGGGCCGACGGCACGCCTCTCTCCTTCGGCGGCACCGGCTACGACCCCACCGGCACCAACCCGCCCACCAACTACGCCTTCCCGGACGACCCCAACGACCCGGACGGCTGGTCGGAGATCAACGAAGCCTCCGAACAGCAGGACCGCCGCACCGTAGCCAGCGTCTCCCTGGGCAGGCTGCAGCCCGGCGCAATGGCAGAAGTGGATTTTGCCCTGAGCTACTTCCGGGAAGACGGCGCCAACCACCTGGAGAACGTCACTGCCATGTACGAGGGTATCCCGCTGCTGCAGAGCTGGTACGACAATCAGTTTGAAGCCGCCTGCCGCCCGCCCGATTGCACGGACGACTGTGTCTGGGCCGGCGACCTCAACGCCGACGGCATCGCCAACCACTGCGACCTGCTGGCCATCGGGCTGGGCAACGGCCAGAGCGGCCCCACCCGCCCGGCGCCCTACAACTGGTCGCCCCGCAACGGCCAGCCCTGGGCAGGCCAGCAGAGCAACGGCGCCAACGACAAACACCTCGACGGCGACGGCAACGGCCAGGCCGGATACGAAGATTTCATCCTCTCGGAGGAACACTACAACCTGGCTCGTCCGGGCTACCAGCCGCCGCCCGCCGTATACCGGGAAGGGCCGGAGCTGTTCCTGACGCCGTTTTCACCTACCACCGGCTTTGACGACCTCGATCCGGGACAGCAGATTACCTTTTTCATCAACCTGTTGCCCGTTCCCGAACTCTACGGGCTGGCTTTTTCCCTGGATTTAGACACCGCTTATTTCGAGTATATCCATGCCTCGCCCGGAGGGTTCGACCAGGGCAACCTGAAATACGCCTCCCCCCGCCCTAATCCCTTCCGGGCAAGGAACATCCCCGGGCAGGCAGATTTTGCCCTGCTGGCGCCTGACGCCGGCAGCACGATTGATAATCAAGTCATTTTTCCCTTCGTCCGGCTGAAAGTCAGGGACGAATTCCCCCGGCCGCTGCCCACCAACCAAAGCCCGATCCGCTTCAAAAACATCAAGGCCATCCGCAGCGACGGGACGGAGATCGAGATCGGCGGCACAACGGTAACCGCTACGGTCAACGGCATCATGACCCCGGCCGGGGAGGCTTTGGCGGCTGATGCCCTGCGGGTGTTCCCCAACCCGACGGACGGGCGGCTGGAGCTGCGGTTCCCGGGGCAGCAGATCGAACGGATCGAGCTGTTCACCCTCGCCGGCAAGCGAGTGTTGCTGCTGGACCAGCGGTTCATGGATGCCGCCAGCCTGGATCTGAGCCACCTGCCCAATGGCTTGTATCTGCTGAAAACCAGACAGGATGAGGGGAGTATCGTACGAAGGATAGTGGTCCAGCGTTAAAGAGCAGATGGGATTTACTCCGCAGCGCCACACTACTGGACAAAATGGTTTTGGACACAGAGAACACTGAGGCCAACACAGAGTACACGGAGTTCTTTCCGTTGATAATCAAGCCTCTGTGTAGCTCTGTGTCTTCTCTGGGTACTCTGTGTCCAGAAAAATGTCTAGTAGTATGCCGCAGCGCTGGAAAAGTAGACAGGATGGACAAGATATACAGGATTAATTTTGCCAGGCTATAAAGGTAGTACGGTTTCTATCAATCCTGTTCATTCTGTTCATCCTGTCTGTCTACGCCGGCTGCTTCCCGCACAGAGGGGGTAGGGGACAAGGCGCCCCGAAAGCATTCACCAGGCATCAAATGGCGCACAAATCCTGTTCATCTTGTCCACTATCCTCGTCCGGTTTTGTATATTTAGCGCAAAAGCTCTCTTATGAAAAAACAACTCACTTCCTTATCCCTTTTGGTTTGTCTGATCTTCGGAACGCCAATATTCGCTCAGGACTGCCCGGTGCCGGCCAGCGGCGCGTACCTCAACGGCAACAACATCCGCGCCCTCATCCGGTGTGGGGGCAGCCTCTTCTACGATGGCAATGACGCTCAATTTCAGGTGCCCGTGCCCGGGCCAACGCACACCATCTTCGCCCAGGGCCTCTGGCTGGGTGCCGTCGACCCGGCCGGCAACCTCAAGCTGGCGGCTCAAACCTACGGGCTGAACAGTGACCGGTCCGACTACTATCCCGGCCCCCTCGATGAAGAAGGGGGCACTACTGCCGAAAACTGCCGGAACTGGGACCGGGTATGGTCCGTCGGCCGGTATCAGATAGAGGCGCACATCCAGGACTTTGCCGACAACGGCGCCATCGACGCGCCCATCCCGGAAATCATGGGCTGGCCGGGAAGAGGCAATCCGCATTTTGCCGACATATACGGCTTCGAACTGCCCTTCACCACCCAGGGCCTGGCACCTTTCTTCGACCAGGATGGCGATGGATTGTACGACCCTATGGCGGGTGATTACCCGATGGTCCGCCGGTCTTCCGTCCTGCCGGAGCAGATCACCTGGAGCATATTCAACGACGCCGGCGGCTTTCACCTCGACTCGCGGGGCGACCCGCTGCAC
>JAGFJD010000580.1 GCA_024102975.1 Phaeodactylibacter sp. | reverse complement strand
ACCTTCCAGCAGATCGGCGGCAACTGGAACCCGTACGCCAGCGACTACCACTTCCGCCTGGTCACCGGCCCGGTTGAAGAATTTACCTGCGATGAACCTGCCGTTCTCGTTGAAGACGACCTCGAAGCCCTCGCTTTGGGCGAAGCTTCCGGCCAGACCGAATGGTGGGCACCCTGGCCCGGCGGCACCGTCGGCGCGCAGGTCACCGACGAGCAGGCGCTGAACGGCGCGCAGTCCATTAAGATTGCCGGCGACATCGCCGGGCAGGACGCCCTGCTGCTGCTGGGCGACCAGACGGACGGCAACTACGTCCTCCGCTGGGATATGTACATCCCCTCCGGCAACAACGCCTACCTGAACATGCAGCACGCTGAAGCGACCGGCAACTGGGCGTTCCACATCCACTTTGAGAACAACGCCGCCGCCGGCACCGGCTTCGTCAATACCTACGAGGACCCCATCCTCTTCGAGTATCCTGAAGACCTGTGGTTCCCCGTCTTCCTGTTTATCGACATCGACAACGATGTGGCCAGGCTGACGATCGACGAGCACTACGTCGGCACCTGGGCGTTCTCCACGGGCAGCACCACCGGCAACCCGCCGGGCGATGACCCGTCCAACGTGCTGGGCGCCATCAACTTCTACCCGATCGATGCTTCCTATGTCTACTACGTGGACAACGTCAACTACTGGCGCACCGCCCGCCCGGCAGCCGGCCAGTACTGCATCACAGCGACGAACGTCGGCCCGGGCAGCCACACCGTCAGCGACCTGAACTGCTTCGGCGGCGGCTTTGAGCTGCGCATCGGCAGCGGCAACAACATCAATGGCGGCCTGGCATCGGCCTGGTACAGCTACACGCCCTCTTCTGACGGCACCATTACCGTTTCTTCCTGCGGCGGCGATGAGGACACCCGCGTCTGGATTTTCAGCGGCGATTGCGACAATCTCGCCATCGTCGGCGTCAACGACGACCGCTGCGACCAATCCAACGGCGACCCCTATGCTTCTTACAAAGAGGCGTATGTGGAGGCAGGCAACACCTACTACATTATGTGGGACGATGTCTGGGGCCGCACCGATTTCAAATGGGACCTGGAATTCTCCACCGATACGCCTGCCGAAGCCGCCTTCTGCCAGTCGGCCCAGGCTGTACAACCGGGTGAGATCGACGTGGCCGGTTTTGTAGGGGAAGCTGCCGTCGCCGGCGATGACATCTACGACATCAACGCCAACTCGGGAACTACTCCCGGCCCGTATGCCGGCTCCAACTGGTATTCCTGGACGCCGGAAGGAGACGGCGTAGCCACCATCTCTTCCTGCGATGACGGCTCGGATACTTACGTATTCGTATACGCCGGCACCTGCGGCGACTACAACTCCCTGGAGCTGATTGCTTCCAGCGACAGCGACTGTGGCGTTTCGTCCCTGATCGAAGGCTGGGAAGTTACCGGCGGCGTCACCTACTACATCGAGTGGATCGATGAGCGCAGCGCTGATCCGTTCACCTGGCTGCTGGACTTCGTTTCCTCGGTTGACGAAACGGCCCTGAAGCAGGGTGTCAAGGTCTTCCCGAACCCGGCCAGCGAGCTGCTCTACGTCAACATCGACCTTCCGGAAGCTGCCGACAACCTGACGGTCCGTTTGGTGAACACCTTCGGCCAGGTGGTCAGCGACCGCTACTACGGTGCCCTGCAGACGGGCAATATTGAGATCAACGTATCCAATATCCCGGCCGGCATGTACCTGGTACAGGTTACGGACGGCCAGGCGCAGTACACGCAGTCTGTGATTATTGAATAACGACAGCGCCTTAGGCTGTTTTGTAAAGAAAAAAGGCCTTCCTCCGCAGGCGCGGGGGAGGGCCTTTTTCCTTTTTGGACGGGCTTCCTTTAGGTGGCCCGTAAATAAAAAGAGGTAATCTAAAGTTTTCGCTCACACCACTGGACAAAATGGTTTTGGACACAGAGAGCACTGAGGTCAACACAGAGTACACAGAGTTTTTTCTATTGATAATCAGGTCTCTGTGTGGCTCTGTGTCTTCTCCGCGTACTCTGTGTCCAGAAAATGTCTAGTAGTATGGTTTTCGCTCCTTCGAGCCAAAAGTGAACATTCCCCCCTTCCCCACCAGTTATATAGGAAAGCCGTTCAAATATGAAAAAGCTGAAATTCAATCACTTAGCAATCTGGTGTTGCATTATCCTTTCTCAAATCATTCCCTTGGCCTGGTACAGCATTTTCCAGGGCCGCTGGATGACGCTCAATGACCTGACGCAAGAATATATAGAAGCCAACCAGTCTTCCTGGCTGTTTGCCATCAGCATCCTGGGTGGTATCCTGAGCATATATGTCCTGGCGTGGCTGTTCCGCCGCCTGCCGGTCGAATCCGGGCGCGCCGGGCTGATTACCGGGTTGATCATTGGCGCGGCGTTCAATATGGTGAGCCTTGTCACCATCAATATGTTCTCCTTCCGCCCGGTCGAGCTGGCCTTTATCGACGGCGGCGCCAACGTGCTCGTCTTTGCCGCAGCCGGCCTCATCCTGGGTGCCTGGCGAAAATATGAGCTTCTGCCGCAGGGGGAGGAAGAACGGGAAATGAACTACCGGGAAAAAACAGAAACCGTATAAAAAAATAATTAGGTGGATTTATTGGGTTGCCAGGCACTCCATCTTTGCTGATGCCTGGCAACTTTTTTTATTCCACAGTATGGTCTTCGAAGATGGGGCCCCGCTGGGCCTTCTCCTGTTTCCGGGAAGGCGTTTTGCGGGTGGAGACGGGAACAAAGGCCTCGGACATTTCCGTTCCCGGCGCGAGCCGGATGTGGCAGGCAGAGGGATGGCAATTGGTCGGCTGAGCCCGCAGCCAGTCCTCGTCTATGGCCTCCTGGGCGAGGAAGACACCACCAGTTTGGTTTGTCTTTTCTCCGTTGACGGGCCCGTTGGCGGCGAAGAGCACAGAACCGGGGAGGCTTAACATCAACATGGCGGCAAACATACTCATTTTTCTCATGGCGAGTCGATTTAGGGAGTGATGGATTGAAAGTAAAGCAACCGTTTTTTGAAATTTTCTCACACTTGTCCCCAAATCTCCTTTAAAAGAAGGAGTTTTGGTGATAGTATTTCTATTAAACAACCGGCTTTTTACGCTGTTCCGTCCTCCTTTCCCCTGTCGGCTGATTTTCGTCGAAAAAGTGGTTTTTTCGTCGATAATCCCTAAATTAGGCACCTGTTGAATCAACGAAAACGGACAAGATGAAAACCATTAAAGGCCCTGCCCTTTTCCTGGCCCAGTTTATGGGCGACAAAGCGCCATTCGATTCTCTGGACAACATCTGCCGCTGGGCTGCCGGCCTGGGGTACAAAGGCGTTCAGATTCCCACCTGGGAAGGCCGCCTGATCGACCTGCAGAAAGCCGCCGAAAGCAAAACATACTGCGACGAGCTGAAAGGCAGAGTGGCGGAGCACGGCCTGGAGATCACCGAGCTGTCTACTCACCTGCAGGGGCAGCTCGTGGCCGTCCATCCGGCTTACGACCACCTGTTCGACGGCTTCGCCCCCGAGGCCTGCCACGGCAACCCCAAAGCCCGCACCGAATGGGCCGTCCAGCAGCTGAAATGGGCCGCCCGGGCCAGCCGCAACCTGGGCCTGGACGCCCACGTGACCTTCTCCGGCGCCCTGCTCTGGCCCTTTATGTATCCCTGGCCCCAGCGGCCGGCCGGCCTGGTGGACATGGGCTTCGGCGAACTGGCCGCCCGCTGGCGCCCCATCCTCGACATTTTTGGAGAGCAGGGGGTCGACGCCTGCTACGAACTCCATCCCGGCGAGGATATCCACGACGGCGATTCCTTCGAACAGTTCCTGGAAGCGCTGGACGGCCATCCCCGCGCCTGCATCAACTACGACCCCAGCCACTTCGTCCTCCAGTGCCTCGACTACATCCAGTTCATCGACTTCTACCACGAACGCATCAAGGCTTTCCACGTGAAAGACGCCGAGTTCAACCCGACCGGCAAGCAGGGCGTTTACGGCGGCTTCCGGCCCTGGCTCAAACGCGCCGGCCGCTTCCGCTCCCTCGGGGACGGACAGGTGGACTTCAGCGCCATCTTCAGCAAACTCTCCGAATACGACTACGAAAGCTGGGCCGTCCTGGAATGGGAGTGTTGCATCAAAAGCCCGGAGCAGGGCGCCCGCGAAGGGGCCGTCTTCATCCGGGATCACATTATTGAAGTGACAGAAAAGGCTTTCGACGACTTTGCCGGAGGAGAGGCCGATGAGGAGCAGAACCGGAAGGTGCTGGGGCTGTAAAGGACGTACCAGATTTATCTGGTGCGTAATCTATCAAGTTTTTGCGCCGCAGGCCAAATATTTAAAAGCCTATAGTGGATTTAATTGTGTCCGACTACTTCATACCTGTCTAAGCGAAGGCCGCAGATGGTGCATCCATTCCCATCACATGCCACCCTACATTTCCCATCTCCTCCTTACCTTTGCCCCACTCAATCCGGAAAAGAAGCATCCATGAAGCTACTCCATACACTGGTTTTTCTATCCTTCCTTCCTTTATTGGCCCTGGCGCAACTCCCTACTCAGACCATCCGGGGCATCATCACCGACGCCGACAGCCGGCAGCCGCTGGCGGGGGCGACGGTAGCCCTGGCCGGGCAGGAGCGGGGCGCCGTAACGGACACCAGCGGCCGGTACCGGCTGGAAGAAGTGCCGGCAGGCAGGTATCAGATGAAGGTGCGCCATGTAGGCTATGAAGAACTGCTGCTCGCCGAAGTGCTGGTGGAATCGGGAAAGGAAGTCATTTTGAATATTGAACTTCAGGAAAGCCCCCTGGGGCTGGAAGCCGTGGAAGTGAAGGCCTCCCGCAGCGAGTTCCGGGCCCCGCACCCTCTAAGCGCACAGGCCATCACCGTGGAGGAGACCCGCCGCTTCCCGGCTACTTTCTTCGACCCGGCGCGCCTGGCTTCGGCCTTCGCCGGGGTGGTAAACGACAACGACCAGGCCAACGGGCTGGTCGTCCGCGGCAACTCGCCCAACAGCCTGATCTGGCGCCTGGAAGGCGTGGATATCGTCAATCCCAACCACACACCCAACGCCGGCACCTTCAGCGACCGCGTCACGCAGAACGGCGGCGGGGTCAACATCCTCAGCGCCCAGATGCTGGCCACCTCTCATTTTTACACCGGCGCCTTCCCGGCCAACTACGGCAATGCCCTGAGTGGTGTGCTCGACATGCGGCTGCGGCCCGGCAATAACGAACGCCACGAGCAGGTATTCCAGGCCGGCCTGATCGGCATGGACGTGGCCGCCGAAGGGCCCATTTCCCGGAAAAGCGGCGCTTCTTACCTGGCCAATTACCGCTACAGCACGGTGGGGCTGATCACCAGCCTGGGCGTGGATTTCGGAGACGAGCAGATCAGCTTTCAGGACTTGTCCTTCAACCTCGCCTTTCCAACCAGGAATGGCGGCAGGCTCACCCTTTTTGGGCTGGGTGGGTTGAGTGAAAACCTTTTTGAAGCGGAGCGGGATTCCAGCCTCTGGGAGTTCGAAAAAGACGGCTTCGATATCACCTTCCGTTCGAAAATGGGGGCCCTGGGGGGGAGTTGGGCACAACCTTTGGGAGGCCGTACGTTCTGGCATACCGTAGCGGCGGTTTCCGCTGTCAACAGCACCCGCACCGGCGAGCGCCTGGACGGCAGTTACTCCCCTATCTTTCTCGAAGAGGACGAGCAAACCCAGGCGAAGTACGCCCTGCACAGCTGGGTGAGCCACAAGCTCCGGCAGGCGGGTGTCCTGCGGTTGGGCATCCAGCTTACCCGGCAGGAATACGCGCTCTTATCGGTGGGCGACAGGACAGATACGCTGGCGCTGGGCGATGCCGGCGGGTTTTTGTTGCAACCCTATGCTTTCTGGAGCGGGCTGCTCTCTCCTGCCATCCGGTTGAACGCCGGCCTGCACGTCATGCATTTCAGCCTGGCCGGCAGCCCGGCCCTGGAACCCCGCCTTTCTGTGGAATGGCACCCGGGTGCCCGGCAGCGCCTCAGCCTGGCCTACGGCCTGCACAGCCAGCAGCAGCCCCCGCAGCTGTATTTTTCCCGGGAGGAGGGGGGGCGGGGGTTGGGTTTTACCCGGGCGCACCACGTAGCCCTGAGTTACCGCCGGGAATTGAAGGAAGCCACATCCCTGCAGGCCGAGCTTTTCTATCAGAACCTCTTCAACGTTCCCGTGGCGGCTAGCGAGCGCAACTCCTTTTCTGCGTTGAACCTGACGGAAGGTATTGTTGCAGAAGACCTGGCCAACGAGGGCACGGGCGCGAATTACGGGCTGGAAATTACCTGGCAGCGCCTGTTTACCCGGGGCTTCTTTTACCTCGTCAACGGCACCCTCTACGAGTCGACATACAAAGGCAGCGACGGCATCGAGCGGGACACCCGCTTCAACGGCAACTACATTTTCAACGCCACCCTCGGCAAGGAATGGGCGAAGCAGAAGAAAGAGGGCCGCCTGGTGGGCTGGGGCGCCAACTTCCGCCTGGTTTACCGGGGGGGCTTCCGGGAAACGCCGATCGACGTGCCGGCTTCTTCCGCAGCCGGGAAAACGGTATTCCTCTCCGAAGCGGCGTTTTCTCAGCAACAGCCGGCCTTCTTCCGCACCGACCTGCGCTTCTACCGAAAATGGAACCGCGAGAAGTTTAATGCTACCCTGTCACTGGACGTCCAGAACGCGACCAATGCGCAAAACGCGGCTTTTAGTTATTATGATGCGCAGCAAAACCGGGTGGTGGAAAAGTACCAGTTGGGTATTATTCCCATTCTTACTTACCGTATAGAGTTTTAGGAACTGCTGCCTTCCTGCCGCAACTGGAAGCCCGCTATGCCGGCCATGCTTTCTGGATGACGGACAACCTGGGCATCGGCACCGGTTATTTCGTCCTGGAAGAGCAGGGCCGTATTGTCGCCGGCGCCCAGGCTCATCAGGCCCACTGGTCGATAGAGAAGTTGCCGGGTTTTGTCGTGCTGTTGCTGCCGGTTATTCCCCATTTACCCCTGGTCAGCCGCATATTTAACCCCCGGGCGTTTCGTTTTCTCACTTTCGAAGGCTTTTTTGCAGAGCCGGGCTATGAGGGCCGCCTGCAGGACCTGCTGGAAGCCATTCTCGCCCGCTACGGCTACCACTCCGCCATTTTCTGGTTCGACGAGCGGGATTCGTTCTGCCCACAGTTGCTGAAGCACAACCGCATGGGCCTTCTCCATCAGTTCGTAGGCGGCTTCGAGGCCCGGTTCATGGGTTTTCGGAAGAGGAGGCCGCCCGGCTGACGGTGCCACCGCTGTACATCTCGGGGCATGATAATATTTGAGAGAATATGTGTAAGCGTGTAAGTAGGCGCAGGACATTTACACGCTCACACTTTTACACACCCTTCCTTCCCCCAAGCATATCCTTCAACTCCTCCAGCGTACCCGCCTCCCGTATCGGCTTATCCTTCCGCCAGCGGCTGATGCGCGGGAAGCGCAGGGCTACGCCCGATTTGTGGCGGCTGGAAGCGCGGATGCCTTCAAAGGCGATCTCGAAGACGTAGGCAGGCTCCACGCTGTGTACCGGGCCGAAGCGCTCCCGGGTATTGCGGCGCACCCAGGCGGTGATTTCGCGGAACTCCTTGTCGGTCAGGCCGGAGTAGGCTTTGGCGAAGGGCACCAGAGCGTCGCCGTCCCAAACAGCGAAGGTGAAGTCGGTAAACAGGTTGGCGCGGCGGCCATGGCCGCGCTGGGCGTAGATCATCACGGCGTCGATGGACAAGGGGTCGACTTTCCATTTCCACCAATCCCCCTTTTTTCGGCCCGCTTTATATTGGGAGTCCCTTCGTTTCAGCATCAGCCCTTCGCTGTGGTGTTCGCGGGCGTTTTCGCGCTCCTGCGCCAGGGTTTCCCAGGCTTCGAAGGGAACGGTTTCCGAAAGGATCAGAATGCCATCCGCCTCGTGGGCCTTCAGCATCTCCTCCAGAAGGCGGCGCCGTTGGTGGAGCGGATAGTGGCGGATATCCTCCCCTTGCCATTCCAGCAGGTCGTAGGCCATCATCACCACCGGTGCCTTTTTGAGGATGTTTTTGGTGACGTTCTTGCGGCCGATGCGGGTTTGCAGGTCGTTAAAGGAGAGCGGCCGCCCATCTTTGAAGGGAAGGATTTCGCCGTCGATGACGGTGCCGTTGGGCAGCCGTTCGGCCAGGGAGTGGTACTCCGGGAATTTGTCGGTCACCAGCTCCTCTCCCCGGGACCAGACGAACAGCTCGTCCCTGCGAACGATGAGCTGGCCCCGGATACCGTCCCACTTGTGTTCGGCGAGCCATTCGGCAGGCGCGCCCAGCGCTTCGGGCTCTTCCTCCAGGGCGTAGGCCAGATAGAAAGGGTAGGGCTTGGAAATGTCTTCCAGCGGATCTTTGGTGAGGATGAGGTTCTCGAAAGACGTTTCGGCGGGGTCCCAGTTGCCCATGATGCGGTGGGCCAGGGTGTTTTCGTCTATTCCGGTATATAAGGACAGCGCCCGCACCATGAGTTTCTGTGAAACGCCGATCCGGAAGCCCCCCATAATCAGCTTGTTGAAGACGAGGCGCTCGGTGTAGTCCATGCTCTTCCAGGCGGCAGTGATCCGCAGTTTCTTTTCCTCCTCTTCCAGTTTGCCGAGGCTTTTGATGTACTCGATCCAGTAGGTCAGGGTGCGCTTGTTTTCAGATTCCTGCCGGGGAAGGGTGAGCGCGATGGCCTCGCTGAGGTCGCCTACCACGTGGTAAGATTCTTCGAACAGCCACAGCGGAATGCCGGCCAGCTCGGCGGCCCAGGCCCGCAGCAAAGTGCTGTTCACCGTCCGCTTCGGGCGGCGGTGCGACAGGATGGCCACCGTCCACAGCCGGTCGTCTGCATCTGCGGCCCCGAAGTACCGGGCCAGGGCTTCGACCTTGGCGTTGGTCCTGGTGGTCTGGTCGAGTTGGGTATATAAATTAGCGAATTGTCTCATGGTTCAGTACTTTGCCAACACGCTACTCCGATTCCGCCCCCGTCTCATCCATCTCCGCCAGTTCCCCTTCGAACTCCGTTTGTGCTTCGTAAGCTTCCAGGCCCCGCTCTTCCCGCAGCCAGCGGGTGAAGATGCCGGTATAGCCGTGGGTAACGATGACGCGCTGCGCGCCGGTAGCGGTGATGGCCTCATTGAGGCCGTTCCAGTCAGCGTGGTCGGAGAGGACGAAGCCGCGGTCAACGGCGCGGCGGCGGCGGGTGCCGCGCAGGGCCATCCATCCGGAGGCGATGCCGACGGAGAGGGGTTTGAATTTGCGCAACCAGGGCGCACTGAGCGCGGAGGGGGGAGCGATGACCATGCCTCCGACATACTCTTCCTTTTTGAATTTGGCGGACACTTTTCTGGCTTTAGGCAACCGGACGCCCTGCCGGCGCATCACCTGGTTGGTATTCTCTATGGCGCCGTGGGTGAAGATGGGGCCAATGCTTTCATCCAGGCCCCGCATCAGGCGCTGGGCTTTGCCGAGGGCATAAGCGGTAATCAGGCTCACTTTGCGGTCCGCCTTATTTTTCCGCCACCAGGCATTGATCTCGTCGAAGACTTTATTCTGTTCCTTCCACCGGTATACCGGCAGGCCGAAGGTGGATTCTGTGATGAAGGTGTGGCATTTTACCGGTTCGAAAGGCTCGGACAGGCCGTCGTCCTCCAGCTTGTAATCCCCGGAAACCACCCACACTTCCCCCTGGTGTTCGACGCGGATCTGGGCGGAACCGAGGATGTGGCCCGCCGGATGAAAGGAGAAACTGACGCCGTTGTGAGAGAGCTTTTCCCCGAAGGAAACCGTTTGAATCTGCACGTCGCCCAGGCGATAGCGGATAACAGGCTTGGCCGATTCCGTGCACAGGTACTTTTTGTGCCCCCATCGGGAGTGGTCGGCATGGCCGTGGGTAATAAGCGCCCGCTCAACGGGCTTCCAGGGGTCGATGTAAACATCGGCCGCCGGGCAGTAAATCCCTTTTTCCGTGAATTCGAGTAAAGCCATAAAATCTTTATGCTTAACGGATTTGACCCGCCACCGAACATCGAACATCGCCCGTCCTCGTGCCTCGGCCGGGCCTTCGCCCGCCAAAGTGGCTTCGGCCCACGGAGGCGGGTAAAAACACCAAACACCGAACATCAAACACCGAACACCACTTCACCCCCGTTTGTTGCGCTGGCTTTCCAGGGCGGGGCGGGTTTGGCTGGCGTCGTAGATGATCCTGAGCTCGGTGAAGTGTTGCTGCTCATCCCATTCGAAAAGGTCGACACAGTCGAAGGCGGCCCGTTGGCCGCCGGCCAGCGCCCATTCGTAGGTGAAATGGGCAGCGGCCCGCCGGCCGCCGGGCTGGTGGTAGATGGTGCGCAGCTGTAAACGGGAGGAGGCGGTGTCGGCAAGGAGTTCCCGGTAAAATGCCCGGGCGGGGCGCCGTCCATAAAGAGGGGAGTGAACAATGGCCTCTTCTGAGAACAGGCTGATCAACTGTAAATAATCGCCGGCCTCCAGATGCCGGAGGTAAGCGCGGATTTTTTCTTCCATAGTCGTTATTTAGGGAGGTTAAAATAAAAAGTGGAGCCCTGGCCGGGCTGAGATTCTACCCAGATTTTTCCGCCATGCTGTTCGACCACCCGTTTGCAGAGGGACAGGCCTATACCGGAGCCGGGGTAGTACCTTTTGCTGTGCAGGCGCCGGAACAGGAGGAATATCTGCGGCTGGTATTCCGGCTCGATGCCGATACCGTTGTCCCGAATGGCGAATATCCAGTGATCCTTGTCTTCGTGGGAGAAGATTTCGACTACAGGGGGAGTGCTTTCCCAGCCGAACTTGATCGCGTTGGAGATCAGGTTCTGGAAAAGCTGGTTGATCTTGGTCCAGTTGCCCCGGATGGCCGGCAGAGGCGAACAGATGAGGATGGTGGCCTCCCGTTCGGCAATTAGCCCGCTCAGGGCGTTGGCCACTGCCTGCAGCAGTTGTTCGACCGGGATTTCTTCGATTTCGTGCTGGCTGTTATTGATGCGGGAATACTCCAGGAGGTCCTCGATCAGGGTATTCATGTTGGCAGCGCTGCCGGCAATAAAATCGAGGAAGGTGTTGGCGTCTTCATCCAGTTGCCCGTGGTATTTTTTTTGCAGCAGTTGGGCGAAGCTATTAATAGTCCGTACGGGTTCGCGCAAATCATGAGAAACGGTGTGGGCAAAATTTTCCAGTTGGAGGTTGGAATCTACATACAGTTGGAGCTTCTGGTTGTTTTTGTCCAGCTCGCGTATTTTGCTTTTTAATTCCTGCTGGGCCCGTTTCAGGGCCGAGATGTCACGGACGACCGCAATGGCCTCTTTATCGTTGACCGCGCTGATGCGGGCTTCAAAGTAGCATATTTCTCCTTTGACCACCAGAGGGTACTCAAAGGCCTGCGGAGTGGCCTTCTCAATGGCCAGTTGGAGGTTTTTCATCGTGGCCTTGCAGAGATACTCCGGCAACACTTCCCGGACCGGCTTGCCCAGGAACTGCCGGGGCGGCGCGAACAGCATGGCGTTCTCGCCCGGAGAGGCGAAATAATCCAGGAAAACACCATCAGCGCTGATGCGGAACTTGAGGTCGGGAAGGGCATTAAGTATGGCCTTCTGCACGGCTTCGCTTTCTTTCAGCGCGATCTCGGTTTCTTTTCGCTGGGTGATGTCTATCGAGATGCCGACGGCCCTGGTCACTTTGCCCTCTTCATTTCGCTGGACGGCCCGGCCCCGGTCATAAATCCAGTGGTAGCGCCCGCAACTGGCCAGCAGGCGGTAGTCCAGTTCGAAGGTGTCGCCTTTGCTGGCCTGTTCCTGGAACTCTTTGGCCAGGCGGGGGATATCATCGGGGTGGAAGAGCTTTTCAAACTCGGCATATCGGTTGCTGAACCGGGAGGGGTCGTAGCCGAGTTGTTCCAGGAAGCGGTTGCTGTAGGTGAGGAGCCGCTGCTCGATATCCCACTCCCAGATACCCAGCTTGGCTCCTTCAACGGCCATGCTGAGCAATTGCCGGCTCTGCTGAAAGGCGGCTTCCTGTTCCTTCTGCTCGGTGATGTCCTGAGTTATGGCAATGATTTCCTCCAGTTCGCCGTCCGGGCTGAAGCGAAACGGCCTGGCCCGCGTCAGCGCCCAGGCCCAGCGGCCATCTTTCCGGCGGATGCGAAACTGCAGGTCCAGCACTTCATCGCCGGTATTTTTGCCGATTTCCTGGAGGTAGGAACGCCCTCTCTTTTCCCTGTCCTCCGGATGCATGTGGTGGATGACCAGCTCCACCGGGTCAGGAGCATTGACCAGGTCGTGGCCGAAAAAGCAAGGCCCGGAATTATAATAGGAGAAACTACGGGCCCGGAGGTTATAGACGTGAATATAGTCGGGCACGGTAGAAAGAATGCTCTCCCGAAGGCGCTTCTCCTGTTCATAAGGAGTGCCAGCTTCCCGGTTTTCTTCTCCGACCGCCCGGTTGTCCCCCATTTCAGTGATAGGATTTTGAAATTTGTTGGATATAAATTTACGAAAAAGCTGGTT
The DNA here is from genome assembly GCA_024102975.1 of Phaeodactylibacter sp. Taxonomy (GTDB): domain Bacteria; phylum Bacteroidota; class Bacteroidia; order Chitinophagales; family Saprospiraceae; genus JACJXW01. Next base: position 9,668 of record JAGFJD010000580.1, on the reverse strand, counting down.
TAGCTGGGGCAATCCGCTGAAAAAACCGCAGTATTAATCCGGATGCACGCTTGGTTTTTGCCCTGCAATAACCAGCCAGGCCAGTATAGGAAGAGCAGAAATAACAATCTGTGCCAGCCCGAAGTGCCTGTTGCCCTCCCTGTCCTCACCCCTGCCGCCGCCGCTTCATCCCACTGACGAGATAAACCCCGGTGAAAATAAGCGTTGCCGCCAGGATTTTTATCCCGGTGAGGCGGTCCTGGGCAAAAGCCAGGGCGATCAGCGTGGCCAGTAAGGGTTGCAGGTAGATATAAATGCTGACAACAGAGGCATTAACGATGGAAAGGGCGTAAGCGTTGAACAGGTAGGCCAGGAAGGTTGTGCATATTAGCACATAAAATACCGCCAGCCATATACCGGGTGTGAACCGGCCCCATTCTACATCGAGCAGGCCCGGAGCGCCGAATGGGACAACAAACAAAATACCGAAGGTGAAGGCCCATTTCACCACCGTCACCGGATGGTATTTCACCATCAGTTTTTTGACCAGGACCAGGTAAACGCCAAAAAAACCGGCGTTCAGGAACACCAGCAAGTCTCCTGTGAAACCCTCGTGCCCGAAGGATACCCGCTCTCCGTAAGCGATGAGCAATATGGCGCCCGCCGCCCCCAGGACGATGCCCATGACCTTCCTGCCGGTGATCCGTTCTCCCAGCAAAAGAGCGGAGGCAACCAGCACCAGCACCGGCGTGGTAGTCATGATCAGGGAAGCGTTGATGGGCGTGGTCCGGTTCAGTCCGGTGAAGAAGAACATCTGGTTGAGGGCTACCCCGAACAGGCCGCAGAGCGCCAGGCGGCCCAGGTCGGCACGGGCGACCGGCTCGCGCACCAGCGCCTGATGGAAAAGCCAGAAGAGCACTACTGCCGTACTGACCCGCAACAGGATGAAGGCCAGAGGGGAAAGATAACCGCCGTCCATGACCACTTTGGCGATCGTGTAATTGGCGCCGTAAATGAGTGCCACCAGGAACAGCGCAACGTGAGCTTTGGCTATTTTGTCCAGATTCCTGTTTTTTTCCTTCGTACTTTTCTCAGAAAAGGATCGGCGCCTGCCGGGCGCCGAAATACAGTGCAAAAGTATTAAATCGAGGCGGTTAAGTATATGGGCTGAGTTAATGAATTGCTGAATTGCGATAGGGAGGACATGGGTTGAAGACGGGATTGCAAAAAGGTCCTATCCATACGGTTTCGCCTGGTATTTCACAGGGTAAATCGAGTACGCCTATTAACGCACCACTTAAAAGTGGCGCGTCCGGGCCCTGCCTTCAATCCCGGAAATTCCCTCCCGGGCGCCGGTTCGGGCGGGCATTCTGCCGCCGTTCCTGTACCCTTTTCAGCAATTCCAGGCGGAATTCCCGGTCGGCTTTGTTGAACAGAGCGATCTTTTGCGGGGAAACGGCCTTTTTGAACCGCTGGAAATAATCGCGTTTGAGGCTGAGGAGTTCTGCTTCCATATCGAAGCGGCGGGAGATAAAGGCCTCGGCTTCCTGGTCGGACATGCTTTCCACCGGGCGGGCGGGCTTGTACTTCCCGCGTATCTTGTCCCGTTCTGCTTCGAATTCATTGTGTAACGCCCAGAAGCGCTGAGACTCTTCGGGCGTCAGGCCCAGGCGCTGAGTGATATAAGCGACGCGGGCAGCCTGAATTTTGCTGCGGGCTTCGCTGTCCATGGGTTCGTCGTCAAAAATCTGCCCCCTGCCCGGCAACACAAAAAAGCCGAGCAGCATCAGTACCAGCCAATATTTTTTGTTCATCCTTCTGATATTTTTTGTGATAGAGAATCAAAAATGCCTGCGGAAAACCTGCCCGGAAAAGCCGTCCTTTTCCCGGGGCCGGCCATTTCCACGCTCCGCATTTTTCAGTATTGTTTATAACAGTTCTTCCAGTTCATCGAGGCTCATCTCCTCGATCACCTCATCCAGATATTGGTCGATATCTTCCTGGCCGATATCCGGCAGGACTTCCATCTCCGGGACCTCGTCCGCCGAAACGACCGCAGCCTCCAACAGCAGGTCCAGCCCGAACTCGCCGATATTGTCGGATACATAAGCTTTGGCCTCCTCCCCGCTGATGCCGGCGAGCGCCTCCTCCGGGCCGGGCTGAAGGGGCTGCGGCCAAAACAGGAAAATGCCGGCGGCGATCAGCAACGACACCGTGGCCAGGGCCACAGCCCGGCGGGGGGTGAACCATCCCTGCAGCCAGGCCAGCAGGCCGGGGCCATCCGCTGTGGCGGGCGGATGATCCTTTATCAACCCCTCTTCGGCCCGGGCGCGCCGGAGCACCTCGTCGGGGAGGCCCTCGAAGTACCCTTCCGGCACCCGGAAGGGCCTGCTGCCCTGCTCCTTCATTTTTAAAAGCGATGGAGACAAGCCTTCCAGTTCTTTCCGGATATTATCCTTTTCGTTCATAATTCTGCTTTAAAAAATGCTTCGATCTTTTTCACTGCATGGTGATAAGAAGCCTTGAGGGCCCCCTCTGAAGTGTTCAGCACCTCAGAAATGTCGCGGTAACTCAGCTCTTCAAAATACCGCATGTCAAACACGAGGCGTTGCTTGTCCGGCAACGACGCCAGGGCGCGCAACAGGCGGGCGTGCGCCTCTTCTCCGTCGAAATATGCACCGGCCTCCAGGCGATTCGCCCACTGGCTTTCCTCTTCGTCGATGGAGGCGGCGCTGCGGCGCTGTTCCTTCTTCAGAAAAGTGATGGCCTCGTTGGTCGCAATGCGGTAAAGCCAGGTGTAAAGCTTCGATTTCCGCTCAAAGTTGTGGATATTCCTGTACACTTTTAAAAAGCAATTCTGGATGACGTCATTGGCGTCTTCATGCCCCTTAACCAGCCGCCGGATGTGCCAGTAGAGCCGTTCCTGGTACTTCTCCATCAGCAGGCGGAAGCCCCGTTCGTAAGTCCGCGGTTTCTCCAGTAGCGCCAGTATCTGATCGTCTGAAATTGCTGCCAATGTCGTCTGCAATTTGTGTGGGTTTGTTGGTTGGACTAGGCCGGGGGCGGAAGGTTTAATGTGTAAATGTGTATGCGTGTAAATGTGTAAGTGTCCCGGCGTATCCGGCTCCTGGCATAGCACATTTACACATTTACACACTATTCTTCCTCCTCCAGCGGCACGATGTGGTGTACCCGTTCCAGTTCCAGCACCGTTTGCCCGTTTTTGCCGGGGAAGTACATCCGCTCGAAGCGGCGGTTCCAGAAAATTTCCTCACAGGTGTAGGACCGGTTGGCATGCACGTCCTGGGCGAAGGTTTCGTCATAGGCCTGGATGAGAACGATAAATTCCGGTTCCATATCCCGGATTTCGTCCTCCGTCTTACTCCACAGGGGGCTGTCCTTATCGATGATGTGGACGATCACCCAGTTGAGCGGAAAGAGGAAGACCTGCGACCGCTCCAGTTCCAGGAAGGCAAAGCGGCGCACCTTTCCTCCGTTGAGGTTTTCGACCCAGGAGAGGGACACCTTGGCCTGCAGATTGATCAGGCGGTTGTTGCGCCGGTTGACGATCTGGAACTGGAAGCTGTTGTAAGGGGTCTCCTTATAGGGCCGGATGACCGCCTTGTCGCTGAAGAGGATGCTTGCTTTCGGCTGGGAAAACCGGGCGAAGAGCAGGCCGGTGGCCAGGGCGAAGGACAGCAGGCCCACCAGCGCGTCGAAGGCCGCCACGATATTGGCTGCCGGGCTGGCCGGGCTGATGGCGCCGTAGCCGACAGTGGTGAACGTCTGGGTGCTGAAGAAAAAGGCCGAGACGAAGTCGTCCGCCACCGAATTGCTGTCCTGCACGCCAGTGAGGGCTTCCACGCCGATGAGCACAAAGGCGGTGGCAAAAACAGCATTGATCACGACATAAAACACCGCGACGACGACCAGGAAATGAGTCCAGGGCATTTCCACCAGGCTCTGATAAGGGCGCCAGGCCACCATCCCCCGCCGGAGAATATTGAAGGAACCGTCGCGGTTGATAAGGCGCTGGCCGGACGTGGTCATGCTCGTGCCAAAACCCAGGTCGTTCTCGCTGGACTCGCGCTGGTTGCGGTTGAACGGATTGGGGAGGTCTGACAGTTTCATTCTCTTGGATTAAGTTAGCAACATATCTGCCAGTTCCTCCAGGTTGGCCGCCGTGGCTGCCGGTTCAACGTCCAGCCGTTCCATGACGCTGTGCCTCCGTTGCACCCAGGCTGTTTGCAGGCCGTAAGCCGTGGCGCCGGCTACATCCCAGGTATTGGACGAGGCGAAGAGCAGGTTTTCGGCAGGAAGGCCCAACCCTTTTTCCGCCAGTTGGTAAATGCCCGGCACGGGCTTGTACTGGCGGATCTGGTCGGCGCTGATAATCTCGTCCAGCCATTCATCCAGGCCGTTATAGGCAACGGCCCTTTCCAGCAGGCTGGGGTTGGCGTTGGAAAGGATGGCCAGGCGGTATGTTCCCCGGAGCCGGGCCAGGGCGTTCCTGACCTCGGGATAAACATCCAGGTGATAGTACTGCTGCATCAGTTCCCGGACCTGGGCCTCGTCCGCACTGGTATTGGTGGCCTCCAGGGCATAGTACAGGGCATCCCGGGTCAGCTCGTAAAAATCCTTATACTGCCCCATCAGGGTGCGCAGCCAGGTATACTCCAGCTGTTTGCGCCGCCATTGAGCGGCGATCTGCCGCGCCCGGTCGTCGAAGATTTGCTCCAGCAGGAAATCAATAGAGGCGATATTGAAAAGGGTGCCGTATGCATCGAAGGCAATACCCTTTATTTTTTCTGCATTCAAGGCCATAGGCAATTACTTTTTATAGAAGAACAACAAAAGAGCATTGACGGCGTGAGGGTGCTGGATTTCCCCCTGGAGCAGCCGGCGGCGCGCTTCTTCCTCCGCGAGCGGGACCACCTCCACCGCTTCGCCCTCATCCAGTTGCTGGGCCGCCGTAGCTTCCACTCCCCGGGCGACCCAGTGATGGATGTAATTGTCCATAAACACCGGATTGGAGGCGATCCTGCCCAGGTATGCCCACTGCCCGCCGGCGTAGCCCGTCTCCTCGCGCAGTTCCCGTTCTGCTGCCTGCCGGTGGCCCTCTCCCGGATCGACGATGCCTCCCGGCAGTTCCAGCGTATGGTCACCAATGCCAAACCGGTACTGCCGCACAAAGAGGATTTTCCCGTCTGCCGTCAGCGGCACGACGTTCACCGAATCCTCCGCTTCCAGGATGATCATTTTTGAGGTCCGGCCGTTGCGGGGGTTCCGCATTTCATCGTACCGGGCCCGGAAGAGCTTCAGGTCCGGGCCGGGCTCCTGACGGACGAGTTGCCAGCCTCCTTTTTTCGATTCGTTCATTGCCGCAAGATAGGGAAAAGCGGGGAATGGATGGCAGGAGCGGTGGACGATGTACGGCGGAGATAGACGGCGGGCGGACAGTGGATGGCAAAGCGGTGGACGGCGCTAACAATATGACAATATGACAATATAACAGCAATATAACAGCAATATAACAATATTCGATATAACAATGAAACCATTAATCAACCCCCAAACAGCGAACCCCATCTTGCATTTTTCGGATAATTGTTGTAATTTCCCGTTCGACTTGTGTTTTTAGCATCCCAATTCCAATCCCAATCCCGTTTAAAACCCAGCCGCCTTCAATCAAAGGCCGATTTTTCCGCGTTATTCCTGACTGGGTTTAAATGTCTGCACAAACAACATACTATGAGGCGAGTATTTCCCGCCTTAAAAACAGCCTGTAATGATGGAGGAATAGAATAAGTTCCTCTTTATTCCCGGGTTGGTGGTTATCCGTTATCATGTGAGTTGAAAGATTCATTTCCGGCTGAAAAGCAAGCAGCTTTCCAATTGCCTTTTCATCCATCAGCTTGGGCGTCCTCCCTTCACTTCAGGCAGTAATTTTCACAACAAACCGATTTGCAGTATGCCTCTATTGAGTTCCTGCTGCTTCGGAATTGCCGGAGCGGAGAGGTTGATTCTTGTTTCAGGAAAATGACTGTGGACAAGGTGTAATGGCTATTGCCGGTTGAGAAAGTTGCGTGTCATCCAGGCTCTTCCGGGCAAAACGCCCGGGAAAAACCCCTTGCACCCCCAACCGGGTGACCCTGTATATCCCCAAAGCCTGTTTATTGAGCCGGATGCTCCGACCCGCATGGCTCTGCCCCCCGACCTGCCCAGAGGCAATATATTTGCTGACAATGGAAAACGGAAGGGCGGGCGGAAGCCAGGCAGGCGCTGCGGGAAACGGGTGAAAGGCGTTGCGGTTTGTCCTGTCCAACCGTGGCCGGAGGATAAACCGCAACGGCAACTCACTTATCGTCGTCGATGATGGCGTCGTCGATAATCTCGTCGCCGTCGCCGTCGTGGTCTTCGAAGCCGCGGACTTTGCCCTCTTTTTCTTTGGGCTTGTAGTCCGGGTCTTTTTTGATCTGCATGCCTTTGCCCCCTTCGTCGTGATAGTCGCCGTCGGCGTACCGGGCGGCGCGGTCGAAGAAGCTGTCGAAGCCGCCGAGGGGTTCTTTGCCCTTATCGCGCTGCAGGTTTTCGACATTGGAGCGCCCGCCCCTTTCCCTGATGCGGCGTTCCAGCTCTTCGTTGAGCTTTTCCGCTTCTTTGGTCAGTTCTTCAACCGATTCCCTGGAGGCTTCTTCGTTGGCCTTTTCGACCAGTTCGTTGAACCTGGCCATCAGCTTGCCGCCCACTTCTTCGGAGGTGTCCATCAGGCGTTTGCCCACCTTTTCCGATACTTCCTGGAACTTCTCCCAGGCCTGGCCGCCCTTTTCGAGCACTTCTTTGCCCACTTTTTCAGAAATGTCCTGGGCTTTTTTGCCTGCCTTTTCAGCGGTCTCGAACAGCTTTTCGCCCACGTCGTCGGCTACCGTCCGGCGGTGCTGCGGGGGTTCCTCTTTCGGGGGAGGCGGCTCCTGGCTGTCCGGCTCATCATCGAACAATAATTCATCGTCTTCTATCATGCTGGATTTATATTTTTCCGGATCATCTTCGGTTGTATTCTTTTCGAAGAGGTCATCGGCCGCTTTGCGGGCCTTGTCGCCGAATTCCCGGCCTTTACTCCAGGCTTCATCGACAATATCTTCGGCAAAACGCCGGGCGTCGTCGGCTGCTTCCCGGGCCCGGGGGCCGTATTCTTCTTTCAGATCGCTGACCCGTTCTCTGGTCTTGCCGTAAAACTCCTTGGAGCGTTCGATGAATTCCTCGCCGGCTTCTTTGCCGGCATCGGCAGCCTTCTTACCGGTAGACTTCGCTACAGATTTGGCTCCGAACAGCAATTTTTTGAGATCGTTGAGCATACCCATGATTGTCAGTTGTTGGTTGTTGGTTGCCGTTAGCGTCAGGATTGGTTCTCCCAGGCTTCGCCCGGGGTAAAACCGGAAAAGCTCCGGATTCCTGAAAACCTTACAATAGTAACATATAAGATAAGGAAAAGGAAGGGGAGCATAAAGTTTTTTGGCCAGTTTGTTCCGGCGCCGGCGCTAAAACCGCAATTTTTTTTCAAAAAAACCAAAAAAAAACCACCCCTCAGGCAACGCCTGCCCCGTTCGGGGTATCTAAAGGGAGAGTACCAAAACGGAAAGAGTTTGGAGAGAGCTTTGTGCTCTTTCCGTACCGTACAACTAAAACACAAAGAGTAGCCGGAAGAAAACCGGAGGTTTGAACAAAGGTTTTACTGAATGAGAAGGCACTTAGTCTACATTACCATCGGAGTAGGAATGATGCTTGCGCTGTCCGGATGTCAGAAGGACATCGATGTTTTCGAACCGGCAGAGCTTGCTTCCGGCGATATTTCGAGGTTCTTCGAAGCCGTGCAAACGACGCCCCGCCAATACAGCTGGGAAGCTTCCGAAGGACAGATTTTACCGGTTTCGGGCAGCGGGCAGGCTGTCATTCCACCCAATGTTTTGGCCACGCAGGACGGGAGTCCGGTGACCGGGATGGTTCAGGCAAACGTACTGGAGATTCACCGCAAGGGCAGCCTGATCAGGAATAATGCGGCGACAGCCGCCAATAAACGCCTTTTGGAATCGGCGGGCATTGTTTTCCTGGACATCCGGCAAAACGGGCAACCGCTGAGAATAACCGAGGGCCGAAGCATCAGCGTACAACTATCTACGACAAGTTATAATCCTCAATTGCGGCTCTTCGCCGGCGACTATTACGACGGCAAAGGGCTGGAATGGGCAGAGCTGCATACCGGAGAGCCCTCCATCCGCGCGCTGGAGTTCTTCAACGAGAGCAGCGGCAAATGGGAAGAAGGCATCGAGGTTGTGACAGACAGGCTGGGCTGGCTACAGCTCGCCCGCTATGTCGATAACAGCCCGGGCAACGCCACGGCCTGCCTGCGCCTCCCGCTCGGTTTTTCCCTGAAGAATACGGCGGCTTTTATCGCCGTACAGAACATCGACGCCGTGATCAGGATGGACGAAACCGGAGAGGATGGCATGGAACGCATTTGCCGAAGCGGTTTGCCGGCAGGGTTGAAAGCGGAATTCATCGTCATTACAGAAAGCGATGAAGGCGCGTATTACTTCTCCCGGCAACCCGTCGTAATTACGGAGAATCTGACCATCAATATAGTGCCTGAAAAGGTACCCTTGTCCGATATCATGCTTGCGCTCGAAAGGCTGTAAGCATGGTATCCGGATTCTCTGCCAACGAGTCCGAACACCACGTTTTCCTTCAAATATTTATGTATGCCGCCGGATCCGGATCCGGCGGTATTTTTTTTTCGCGGAAGCGGTTGCGGGCCGCGCCGGCGGAATAGCAAATGCGATCTATAACTGCTACCCTTTCCTCCTACCCCTTCACCAGTTCGATGAACGCCTGTATTTTCTCATTCGGCACCAGCACGGCCAGGTTGTAATGGCGGATTTTCCAGCCGTCCGGTGTTTTGGCGAGCACGCCGGAGCCGCGGCAGGGGCCCATCCAGGTATCCAGCTTTTCCTCAAACCAGGCCATTTGGCCATTTTGTGCGAAGTACAGCTGCCGGCTGTGGGGCGTGAACGCCCAGGCGGTGTCGCGTTCGAAGGCGGCTTTGGCCCAGTCGCGCAGTTCGTCGCGTTGCCAGCGTTCGGAAGCGTCGGTGCCGAGATAGATGCCGTCGGCCGTCATGCTGCCGAAGAAGGCGTCTTCGTCGGCGGTGGCGGCGGCCCGGTGCCAGGCGTCGAGCAGGCCGTTGATGCGGGCGGCCTCGTCCGGCGCTTCGGCGGGGCACCCTTCGCGGCGTCGGGTATCGGCAATGTGGCTGATCTTCCAGCCCTCCGCGCCCCTGAACAGCTGAAAAGCGTTGACGCCACAATGGCTGAGCTCATCGCCGAGGAAGAAGGTGTACTCCGTCCAGGCCGTGGCCAGCAAGCCGTCGATGCGGATGTCATAGCTCCAGATTTGTTCGTTGAACACTTTCTCGTGAGGCGTGCCAACGGATTGGAGGAATTGGCCCAGTTGCCCGTCTTCGAGGCGGGGCTGGCCGTCGCGCCCCACAAAGGCCGTCTGCAGCCGGGCGCCGGGGTGGAAGGCCCGGCGGACCATGCTGCTGTCGCCGGCCCGCATGCCGTCGAACAACAACTGGATGGGCGCCTTCACCGCGGCCAGCTCTTCGGCAGTTTGGGCGGGAAGGAGCGTGGGGA
>JAGFJD010000569.1 GCA_024102975.1 Phaeodactylibacter sp. | reverse complement strand
CGGCCAAGTTGAGGTGCGCTAAGTTGATTCAGGAAAAAGGTTTCCCTGAGGCTGCCTTGATTAACCTGTGTTGGCGCCAATGCGTAGGTGAGGTTGGTGTTTTCCAGATAGATTTTTTCCGGTTTTTGCAGTGAACTGACTCCCTTGTGGCGGCTGTGCATCAGGTTGAGCAGGCGGGCGCGTTCGAGGAGGTAGATATATTCCGTCAGCCGGTTTCGGTTTAACGCTATGCGTTCGCTCAGTTTGGAAATATTGGGTTTAAAAGGTGCGGAAGAAGCAATGGCATACAGCAGGCGGTTGATCTTGACATGGTCCGTGATCGTATAATCCGGTAAATAGTTCAGGTCCACCTCGATTATCAGTTTCAGGACTTCACGAACCCGGTGGAGGTAAATATCGCGATTCTCCAATGGCAATCAATCGGTGTTTCCAGTCGATGCGTTGAAGCAGTTCACGGGTGTAGGTAGTGCTGACAATTGCCGCCGCCTCCTGGCTTTGTTGATATAAAGTTTCGAGTTCGATCATTGAACTGCTATTTGAAATAGCAATTTAATGCATTTTTTGCTATTCCAGATAGCAAAATACCTTGTTTTTTCGAATTTAAACAGCAGGCTTGCCTTTCGCCTTCCGGAAAAAAGTACTCGTAATGCCGGCAATGCACAGAGCGGCAACCAGCCTGCCAACCTTCTCGGCGGCCGTGGCCGGCTGGCCTAACAGTTGGCTTTCAAAAGTGAGGATGCCCGCCGCGACGGCGATGCCCAGAAAAATGCCTGTTGCGTCATTGATGATCCAGTTGGTGCGGTAGGAGGTGCTCATGATCTTTGTTTGTTGTAACTATCAGCAGTTGACCTTTGGCTGTTGGCGGTTAGCAGGGGCCCGCCTTTTGGGTTTACTTTTTGGGCGAAAACCCATACTTCAGGCTATTTGTCCAGCCTTTCGGGCAAATCGTGCCGACGGCCCCCGATTGCTATCGGGGCTATTAGCCAATTGCCGAATTGTAATTGTTTGTTTTATATAGAAGGATTGGGAGAGGGGGTATGTTCGCGGGGAGTTATGCAGCTGCCTTAATATTTTCCAGCACCATTACCCCGTAACTGGTTTGCCGCACCTCAATTAATACCTTTTGAAACCAGTATTTCCTGATGATATCCATCAATTGGCTTTTAGGGACGATGATCGAATAATTTTGTTCTTGCGTGTCGTCTTTAATGGTTATCTCATTTTCTTCAGCGTTGACTTTAGTCAGGAGCCCTTTGATCTGAAAATCAAAAATTGCCTCCTCCTTGCCCGGCGCCTGTTCTTTTTGAATTAAGGAAATGATCTCTGTTAGATCTTCCTGGATAAATTCAGGTGGATTTTCTGAAAGGCAGATCTCAATTAATCTTTCACTTTCTTTGTATAAACCCGATTTATAGGCAAGCGCAGCGGCACTTCTCAGCAAGATGAAATGTGGAATGGGGTCCTCATCTTTATGGCTAGTCATTAAAGCAGCCTTTTTTTCCAACTCGTAAGCTTTGATGAAAAAATCTTTAGCATCCAGGTGAAACCCCTTTGCTCTAGATAATTCCGCCAAAGCGCTCATATCCATAGCTAATTGGTGAGTTGCTCGTATTATGTTCATTTTTTTGCAATTTTTGACTTTGGCGTACTAAATTCAACGATCACTATCCATCCCGGAAGTTTTAAATCATCCGAAGCAGCCATTTGATTTCTCTTTTTACCAATCCTCATATTAACGGTATTTCCAGCCTTTTCAGTTAGGATGCCTGAAATTTCTAATCTGGCTTCCCTCTTAAAAAATGCTGGTTCTTCTTCCTGAAATTTTCGTTTGCTCATCCAGAAATCAATGCCGGCGCCGATGGCGCTTTCTTCAAAGTTTTTGAAACCCAATAGCTCAACCATTAACAAGAGAGCTATCCCGACGGCGCCGAAACCGGCGATCTGCACTTCATCGCGCCAACTTTTAATATCTACAGCTTCAATATCTTCGGACCATTCTACTTTAAGATCCTCCTGGAATTCACCACTGATCTTTATCACAACGCCAGAGGCAAATCCTTGTCGCTTCAGGCCAACAATTGCCGCTTCTCTGTAAAAGGCTCCTCTGGTTGAGGAAATTCCTGGCAGCCCGTCTCTTAGAATATCCAGGTCTAAAGTTCTCATAGTCAGCGCTTGTCACAAATTTAAGCACATTTCCTATAAAGAACTAACCTTTTCCCAACTTCCGGAAAAACGTACTCGTGATCCCCGCAATGCACAGAGCGGCAACCAGCCCTCCAACGACGCCCGTCAGCAGGAACACGCTCAACTGTTCGCCGAACAGCAGGCCGAGCACGACGATGAGGAACAGGCCCAGCGCCCATCCGAAGACGTTCATTCCGATCCAGGAAGAGGCCCTGTCGCGGTGCTTTCTCAATTCCAGGTACTGGGCAAAGCCTATGAAGGCGCCCATCAGGCCGCCGAAAATGATGGCGCCGTACATGGCGGTAAATACCGGTATCCCAAAGGGTGGGATAACTTGCTGAATGGCATTCTCTCCGGTATAGGAAAAGGACGGCGCGATGGCCAGTATCCACCCGGCGATAAAGGCGATGACCACACTACTAGACATTTTTCTGGACACAGAGTACGCCGAGAAGGCACAGAGCCACACAGAGACCTGATTATCAATGGAAAAAACTCCGTGTGCTCTGTGTTGACCTCGGTGCCTCTCTGTGTCCAAA
>JAGFJD010000564.1 GCA_024102975.1 Phaeodactylibacter sp. | reverse complement strand
GGCAATTTTTTGATGAGATGAGGCGGCTTTTGAAGTGCATACCCGAAGGTATGGACAAAAAAGGCAACGAAATATCATCAAAAAAGGGACGTTTTTTAGCCCAAAGGGTGGCCTCCAAACATACTCTAAATGGCCGCACAACGCCTGCTTTTCCACCCCGTCCTCGTGCCTCGGCCGGGTAAGCTTCCTCCTTCTGATTTCCGCCTTTGCATTAAGGTCGTCCAAAGTCCGGATTCCAAGCACTCTGTTAATTAAATATCTTGCCGTTGTCAATGGCGTTGCTCGCTGTTCGATCATCCTGATCGAACGTGCCGTAAGGCGCAAAAAAATTGAACAGGCAGCCTTGCGATCAGGATGATCGCGGCACGAATGCCGGCCGGCAAAAACGAAAAGGAGCTTAAGATGAATAGCCTTAAAGAACGGTATCTTATTCATTGCGTGTCGTTTGCAGTAGTTAACCCGGAAAGGCCGGCACCCTTGCCTTCATACGGAAGGATCCAGGACTTATGGCGGAAGCCATCTATTAGTTGCGTCAGGTCGGCGTCGGGGTCAATCAAGCGGCGGCTTGCCCGCCCGTTGAGGGCGACGAAGCAATCCACCGTCACCTTTACGGAATCGAGGCGGTAGGCGCGGCGGTATTCGCCTTCCAGGAAATGGGCGTACTGCAGGATCATATCCGGCTGTATGGCCATTTGTTTTTCCTGGTAGCTGGTAAGGTATTGGCTGTTGTCTACTTCGGCCTTATGCCCGGTTTCGGGGTCGTGTACAAAAAAGGTGGCCTGCCCTGCCTTTTCCAGCAGCATCACCCGCCAGGCGAAGCGGTAGCCCTGCTCCGTCCACAACACATTGCCCGGATAGAGCAGGTAGCGCAGGGGGAACAGCAGCTGAAAAACGAAATAAAGGGCCAGCGCCGGGCGCAGTGCCCGGATGCCGGTTTTTGGAAACTGATAAACCACCCGCTCTTCTCCTGCCCGGTACCCGATCCGGCCCAGCCACCGCTCGTGAAAAGCAGGCGGGAAAAAGATCAGCGTATTGAAGATCATGATGAAGGGGAACAGGCCGATGTTGAACAGCAGTTTGGTCAGCAGGTGGAAAACCAGGACGGCTGCGTAGGCAAACGGGCGGCTCGGCCGCCACAACAGCCAGAACGGTATCGTCAGGTCGTACAGTGCGCCGCCCCAGCTGAAGGCATAGGCGGCCCAGGATTGTTCAAACAAAGGCCCCAGCAACGGCCAGTGCGCTTTCGCCGGCAGCCAGACGGCCAGCGGCATGGCGCGCAGCAGCCAGTCTGGGTTGAGCTTAGCAAAACCCGCAAAAAAGTACACCAGCCCAACCTGCAGCATCAGGATGTGGATCACCCAGGCGGGCACGTGCGTTACCGCCAGCGCCGGCCGCCGCCATACATCCAGGGAGAAGCGCCGGTGGGCCGGCAGGAAGGTCATCAGCAGGGCCAGCAGGCAGACGAGGTAATAGTGGTTGAGGTAGTTGGTGAGGTCGATCAGTTCCGAGTAAGTGAAGGCGAGAAAGAAAACCACCGCCGCCAGCCGGTAGAACAACCCCAGCATGACCATAGCGGCGCTGAGGGCGATCAGTCCGTACAGCGCATACATGCCGGCCTGCCCCAGGGGCGCCACCCATTCAAACCCGTAGAATTTGAAGAAGAACCGGGGTTCTACATACAGCCGCTCCACCCAGCCGCTGAGCATGAAGCGCACCGCCCCCACCATCATCAGCCCGCCAAAGAGGATGCGGAAGGTGACGAGGGGAGCGATGGGCAGGGGTTCGCTGGATGCATGGCTATATTGCTGCATGGTTATATTGCTATATTGTCATATTGTTGCCAGGCGCTAATCCGAATCGCTCGCGTTGTCCACATACGTGATGGCCACGCAAAGCACTGACGGCATATCGGTTTTGATGTTGACGATCTGCCGGGTGATCTCGTTGTAGGCGTTCACGACGCTTGGGTTGTCCGTCTCAATAGTTGTGGAAAGGGGCGCTTCCACCTGGCTTAGCGCGCTCAGGGCCTTGCCGAACTGTTCTTCGACGAGGCTGTTGAGGTTTTGCCCTTCCTTGGTGGCGTTCACGGCCTGCAGGTAATCGTCCAGGCCCGGGCCGTTGGCGCCGTTTTGGACGTTGCGGCCCAGGTAGAGCCCTTCCGCCGCTTTCAGGGCCTCTTCTGCCAGGCGGAGGGAAAGGCCGGAGTGAAAAGCTTCCACCTTTTCCGGGAAGGTGATGCCCAGGGTGGTGACGCCGGCGGGAATGCCGATCTTGTCCCTCTTTATGAATTCGTAGTGTTCGTTCAGGTTGTTGATCAGCAGGCTGAGGGAAGTGCCGGCGGCCGTGCCCGTATTTTCGATGAAGGCTTCGCGGTAGCCTTCGTCCTGCCAGCCCTTTAGCACGGCCTGTCCGCGTTGTTCCATATCTTCTATGATTGCTAGAAGATAACTCCGGTAACCGGATGGTTCGGCGGACAGCAGGCCGAGGATCATCTCGTCGGTTTCGGCGACGCCGTAGAGGAGGTAGTCCAGGGCGGGAAAGCCTTTGTCGAAAGCATCGGGATCGTCCAGGCTGAAGTCTCCGGATTGGACTCTGGCTTCGACTTCCGCTTCGTCGATGGGGAAGTTGTTGAAGCGGGAGCGCAGCATCTGCTGCTCCGCCGGGCCGAATTCGAACTGGGCAACCTGCTGCCACTGGATGTAGGCGCTTTCGAAAGCGCTGCGCAGGCTCTGCAGCTGAGGCAGGCCTGGGTTCTGAGTGAGGGTTCCGGCAGCCTGTTGAAGGTTCGACAGTTCCGTGTTCAATACGGCATAACCAGGGATGATGATGTTGTCGGCAACATGTGTGAACAGGTTCTTCTGGTCGAAATCCGATTCACAGGGGTTGCCGCCCTTGTCTTCATCGCAGGCAGGGAAAAGGAGCATGCCCAGCAGAAGGGCCAGCAGATAAAATTGGCGATTGGATAATAGCATAGATGTTGTATTTGGGTGTCAGATCAATTAACCGTACAGATTTTAAGGAAAACTAAATGTTTTTTCCACACTACTAGACATTTTTCTGGACACAGAGTACGCTGAGAAGGCACAGAGCCACACAGAGACCTGATTATCAATGGAAAAAACTCCGTGTACTCTGTGTTGGCCTCAGTGCTCTCTGTGTCCAAAACCATTTTGTCCAGTGGTGTGTGTTTTTTCCATGCCCTCCGCATTGGAAAAACCTCCTCCCCCTCGGGGGAGGCCGGGAGGGGGCTACAAATCCATCATCACCTCCTCCAGCCCCAGGCCGGCCGACAAAAGCGTACGGGCCTGCTCCAGTTCGGCGCGCTCCACTTCGTAGAGGTTCATCTCGAAGAAATCTTCCGATCCTCCGCCGATGAGGCGCAATGCCTGGTTGACCTCTTCCACCGAAAAGCTGCGTTCGGGGTTGAACTGCAGGGCGTAAGTGAAGGCGATGGCTTCCGACAGGGCGTGAGCGCGGAGGGCAAAATCGTCGAAGTTTTCCAGGGCGGTGTTGAGGTAGCTGATGGCAGTGGCGCCGGAGATGAGTTCCCAGTTGGCGCGGGCCTCGGCGATGGCCTCGTCGCGCACCTCCAGCTTGCCGGCGGAAATGGCGGCCCGCCCTTTCAGGAAGGCGCCCATCATTTTCTGGTTGACGCCGAGAAGGGGGTCGCGGCGGTTGGAATAGACTCCCCAGAAGAAGACCGGCCCGGTGTCCGCCGGGAAACTGCGCGGCACGCCGTAATATCCGAAGGCCTCATCCCAGTGGTGTTCCATAGCGGTGCCTTCGCCCGGCGTTACGTCTGTGTTGTCCACATTCATTTTTTCTTCCGCCATATACACGGCCGTCGCCTGGTAGTAAAAACAAGCGCCCATCAGGCCCTTTTCGATCAGCTGGGCATATTCTACGCCGTTCTCATTGAGCAGGTATTGTTTGGCGCCGTCGGCGCTGGCCACTACGCCGGCCTGCCCCGGGGCGCCGGCAACCGCCGAGGTGCTGGCCAGAGCAATGGCGTCCATCAACTGCTCAAATAAATCCTGGTGGAATTCAAAGGTCTTTCCTTTGAGCTGTTTGGAGGCTTCGTAGGCCCCCTGCCATCCTGCCCCGGCAGCATCGTTGGCATACATGGCCCGGAGGCGCTGCGCATCGAGGGCCACCCCGGGCGTATTGGCGGTGGTGATGTAGTTCTTGATTTCCAGAAGCATGGCCAGGCGCTGGGTTTGCCCGTCGTAATTCACATTGTCGAAACTGTAGGTGTCGGGGATAACCAGGCTGTCTTCCTCTTCTTTATTGCAGGAAAAAAGGAAGAGCATACAAATCGCAGCCAGCAAGTGCAGAGCGGTTGTCGGTTTCATGTTAAGCGTACGTTAAATTAGATTAAATCTAAATAAAAGCCGACGCAAAACTAATGTCCGCCGACAAAAAAAACAATACCGAAACCTTAAGGCCTGCTACCCAATTTTGGGGGATGGTACCAAACTTTAGGTATCATTCCGCCTGTTTTCCGGCATTTAGCAAGGATAGATGAGGGGGGTATTGTCATATCCGGGCCATAAATGAGATCGGGGAAATGGTTGAGGCTGAGGTTAAGGTTGAGGTTGACAACCCTGGCGGCTGGGAGTCTCAGGCAAGCCAGGCTTGAGGCATACTTCCCAGGGAATGCCGGGATTGTGGCTGCCATCTCTTGCTCTCAGCCTCAGCCTTAACCTCAAACCTCACGTTATAACTGCAAGAGCTGTCTACCGCTTCACGAAAGCCCTTATTGCCCGGGCCGGTTGCCGGTTGCCGGAGAAACGGACCTCCAGCACGCAAGCATACACGCCGGCCGGCAAGTGGCCGAGTCGGGCCTCCACCTGGTGCCGGCCCGCAGCAAAGTGGCCCTGAGCAAGGGTAACGGCTACCTGGCCCTGGCTGTTCAACAGTTGGAGGATTACCCCGGCAGCATCAGGCAGTTCGAAAGGGATCGTCGTTTGATCCTGCGCCGGGTTGGGATGGTTTTGATAGAGCGTTAAGCCCGGCTGCGGCGGTTCGCGGCTGGCGACGAGTTCCCGCAGGGCCGTCCGGTAAACGCCCAGGCCGTGGGTCGCCACCCACAGCTTCCGGTCCGAAGGCGAAACAACCAGGTCGTAGGCCATTGCCGCTTCGGCTATTTCTGTGGAATAGGGCTCCCAGTTTTGCCCTCCATCGAAAGAGGCATACACGCCCAGATCGTTGCCGGCGTACATATCCGACGGCTGATCGGGGTCGATGGCGATAGCGTTGGCGGGCACATCGGGCAGGCCGGCGTCGGAAGGCGCCCAGCTGTCGCCGCCGTCTTCCGTTTTGTAGATGTGGTTCGTCCCAAAACCGGAAAAGGCGACGAAGGCAATATCGTCATCATCGGGATGGAACACGATATCCATCGCCACCCGGTCGGGCAGGCCGGCCACAGCCTGCCAGGACTGCCCGGAGTCGGTACTGCGGAATACTCCGGCGCCGGGCCCCAGCAAGGGGGAAGTAGCGACAAACAGGATGTCATTGTCCAGAGGAGATACAGCAATGGCGAGAATGGGGTTCCCCAGGTTGGGGTCAACCTGGTTGGTGGAGGTGGCGTTCCAGGTATTTCCCCTGTCCGTAGAACGGTGCAGGCGCTGGGCGCCGGCGTAGATGATGTTGGGGGATTGCGGGTCCAGGATAAAGGGGCCGCTAAAGTTTCGGGGTTCGTTCTGCCAGCTTCCGGACGAAGTGATGCTGACAAAATTCTGCCCCCCGTTGTCAGAGCGGAGCATATTGAGCCCCTGCGAGGAGCCATAGAGGATGTTGTTGTCCCCGGGGTCGATGGCTGCGCTCATGCCGTCGCCGCCGATCACGCGTACCCAGGCGTCGTCGCCCACGTAGATTGCAGTGGCATTGTCCTGCATTCCGCCAATGGCCAGGCCGGGGTTGGTGGCCGAACAGGCAAAGCTGGCGTAGAACTGCAGGGTTTGGTACCCGCCGTTGCGCCCTTCCCAGTTCTCTCCGTTGTCGCCAGAATAAAAGATGCCGCCATCGGTAGCCAGGAATACGGCATTATCGTCGAAAGGAGAATAATAAGCGGCGTGGATGTCGGCGTGCACGTAGTTGGGCGGCCCTTCCGGCCCGCCGACCGGCGTCTGGCCGAAGTCCCAGGCAAACCAGTTCGACTTTTGTGTTATGGAATTGCCGCTATCGGTAGATTTAAAGGCATCGATGCCCGTCCAGATCAGCTGGCTGGGGTCGTCGGGCTTGATGGCCACGTCGTGGGAATACCAGCCCTGGTAGGTAGCCACATTGGAAGGGTTGGCCAGCACCCAGCTTTCCCCGCCGTCGTCCGACCGGAACAGCCCGATGCCCGTGAGGGCCTCGGCCATGGAGATATACAGGATATCGGGATTGGAAGGGCTGATGGAGATGAGCGAGCGGCCGGTAAAATCATCGGGCAGGCCCGGCAGCAGGGAAAAGCTGTTTCCGCCATCTGCCGACTTAAAGATGCCGGCGGCGGGGCTTTGGTAACCGCCGTGGGATACGTAGATGATGCTGGAGTCGACGGGATGTATTTCAATATCCACGCCCATGGGGAAATCGTGAACCAACTCCCAGCTGTCTCCGGCATTGTGGGTACGGAACAGCCCTTCGGTAGTAGCGGCGAATACGGTCAGCGGATTCTGCGGGTTGACCACCACATCCCAGACGCCCGTCATCTCTTCGTAGCTCCAGTCGATTGATTTTTCCCAGCTGATACCGCCGTCGGTAGTCTTAAGCAGGCCGAAGCCGTAGGAGCCCCGGGTCAGGCGGTTGTAAACGCCCGGGGCGGCTATTGTGTAGTTATAGACCTCGCCTGTGCCGACGTACATCACGTCCGGGTTGGAGGGGTCAATAGCGATGCTGCTCACCCCGATCACCGGATGCCCGAGCGGCACGCGTTCCCAGGCCTGCGGCCCCACGCCGGCAGTAGTGGATTTCCACAACCCTCCGCCGGCAGAGCCTGCGTAGAGGATATTCGGGTCGCTGGGGTGGAAAGCCAGGCAGAGCGTTCGCCCGCCGAAGTTTTTCGGCCCCATGGGTTCCCAGGCCGGGTTGTCTCCGCCGCGAAAGCCGACGGCCAGTTGCTGCTGCTCGTAGGCCTGGCTGAGGTTGCGTTGCCAGATGCGCCCGTCGGGATAAGAGCGGTACAGGGCCCAGGCTTCCAGGGCGAGGGCGGCGCCGCTTTTTGCGGGTTCTCCGGGCGGGGCTTGCCGGGCACAGGAAGTGAACAGCAAAAAGAAAGGCAGCAAAATACAGCAGGGGAAAAACGGGGGGTATTTCATCGATTCCAAAGTTTTTTTCCGAAATTGGCCTCAGTGCTCTCTGTGTCCAAAACCATTTTGTCCAGTGGTGTGGTCAGGCAGGAGGCGATTGGCATGGGCGCAGCCGCCCGGCAATGAAGCCATACAGCCCTGAAACCGTCGTTTCTCAAACCATCTGTTACAATAGCTCAGCCAGCGCCCCCCGCCCTTACTTGCTCCTTGCCCCTGCCGGAACTTCTTCCAGGAATTCCACCAGGCTTTCCAGCTGCCAGGCGTCTTCTATGCGGAATTGTCCGATCCGGGTGCGCCGGAGCGCCGTGAGGTAAGCGCCGCTGTGGACGGCCTTGCCGAAATCGTGGGCCAGGGAGCGGATGTAGGTGCCCTTGCTGCAGCGCACCCGGAAGTCCAGCTCGGGCAGTTCGACACGGGTGAACCCGAACTCATAGATGGTTACCGGCCGGGGTTCGATTTCTACCACTTCTCCCTTTCGTGCTTTTTTGTAGAGCGGCTGTCCGTCCACCTTTATGGCGCTGAACATAGGCGGCACCTGTTCGATATCGCCCAGGAACCGGCGGCGGGCCTGCTCCAGCAGTTGCGGAGAAATATGGCTGGTGGGGAAAGACTCCTCCACGTCGCTTTCGGCGTCATAGGAAGGCGTGGTGGCGCCCAGACGCATGGTGCCGGTATATTCTTTGGGCAGCCCCTGGTATTCCCCCAGTTTTTTGGTGTACTTGCCCGTACAGACGATCAGCAGGCCGGTGGCCATGGGGTCGAGCGTGCCGGCGTGCCCCACTTTGATCTTTTTTACTCCGAGCAAGTGCTTCAGTTTGTAACGGATCTTGTTGACGACGTCGAAGGACGTCCATCCCTGCGGTTTGTCAACAAGGAGCATAGCTCCCGTCAGGAAGTCATATCGCGGAAGAGGGTTGTCTTCTGCATTCATTACATTTCTGTTTGGCGATGTGGATGGAAGATAGCTTAATAATCGAGAACGTAGGCTGCAATCGCAATAGCCGCAATAATAAAACAATATAAAGAAAAATATGCCAACTTGCTATTTTTGACCAGTTTTATCATCCAGACGCAGGCCAGGGCGCCGGTAAAGAAAGCCGCCGTGAAGCCGACGGCCAGGGGCACGAACCCGATCCGGGCATGGGCGAGCTCTCCGCTGAGGATGTCCAGTGCCATTTTTCCAAGTATGAGCGGCACGACCATCAGGAAGGAGAACCGGGCGGCCCGTTCCCGGTCGATACCCAGCATGACGGAGGTAGAGATGGTGGCGCCCGACCTGGAAATGCCGGGAAGAATAGCGAT
Source organism: Phaeodactylibacter sp. (assembly GCA_024102975.1). Taxonomy (GTDB): domain Bacteria; phylum Bacteroidota; class Bacteroidia; order Chitinophagales; family Saprospiraceae; genus JACJXW01. The sequence continues at coordinate 30,246 of JAGFJD010000564.1, read as the reverse complement.
GGCCTGCGCGATGCCGATCACCAGGGCATTGCTGAAGCTTACCTTTTTATTGGTAATCCGGGCCCGGTCGGCCAGGAACAAAAGCAGGCCGGTGATGATCAGCATAAAGCCGACCAGCAGGATTTGCCGCTCGAACAATTGTTCCAGGTAGGAATCCAGCAACAGCCCCACGGCCGCTGCCGGTATCATAGACAAGATGATCTTCAGAGAAAACTGGGTTTCTTCATTCCATTGGAACCGGAAAAGCCCCCGGAAGATGTCAACAATATCGCGGCGGAATATCACGATGGTACTCAACGCCGTAGCGGCATGCAACGTAACGGTCATGAGCAGGCTCTCTTCGGCCAGGGATGTATCGCCCAGGAAGTACTTGGCCAGCTCCAGGTGCCCGCTGCTGCTCACCGGAAGGAATTCTGTCAGCCCCTGGATTATGCCCAGGATGGCTGCCCGCAATAAGTCACTCATTTATCCTTTTTTGAAAATGGCTACAATTTCGACAATCAGTCCGGCCAGGATCACCATCGGGGCGATGAGGGTGCGCCGGGTGCTGTAGATGATGTTGTCGTCCCATACTTCGGGGCCGGGCATGGCGCCGCCGGCCATCAGGGCCAGCCCGATGCCGATCAGCAGGGCGCCTGCGCCCATCAGGAGGTAATTCTGGCGCCCGAACAGAAGCTCGTCCTTGCGGATCGCTTCGGAAGCCGCCGAACCCCGGCGGGAAGCCGTCGGGCTGGTTTTTTTCTGGGTGGTTACAACAACCTTTTTCTTGGGTGGTCTGCTTTTACTCATTTTATTGTTTGTATTAGTACAGATCGTCGACTCTCATTTTCAGATATTTCCGCACCACATAATAGGTGCTCAGCGTGTTGATGGCCATTCCCAGGGCCAGCAGCAGGACGAACAGCATGGCCAGGCCCGCCCAGTCTACCAGGCTCCGCAGCCCCGGGATATCGCTTTGTATCCACAGGAAGAGCACCAGCAGGCCGGCGGAGGCCAGCAGCCCGCTGAGCAGCCCGTGCCAGGCGCCGAGGCGGATGTACGGATGGCTGATGAACTCCCAGGAAGCGCCTACCAGCTCCATGTTCTTGATCAGGAAGCGGTTGGCATAAAGGGCCAGCCGCACCGTATTGTGGATCAGGGCCACCGAAATAAAAACGAAGAACACCAGCACTGCCGCCGCTATGAGGCTGACCGACCGTATGTTGCCGGCGATCTCATTGATCAACCCCTCCTGATAATACACATCGGCTACGCCGGCCTGTTCGACGAGCTGCCCGCGGATGTCCCGGAGGCTGTCCGCTTCCAGATAATCCGCCCGCACGTTGAACGTAAAAACATCGTAGAGCGGGTTGGGAAGGTCCAGCTTGAGAAAGTCCTCTCCGAATTCCTCCCGCATCAGCTCCGCCGCCTGCTCTTTGCTGGTGAACTCGATGGAGCCCGGGACGGCGAAGGCGCGCTGTCCGATCCATTGCCGGATGCCTTCGATCTCGGAAGGCTGCACATCGGAGTGCAACTCGACGATCAGGTTCACCTTTTCCTTCAGGCTGCGCACCAACTGGCGGGCATTGAAGACGGCCATGGCGAAAAACCCAAGGACAAACAACACCAGCGCCACGCTGATGATGGAGTACAGGTAATTGGGCCGCGTCCGCCGCATCGTATTTACACTGCCTTCGACCATAGTCTTTCCATTGCAGCGCAAAATTATAAAATATACACTCAAATACTACGGAGTAAGGCTTTAAAGGTTACCTGTATTCAATTTATTGCGTCTAAATACGTTATATCAGGAAAACTACACACTCATAACCTAGGATATGAAACGGCTAACTATCTGGGCTTCCCTGACAACGACTCCTCTTTTTCTGCTCGGGCAGGTTTACCTGAACAATGCCTCTTTCGAAGGCCCGCCCCAGGATGCCACCGTGCCGGCAGGCTGGTTCCCCTGCGAACTGGGGACCACCCCCGACATCATGCCCGGCCCCTGGGGCGTCTATCAGGAGGCCTCCGAAGGCGATACCTACGTCGGGCTGATCACCCGGGAAGACGGCACCTGGGAAAGCATCGGCCAACGGCTGCCTCTGGCCCTCCAACCGAAGGAATGTTATACGTTCACGCTCGAACTGGCCCATTCCAACACCTATGCCGGTTACAACAAGCCGCTGGGCGTCCGCATCTGGGGCGGCGCCTCCAAATGCCAGAAGGGCCAGCTCCTGTTCAAAACCGGATTGATCAAAAACACAGACTGGGAAGAACACGAGGTCCAGTTCGTGCCCAAACAACACATCCGGTACATCCTGATCGAAGCGTATTACAAGGACGGCGCTTTCTCTTATCAGGGCAACATCCTGATCGACAATATCTCGCCAATCAAGAAGTGTGTGAGGGCATCCCTGAATTGAAGGCGGCAGATTGGCGTAGGCCGGAGTGGAGGAAATATAGTGGAAATGGGAGATGTGTGAAAATATTTAGGCAATACTTCAGACTACTGGACATTTTGGGCCTATTGGTGCAAACCTGTAATAGTGTAAACGGGTAAATGGCTGGCGGCTTGGTTCTTTTACACATTTTCACACTTACCCTCAGGCTCAGCTGCTCCATTTATCCGTACTGACGACCGCGCGGGGATAATCATCGCCGATGCGCAGGTGAAGTTCCTCCTGTTCGGAGAAGGTGAGCTGGTCAGGCTGGTGGATTTTTTCCGGAGGCAGGCTCCGCAGTTCGGGAAGCCACAACTTCACGTATTCTCCTTTAGGGTCGTACGTCCTGGCCTGGGAGATGATATTCAGATAGCGGGGTTCCCGGGAATCGGCGCCGACGCCCGCCACCTGGTTCCAGTTTCCCCAGTTGCTGGCAACGTCGTAGTCGATCAGTGCCGATTCGAAATACTCGGCGCCCATCTGCCAGTTCACGCCGAGGTCGTTGACCAGGAAGCTGGACACGTTCTGGCGGCCGCGGCTGGACATATAACCGGTATGGCTGATCTCCCGCATGTTGGCATCGATGAAGGGCACGCCGGTGCTGCCCCCGATCCACTGCCGCAGGAGGGGGCGGTCGTTTCGCCAGTGGTGGCTGACTTTGTTCTGCGGGCCGGCCTTGAAGAAGATTTGGTTGCAGTATTTCTTGGCCATGAACCGGTGGTAATCCCGGAGCATGAGATAGTAAAAGATTTCGTAGGTCGACTTGTTCCTGCCGTATTGTTCTTCGTATTTGCGCAGTTCGTAGTACACCATCTTGGGAGAAAGGCACCCCTGCGCCAGCCAGGGCGACAGCTTGGTGCTGTAATCCCCGCCGATGAGCCCGTCCCGCGATTCTTTGAACTCGTCGGCCAGCTCCTTTTCCCACAAAAAGTAATGCAGGCGCCGCAGGCCTTCCTCTTCCCCGCCCCGGAAGGGGATGACGCTCCTCGGGTCGGGTTCGAATTCCTCGTGGCCCAGTTGGGAAAGGCCGGGCACGGCGCCCGGTTCTAAAGCTACCGTGATGGGCGAAAGGGAATCCGGAATGGGCAGCGGGCTGCGCACCGGCACATAACGCTCCACCTCCTTCCTGAACTGGGTGAACGTATCGGGAGTATGCTGAATGGGAAAGGGGAGGTCAGACGTATAATAGAGCAGTTTGCCGCGGGAATAACGCATTTCCTGGCCAATCGACCAGAGGTTCTTTTCCAGGGCATCCTGGACTTTCACCTCTTCGTCGGTCCGTTCGCGGTTGCAGAATACCCAGCTGGTGCGCGCTTTCTTGGCAATCTCGAAAATCTCTTCTTCGGGTTTTCCCACCCGGACGATGAGGTCGCTGCCCAGCTTGCGCAGCGACTGCCGCAGCGCTTCGACGCTCTCGATGATGAACCGGGTACGGTGCCTGCCCGTTTTCGGGAAGCCAAAGTAATGCGTCCGCCCCAGGAATGCCCGCTCGTCAAAAACGTAAACGGGAATGACCTCATCGACATTATTCAGCGCTTCGTGCAGCGCTTCGTTGTCGTGGAGCCGAAGGTCTAACCGAACCCATAAAATAGCGCGCCTGGTGTACATATTTTTTCTGTTTTCCTGAACGGGGAGGGCTTGTGTTTAGAATTTTCAGTAATTTTTGAAAATAAACAACAAAGATAGGGTTTGGTTTTCAGAAAAGCAGAGAATAATGACTGAACTATTCCAGCCCCGGTTGCGTTGGACAGGCGGAAATTAAACCGCAATCAACATGGACCTCAAAGCATTGGAAAAAGAATTGAAGTACCGCACCATGCGGAGTTCCGGCAGCGGAGGGCAGCACGTCAACAAGGTGGAAACCAGGGTGGAGCTGCTCTTTGACGTCGGCAACTCGCAGGCGCTGTCCGGGGAAGAGAAACAACGGGTCCGGGAGGCGCTGGGCGGGCGCATCAACAAGGAAGGGCTGCTCGTCGTGGGCGCCGGCAACCGCCGGTCGCAGCTATTGAACCGGAGCGCCGCCCTGAAAAAGTTTCAGCGCCTGATCGCCGAAGCGCTGCGGCCCCGCAAAAAACGCCGGCCCGTCAGCCATCTGGCCGCCAACCCGGAAAAGCGCCTGCAGGAAAAGAAAAAACAGGCGGAGAAAAAAGCCCGGCGCAAAAAGGCCATCCCGAAAAACGGCGATGGCCTTCGTTTTTCCGGCAGTTTCTTGGCGGAAGGGTAAGGAAGGGTTATTTTCGCGGGAAATTACTTTTCATGAACCGCACCTGCTTTCTGCTTTCACTGTTTTTACTAGCCCAATCCGCCATGGCACAGGACAAGCCCGCCTATCAGTTGTTCAACAAAGAGGGTAAAACCGTCAAATACAAAAAACTGCTGGCCGCCGCGTCCGAAGCCGATGTCATCTTCTTCGGCGAACTGCACAACAACCCCGTCGCCCACTGGCTGCAGCTGGAGCTGGCCCGGGACCTCCACAAAGAGAAGGGAGAATCGCTCGTGCTCGGCGCCGAGATGTTCGAAGCGGATAACCAGATGCTGATCGAAGAGTATTTCGACAGCACCATCACCGCCAAGGCCTTCGAGGAGGAAGCCCGCCTCTGGAAGAACTATAAAACTGATTATAAACCCCTGCTGGAACTAACACGGGAGAACGGCCTTCGGTTCGTCGCCACCAACATCCCCCGCCGCTACGCCAACCTGGCCTATCGCGAAGGGTTCGAAGGGCTGGAGAAACTCCCGGAAGCGGCCCGGCAATACATCGCCCCCCTCCCCTTCCCTTTCGACATCGAACTGCCCGGGTACAAAAGCATGATGGAGATGATGGCCGGCCACGGCGGAGAGGAGAACAACGAGAACTTCCCCAAAGCCCAGGCGGCAAAAGACGCCACCATGGCCCACTTCATCAGCCGGAACTGGGCACCGGGCAAAACATTTATCCACTTCAACGGTTCTTACCATTCCGACGGCTTCGAAGGCATCGTCTGGTACCTGCGCCAGTACGAGCCCGAAGCCGGCATCCTCACCATCACGACCGTGGAACAGGCATCGCTGGACGAACTCGAAACGGAAAACCAGGGCAAAGCCGACTTCATCCTGGTGGTGGATGAGAATATGACGAAGACGTATTAGGGCTGTTGGCACCAAATAACGGGGCAGTTATTGGTTATTGAAGTAGCACGGGTAGCTTGAGGGAGTTATTGGTTATCCGAATTTTACAGAGTTAGGGCACACTACTAGACATTTTCTGGACACAGAGTACGCCGAGAAGACACAGAGTCACACAGAGACCTGATTATCAATGGAAAACACTCCTTGTACTCTGTGTTGGCCTCAGTGCTCTCTGTGTCCAAAACCATTTTGTCCAGTGGTGTGGAGTTAGGGCTTTACCAATAAAGCAACACAATGTAACTATTTAGGTTGACCTGCGGATGGCATTTTCTGCCGGCGAGCTAAATAGTTACAACACAATCGTATTTTAACAGCAATGAATTGGTTTTTCCTGGGACTGTTCAACAAACTGTGCTTTTTTGAAAAACTGGCGCTGATTTTCAATCACTTGCGAACAGCGAACAGCTCCTTTCTATTTGCGGGCACATTTTCAATACTGCTCCTCACCAGCTGTCAACCGGCTGAGGATCGCCTGCCCATTCTCAGCAAAAGCCGGGAGGTGGAAGGGAAAGTGGTGTACGACCAGATTCCGGATTTTGAATTCACCGGGCAGGACAGCAACCGCGTCACCAATGCCACTTTTGCCGGCAAGGCCTATGTCGCCGACTTCTTCTTCACCTCCTGCCCGACGATCTGCCCGGTCATGACCCGGAATATGCTGAAAATCTACGAGCGGTTTCAGGACAGCACCCAACTGCTGCTCCTTTCCCATACCATCGACCCCCGGCGCGACACGGTGGGCCGCCTTCGCCAGTATGCCCAAAACCTGGGCGTCCGCTCCGACAAGTGGTTCTTCGTCACCGGGAATAAAGACGAGATTTATGACATTGCCGATGATTACTTCAATGTCGTCATCGAAGACCCCACCCTGCCCGCCGGCTTCGACCACAGCGGCCGATTCGTGCTGGTGGACCCGCAACGGCATATCCGCGCCTATTGCCAGGGGACGGACAGCGCCGCCGTGGAAAAGTTTATGGAAGATATTGAAACCCTGCTCGATGAAATCTAAAATCACCTTTTTCCTCTTTTCGCTTACCTTTTTCCTGTACGATTGCGAAAGCAACCGCCACCAGCAGGGGGAAATCCTCTATCTGAATTTTTGCGCCAGTTGCCACATGGACGACGGCACCGGCCTGGCCGGCAATATCCCCCCTCTCGCCCAATCCGATTACGTAAGCCAGAACCAGGGGCGCCTGGCCTGCATTATCCGCTACGGCATGGAAGGCGAGGTCTTGGTCAACGGCAAAACCTACCAGAACCCCATGGCGGGCATTCCCGAACTGAGCGAGTTCGAAATCGCCAACATCATCAACTATATCAACCAGGCCTGGGGCAACGATTATGGCTATCTGCCGATGAATGTCATACGGGACAGTTTGGAGGGGTGTGGGGAATAGGGGGGAATGTTTGGAAATGTTTGGGGATGTCTGGGGATATTTGGAAATGTCTGGAGATGTGCCGAATACTTTCGCCAGTTTGAAATTTAACGCCCCCGGCCCTCCTTTTTTATCCGGAATTGCTACTTTAGGGGTTGGTAGTGGGTAAAATCCGTTGATCTATCCAGCGGACCCCGCAGACTTGCGGGGTCCGCTCTCCGTGTGCGCCGAAATTTCAACGGATTTATCCCCCACCGGCACGCGAAAACCTCCGGCTTCCCTATGAACAAATTCCAAAAACTCCTGCTCTTTCTGACCGCCCTGCCTTTATTTACGGACGCTCAGCCAGTTAACGACGACTGCGGAGGGGTGATCCACCTGGGTGCCGCCCCTACCTGCCCGGGAACGGCGCTGTATTCCAACCTCGGCGCTACTGCTTCCGATGTTGGCGCCGGCCCATTCTGCTTTGAAGGCGGGAATCCGGCAAACGACGTCTGGTTTGCCTTCACGGCCGTGAGCGGCATTTCCGATTATACCATTACCCTGACCGGTGTGCCAGACGGGGCTACCCCCGCAATCGCCAACCCGCAGATCGCTCTGTACCGGGGGGATTGCACCGCCAACGGCCTGGCGGAACTGGCCTGCGCCTCCGCCGGGGCGGGGGCCGGGGAGGTGGCCTTAACCGTTGAAGGGCTGACGCCGAACACTACCTACTACCTGCGCGCCGACAGTTATTCCCTTGACGGCCTGCCCACCGGGGGCGCTTTCCAGCTTTGCGTGGGGGAAAAAAACATATTCACCATCGACGAAGGCGGCTCCACGGCCTGCTCCGGCCTGCTCTACGACAGCGGCGGGCCGGACGGCGATTACAACAGCAACGAAAACCACGCTTTTACCATCTGCCCGGACGCGCCCCACGATTGCCTGCTCTTTACGCTCGAATACTACTTCATCGAACCCAGGGACATGGCTGGCATTACCGACCTGCTGGCCTTTTTTGACGGGCCGCAGGCCAATCCTGCTCTCCTCATTGCCCAAATCGGCGGCTTCGACTTTGAAGCCGACGGCGGCGGCGGGGTCTGCTATCAGGTACAGGCCACCAGCGGCTGCCTGACCGTGCAGTTCATCTCCGACGCTATGGTAACTTTCGAAGGCTTCCGGGGCAGATGGGAATGTGCCGGCGATTGCACGCCCCGCCAGCCCGTCAGCCTGCAGAGCAACATCTCCAACCAGCAGGCCGTCGACTTCATCTCCACGCCCGCCATCACCGCCAGCATTACCAACATCGACTGCCCCGGCCAGGCCTACGGCGCCTTCGAGACCGACGATCCGGCCGGGCTGGGGCTGGAGCGCGGCCTGCTGCTGACCACCGGCAGCCTCGCCTGGGCCGCCGGCCCCAACACCGACCCCGGCAACGGCACCTTCGACAGCGACAATTCCGCCCCCGGAGACCCCGACCTGGACTACCTCTCCCAGCTGAGCGGCAACGATTTCCCCTCAGAAAACGCCTGCATCGTCGAGCTGGAGGTGTTCACCACGACCAACGAACTCGCCTTCGAGTACATCTTCGGCTCAGAGGAATACCAGGAGTTCGTCGGACAGGAATACAACGACATCTTCGCCTTCCTCATCTCCGGGCCCGGCATAACCGGAGACCCGAATATCGGCAATCAACAAAATATAGCCGTGCTGCCCAACGGCAGCAATACCCCGGTGGAGATCAACAGCGTCAACCATCTGGCCAACTGGGAATACTACCGCAACAACAACAACGGCATCGCCACCCAATACGATGGGCTCACTTCAGATTTCATGGGCGTAAAGAAGAGCCTGACCGCCCGGGCGGATGTCCTGCCCTGCAATACCTACCACCTTAAGCTGGCCATTGCCGACCGCAACGACCCTTTCTACGACTCCGGCGTCTTCATTTCCGAACTCCGGGGCGGCACGCCACAGCTGGCCGTCCAGTTCAACTCCGGCATCGACTACCTGGCCGAAAGCTGCACCGACGTGCCGGATGAGCTGGCCATCTTCCTCCCGGCGCCATCCGGAGATACGTTAACCTACCAACTGGAGATCGGCGGCACCGCCACCCCCGGCGCCGATTACCTGCTCAATGCGCCGGACTCCGTCCTTTTTTTGCCCGGGCAAACCAGCCTGTCCTTTCCCCTCACCGTCCTTTCCGACCAGGAAGAGGAGCCGACGGAAACCATTACGATCCGGCTCACCAACGACTTCGGCTGCGGCCAGGCCGTCTACGCCGAACTCACCGTCAACCTTGCCGACCGGCTCCGGGTGACGATCAACGACGGGCGGGACACTGCTTACATCTGTACGGACGGCACCATCACCCTGCAGGCAACCGGAGGGGAAGCCTACTCCTGGTCGCCGGCGAACGTCTTCGACGACCCCAATTCGGCCGGCCCGGTTGCCGATCCGCCGGCCGATCAGTGGGTTTACCTCGAAGGGATGCTGGGGCCCTGCGTGGCCTACGACTCTGTTTTCCTGAAGCGCGTTGTGCCGTTCCTCGACGTGTCGCCGGCGGGCCCGCTGGCCATCTGCCGGGGCGATACCGTCCGCCTGGCTGCCCCCAACAACGTGGGCGGCTTCAGCCTGTCGTGGTCGCCGGCGGAAGGGCTGGATGATCCGGCTGGTGAAACGCCGCTGGCCTCGCCGGAGGAGCCTGTTACTTATTACGCTGCCATCGACATCACCGGTTGCGTCGTCCGGGATTCCGTATCCATCGACGTGGCGGTTTTCGACTTTCCAACCGTTACCCCCGACACCACCCTCTGCGGCCTCTTTGGCGTACAGCTGGCGGATCCTATCCATCCGGACAGCACCACGACCCGCTTCCGGTGGGCGCCGGCTGCCGGGCTGGAAAACGACACCATTGCCGGGCCAGTGGCCTTTCCGGAAGAAACCACTACCTACCGGCTCATCGCCACCGCCGCCAACGGCGCCTGCGCCGATACGGCGGAAGTGACGGTGACGGTTCTGCCTGCCGAAGTGCGCATCGGCAATCCGGACAGCCTGGAAATCTGCAGGGGAACGCCGGTTGAACTGACGGCTACCACCACCTCCGGCACGGCCAGCGGGCTCGTTTGGGCGCCCGATGACGGCAGCCTGAGCGACACCTCCGGACTGCTCGTGACTGCCCTTCCGGCCGTTTCCACCTGGTATTTTGCCCACTACCGGCAGGGGCCGTGCCTGGTATCCGACTCCGTTTTCGTCCGCGTCGATTCCCTGCCGGCGCTGGCTATTACTGCTGTTCCCGAACAGGAGGCCTACTGCCAGGGAGACAGTATACGGCTGGCCTCTCCGCCCTATGACACCGCCGGTTTTCCAAACATCCAACATGAATGGATGCCGACGGCCGGATTGATTACGGACAGCGCTTCCCGGGACGCGATCATCGAAGCGCAGGAGTCTATAGCCTACCGGCGGGCCACTATCAACGGTGCCTGCCGCGATACGGCAGAGTTATGGATAGAAGTCATCGCACCGCTAATCGGCACCCTGTCCATCGACGGGCCGACATCGCCCGTCTGTGCGGGCGACAGCGTCCGGCTGCTTGCGGAGGGGCTGCCCGGCGCTTCGGGAACCTTCCGCTGGACAGCCTCCGACGGCAGCCGCCAGGACGGGCCCTCGGCGCTGTTCTATCCGGAAGAAGCGGCAGACTATACCCTCACCTACATCGGCGAAGGGGGATGCGATACCTTGACTGCCGGCTTATCTGTAGAAGTAAGGCCGGGATTGTCACTGAATCTGGAAACAAATCCGCCCGGGCTAACCGAGGCCCACCAGGGCGACGCCATCACCCTGAACGCTATTGCCGATCAGCCGCCTCCCCTGGACTTCACCTGGACGCTCAACCAGGAGCTTCTCCAGCAGGGCGCCAACCTGTTTGATTACGAAGACATCCTGATCGCCAACCCCTCCGTTTTTACCGTGATTGCCGGGTACCCTGACGGGAGCTGCCGCGATACGGCCAGCCTGTCCATCGAAGTGGCCCTGCCCGTCGTCAAAGTGCCCAACGCCTTCACCCCCAACGGCGACGGCCATAACGACTTCTTCAGTTACGTAATCGACGGAAACATCCGGCAGGTCCTGGAGTTCCGGGTTTTCAACCGCTGGGGACAGCTGGTTTTCGAAGCCGGCCCCCTCCCTCCCGGCACGTTTCCGGGTTGGGACGGCACCTTTCGCGGCCGGCCGCAGCCTTCGGAAGTGTATTTCTACCTCCTCCGGCTGGAGCGGTACGACGGGGAGGTGGAAACGAGGCAGGGGGAAGTCAGTTTGCTGCGGTAAGGTTGCTTTTTTCGTCCGTACCTCCGGACAAGCTCTAAACTCAATGAGGTCCGCGCTCCTGAAAATCCAGGCTAAAACGATAATTAGCAAACGTTTTTTTCTAATTTTAGGTCAAAACCCCAACGATCATGGAACTACACCAGGCCTTTTCCCAACTGCTCGAAGCAGAAGACACCGCATCCACCCTGAAAAAAGGCGCCCGGGGCACCCACATTGCCACCCTGCAACACATGCTCTACCAGATGGGCTTTGGCGCGGAACTGCGCTGGCAGGACTTCGGCGCCGACGGCGACTACGGCGGCGCCACGACCGCAGCCGTTCAGGCTTTCGCCGCCCGGAACGGGCTGGAGGCCGACGGGTTGTCCGTCAGCCGGGAGATGGGCGCCCTGATCCTGCAGCGGTTTCTGCTCCTCCCCCGGATGAAGCGGCTGCATAAGGCCATCCAGGAGGGGAACCTGGCGGAAGCCTTCCCGCCGGACGGCGGGGTAGAAAACAGCCTGGCCCCCCTTTTGCAGGCACTGGGCGTGGCCGCCGACAGCGAGGCCCAGGCAATACAAGCCTTTGCCCGGCAGCACGGCATGGCTCCTGAGGGCGGGCGGCTGGACGAGCCCCTGGCCAGCAAACTGCTCGGCGAACTGGCCGGCCGGTACGGGGACGCCCTGCCTACGCTGCTTTCCGCCGTAGATGCCGATGCTGGTTTGACAATTGAAAACCAGGAGCGCGTCATCATAACCGGCTATACCGTCCGCCGGGGCGGCCTGGAGGCCACCTTCAAAGTAAAAGGCAGCTACGGAGGATTCTTCGACTATGGGTCGCAGGAACCCGCCGATTTCATAGAACAACACTGGGACAAATTTTTCGCCGAAAAGGGCCTGTCGGACAGCGCCCGCAAGGCCATCCTCGCCGTCTCCCGCAACGAAGGCAAGCTGGATGCCATCAACACCTGGGACGGCGCCTTCCTCAGCTTCGGCATGTTCCAGTGGACGCTGGGCACCGGCAGCGGCGTGCCCGAAGGCATGGGCGAATTGCCCGCCCTGCTGCTCAAGGTGAAACAACAGCAGCCCGAGGCCTTCCGGGAGTACTTCGGGCAGTTCGGCATCGACATTTACGAAAAGCGGACGAATTCGACGTACGGCTTCATCACGCTGAACGGCAGCATCGTCGGCACCCACGCCGCCAAAGAACCGTTCCGCCGCCCGGAGTGGGGCTTCCGCTTCTGGCACGCCGGCCAGGACCCCCGGGTACAGGCCGTGGAGATCGATCATGCCCTGAGCCGCCTCAACAACTTTTACTGGAAGGAAAGAGAAGAGCTCGGCGGCCATACCCTGGCCCGGCTGATCAACTCCGAATACGGCATCGCCCTGCTGCTCGACCAGAACGTTAACCGGGGCAGCGACGTGTACGCCACCGTCGGCGAGGTGCTGGACGGTTTCGACCTGGACAACATCGACAACTGGACCGACGAAGATGAACAACAACTGATCGAAAAGTACCTGGAACAAAGGGCCCGCACCAAAATGCACGATCCGGAGGGGCGCGCCGGCCGCATCCGCGAGATGGCCGGCGAGGGAGACAACCTGCTGTCGGAGCGCCGCAATACTTTTGCCCTGCTCAAAGGCCGGACGAAGGGGGTATTTTCTGACAGCGCCGCGCCGGCGTCGCCGCCGGGGTATCGGGAGGAGGATTATCCGGATATTTAGTTTACAAACCTTTTAGTGATAACGTTTTTTGTCCCGTCATCCCGAAGCACGAGGGTATTTTCGGTCAACTCCTGTATTTCCCAATACTCGCTTATGGTTGCCCGGGAGGCGCCAAACCGGACCTTGTAGTCGAGCCTGATCACGGTGAACTTCTCCCGCATTTTCCAGGAAGAGGGCGTTCTTTGGGCCTCGGATTCATCGCAGAGCGAGGATCCAACCCTGTAATCGAAATCCTCGGTATTTTCAAAAACCAGGACATCGTCCAGGTGACAGGTATCGTTTACGGGATTTCCATCTCTGGCCACTTCGGCCAGTTGCCATTCCTTGTTCAGCAATAAATCCAAATCTTCGAAATCTTCGGTTTTGCTGCACCCGGTTCCGGTTAGGATTGCGGCCAGGGCTATCCAGATTTTTATCAGGTTCGGGTTGGAAAAGCGGCCTTTCATCATGCTGCGTGTTTTCATCTTTCTAATACCCTAAATTAAATAAAGATTGAATGATGTTTAATGGATTTTTTCAATATTAACCGAAACTTCATCAAAGGCTTGTGTATTATTAGGAACAGCAACCGTTACACCTGTGCTTTGAAACGTCGAAAGTGTTATTTGATCGCCGGCATTGAACTCACCTACAATTGAAGTGCTAACCCGATTGGCAACATCAGATACTTCCAGACTAGCAATCCTTACTTTTTAATGATTTTAAATATTTTCATGCTTTTCGAATCTGATGTAATGTTTACCAGGTAAATTCCTGTTGTATATTGAGATAAATCAATCGTAGTTGGCGAGCTGCCGATTTGCGAGTTATACATAATTTTTCCCGACTCATCGTAAACCTTAATTGTTGCATCGTATTTTTCGAAATCTTCGAATTGAAGATTTAATATATCTGATGTCGGATTTGGAAATACACTTAGTTCGATCCCCATTACTTCTTCATCAATGCCAACTGAATAAATTTCATAAGGTTGCTGCACCCCTTGATTGATGTCCCCATTCGTCCCGCTTTGGTTGGCGTATGCTACTTGACCAATAGAGTAAGCAACCGTACCTCCGCTGCCTGACGCATCACCACCTGACGCATTTGCAGATTCCTGCGCAAAGGCTGAGCTGCCTCCTATACCGAATGCGAATATTAAAGCCAGTTTCCATTTGTTTTTCATAAGCTATTTGTTTTATCAATTCTAACTTCTGGCGCCGGCGACGTAGCCAGCTTTCGCTGGCTATGGCCGCTGGCGCAGGGTTAGGCACAGTTTTCCATTTATTTTAATTCATTAATTCTGGAATATCTATTGGAAATATAAACTCATAAAAACCTCTATATCCTTCTCCTCCTGCTACTTGTATTATTTCTTTAAGCCTTTCTATGGGATCATTTATCTCTTGGCCATTGTTTATCTCAGTTTCTAACTTAATTAATAAAATAAACGCTTCTAAAAAAGACTCAAAGCTATTAGCGCATTTAAACTGTATCTCTTCTTCTTCTGAAAAATCCAATACTTCCCCAGATACCTTATCAATTAAATAGATATCATTATAGTTTATGTTTTCCCCAAAGGCAATATATTTATTATTCTCCTTAAACTCGTCTAAGAAGAAGAAATGGCGATATGGCGTATTATTTGGAAAGCAGTATTCACTAAATCTTGTTAATAAATCATCTTCTTCACTTGCAAGGTATTCCACTACGGGTATCGCCTTGGATGAACCACGCGCTCTTAGCCGTCTATTAGTACTGGCTATGTATGCATTGACTGCATCGATAAATCGCCTCTCAATAGTATTGTTACTCATAACTTGGTATTTCAATGATTCCGACTGCCTCGTATCCTTGGCCAATATCTCTCATAACTATCCCAAATTCAACTACTTTGTTTAATAGATATGATGCTTCCTGGCGAAATCTCGGCAATAACTCAGAAAAAGTAGAATTCCCTATCGGCTTTGGGGCTTGCCCTTCGTACAGATAGTATATTACCTCCGTATAGTCTGCATAATAAACCGCTAAATCTGAGCAACTCTTGCAATTCTCTATATAACTCTTTAAAGTATGATATCCCATAGATATCGATGCCTCTATTGCTGAGAGTTCTAGTTCCTCGGCTTCTTCTAGCATCCATAAATCAAACGGGGATTCTGAAAATGGGTTTCCCGTTTTTCCAACTTCGTAGATTGCCAAAGCCGCCCCTACTAGGATCAACGACCTCTTTCCAAACTTATGCCAGAGCTTAGTGAATTTTTTCCCGACGTGTAACTCCTTCGGCAGAGCGTAGGCAATATTGCCTTGCTGATAATGATGGTGGTGAATTATTTCTCCCTTAAATTTTACAAATTGAGGATTATGCTTTATAAACCGATCATTTACTTCAGGTGACAGGCCTTCATCGATCAAGGCATTATTATCTATATCGAACATTTGTGGGGCTCTCAATCTCACTTGGTCCCAGTACCAAGCATGATTCCATTTTCTTCCCCCTTTAATAATAGTTTTAACTTTCTTGCCGCCCTTACAAGTGTGATACATCGGAGCGTTCGACATATCTACTCTGGTCAAATCATTTAAATATCCTTCTGGGTAGGGAGTCGACTGAGTCTTTACAACTGAGTAATATCCAATTATTAAAAAGCTTAATAGGTAAATTTTCATGTTGTAATCATTTGTGATATGGTTTCCTTCTTTCTCAAATCTTCAGTGTAGCCCTCCTATTGTAATTGTGCCTAACGCCCTTATTACCGTCAATCCATTCTATAGCTCCAAACATACTCTAAACAATGCCTGCCAAATATAAAGCATTTTTTCAGCGCTTCAAACAACCTCGTTATGCACTTTTGCCCCTCTTTCCCCCGGCCCCACCCACGTCGCCCAAACCACAAAAACCGCAAAGTACGCCAGACAGCCCCACGCCAGAGCAGTCAGCCAGGCATTCCTGCCGGGGTAGAGGTAAGTGATGGCGACCAGAACCAGGATGGTCACCGCCGTCACGGCCAGCGTCGGCCGGCGCCAGTGGGTGGCGCGGCTGGGGTAGGCCACTTTGATGGGCACGAAATGCAGGATGGAAAGTGCCGCCACCAGCAGCACGTTGCCCCAGTGCCCCCACTGGAAGACGAAGATCATGTAAAAGGCCGCCATGTTCCACATGACGGGGAAGCCGACGAAGTAGTAATCGTCGGATACCATGCCTTCCTTGCCGTAGTAGACGGCAGACACCAGCAGGATGAGGAAAGTGGCGGCCAGGTTCCAGGGGCCGTGCATCAGGCCGGACGCGTAGATCATGTAGGCCGGCACGATGGCGTAGGACGCGAAGTCGATGACGAAATCGATGCTCTTGCCGCTGACGTGGGGCAGCACTTCCGCCACCCGGAAGCGGCGGGCGAGGGTGCCGTCGACGCCGTCGATCAGCTGGGCGGCGAGCAGCCAGAACATGGCGGCCCGGAAATCGCCGGCGCTGACCGCCAGGATGGCCAAAAAAACGGTGAGCACGCCGGTAGCGGTGAAGAGGTGGACGCTCCAGGCGAGGGCTTTTTCTGCATTCGTTGGTTTTTGTTTGCTTTTCATGTTTTCGGGTTGCCGGCCCAATGGTGGATAGGTCGGAGTTTAATTGTTCGAGGTTTAAGGTTTAAAACAGGATAAAAAAATTCCCCGCATTTTTGTGGGCTTATGACAAAAGCCACAACCATGCGGGGAACCGTTGAGCCATTAAAAATACTAAAACAGGCGGAAAAAACCAATTGAAGTACAAGTTCAAGCGCAAGCATCAGGGCCGAACTCGGAGCGGCACCGTTCTTGGGCTTGAACTTGATGCTTGCGCTTGCACTTAAAAAAATGCCAGGCAGGGTGCTTAAAACAGCACAACAATGCCCATTGATAAGCCCCGGATATGGCCTTATGTGAAAAAACCTACATGCCCTATGTGTTAAATACTTGCCGGTTTTCCCTATTTTCCCCCCGATGAAACCAACCACTTCCCGCGACAAAACCCGCCGCATACTGATCCCCACCCTGGGCCTGATGGCCATGCTGGCGCTGGTAGGCCTGTACCTCTACCTCTTTACGGACGAGCCGGTGGCCTGGCCTTCCTTTTTTTCCATGATGGCCTTTTACACGCTCATCTTCCTGACGGGCGCTTATGCGGCTACCCTGCGGCAGAGCGAGGGGCCCCATGGCTTCCTGCTGGCGGGGCGCCAGCTTCCCCTCTTGATCGCCGTGTTCACAATGAGCGCCACCTGGATCGGCGGGGGGTACATCAACGGCACTGCTGAGTATGCTGCCAGTTCTGGCCTGGTATGGGTGCAGGCCCCCTGGGGCTATGCGCTCAGCCTCGTCATCGGCGGGCTGTTCTTTGCCCGGCGGATGCGGCGGTATCAGTTCCAGACCATGCTCGATCCGCTGGAGCAACGGTTCGGCAAGCGCATGGCTGCCCTGCTCTTCCTGCCCGCCCTCACCGGGGAGGTGTTCTGGACGGCGGCCATCCTGACCGCCCTGGGCACGACCTTTGGGACCATCGTCGGGCTGGACACCACCACGTCCATCATCCTGTCGGCGGCCATCACCATTGCCTATACTGCCCTGGGCGGCCTTTGGTCGGTAGCCTTGACCGACCTCATCCAGCTGATCCTGCTGCTAGGCGGCCTGTTCCTGGTCGTGCCTTTTGCCCTGGGGCAGGTGGGCGGGTGGGAAGCGGCCTGGCAGGGCTACCGGGACATGCACGGCCCGGCAGCCAGCCTGCTGCCCAGCCGGGAAGCGCTGGGCGCCTATTACTGGAACTGGTGGGACTACGCCCTGCTGCTCACCTTCGGCGGCATCGCCTGGCAGGTGTACTTCCAGCGGGTGCTGGCTTCCCGCGACGAAAACACCGCCGTGCGCCTGTCGGTGCTGGCGGGCGTGATCTGCCTCATCGCCGCCGTGCCCGCCGCCCTGATCGGCATCGCGGGGGCGGTGGCCGACTGGGGGGCGCTGCATGCCGAGGCGCCGCCCGACGCTGCCTCTACCCTGCCCTGGGTGGTCCGCTATATGACGCCGCAGTGGGTGGGCATCCTGGGGCTGGGGGCCATTGCGGCAGCGGTGATGTCGTCGGCCGACTCTTCCATCCTTTCCGCTTCTTCCATGGCGGGCTGGAACGTCTACCGGCCGCTGTTCAGACCCGGGATTGAGGCGGCCGGCCTGCAGCAACTGATCCAGCGCATCATCTGGATCGTGGGCATTGCCGCGACGCTGCTCGCCCTGGAAATCCGCAGCGTGTACGAGCTGTGGTTCCTGTGCAGCGACTTCGTCTACTGCCTGCTGTTCCCGCCGCTGGTTTGCGCTCTGTTCGATCCGAAAGCGAACACTTATGGGGCACTGGCAGGTTTTCTCGTCGCCTTTGTCCTGCGCTTTGGCGGAGGAGACGTTACGTTGGGGCTACCCGTTTTGTTACCTTACCCTATGGTAGAAGATGGCGTGGTGCTATTCCCGTTCCGGACGCTGGCGATGGCCAGCGGGCTGGTTTCCATTATTGTGGTTTCCCGGCTGACGGGGCGGTGGATGGAGCCGAGGGGGTTGGAGCGGATGGAATAATTGCTGCTATGGGCGGTTGAAGTCTGGAGACTTCGACAAGCGGCTTCGACAAGCGCGGTCGAAGTCTGGAGACTTCGACAAGCTGTTCGACAAGCGGCTTTTTTTATGAGCTTCATCAACACAAAGACATGTTCCATCAATTTCTTTACTATCTGGGGGCTCTGGCGGCGCTGCCCGTCAGCCCGGTGCTGATGCTTCAGGGCAAACGGGTGCGAGCCCGCATCCCGGAGCTGCCGGAGGCCGGCGGGCCGCGGCGGGGGATAACCGGGCGGGGCGGGCGGCCGTTGCGGCTGCTCACCCTGGGCGAATCCACCATAGCCGGCGTTGGGGTGGCCAACCATGAGGAGGGGTTTACGGGCTGCCTGGCAGCCTTTCTCCACCAGGCTACCGGCAGGCCGGTGGGATGGCAGGTGCTGGCCAAAAGCGGGTACACCGCCCGGAAGGCGCTCCGCCATCTGGCACCGCTGTTGCCCTCCGAACCGCTGGATCTGATCGTCGTCGGGCTGGGCGGCAACGACACCTTTGAACTCAACAGCCCCCGGCGGTGGCGGTCGGACATGATACGGCTCGTACAGGCCATCCGGGACAAGCAGCCCGGGGCGGCCATCCTCATCAACAACCTGCCGCCGGTGGGGCAGTTCCCGGCCTTCCCACGCAGCCTGCAGCTGGCGCTGGGCAGCCTGGTGCGGCTGCACGGGCTGGCCATCCGGGATGTCCCCATGCTGTTCGAAAACGTGTACTACCACAGCCGGCCTATCGACCTGGAGGAGTGGCGGGAGCGGGCGCCGGCCGGCGCCGGCCCGGAGGCTTTTTTCAGCGACGGGGTGCACCCTTCCGGGTTGACTTACCGGCTGTGGGCGGAGGAGACGGGGGCGTTTTTGCTGTCGAAGCCTGGAGCCTTCGACTAGTGAACGGTTTTTTGCCTGGCCTTCCCCATCGGCCTGCTGATCAAAGGGCGGCAGCTGAAGCCCTTTTTCTACGCCGCTGCGGTGGGGGTGCCCTTCCTGTCCCACATCATCATCCTGGCCATCGACAACCACTGGGAGCAGGTGCTATACACCGCCGCTATGCTTTGGGGCCTGGCCTACACCTGCATACAGGTCACGGCCCTGCCCTACATCCTGCTCAACGCCCGGAAGGAAACGCACTCGGAGGCCATTGCCATGTCTTTCCTTTCCTTCAGCGTGACCATCTGCCTGGTGGGCGTAGCCAACTTCCTGCTCAACCAGGTCAGCCCGGCGTTCTTCACCGAAAAGTGCGTATTGCAGATGGTGGCCAGCTTCTCCCTGCTGGGCATTTTCTTCGTAACCCGCATCCGGGTGCCGGAAAAACTTTCCGCCCGGATGCCGCTGCAAAGCGCCCTTAGGGGTTACGACTGGGGGCTGATCTTCCGGGCGCTCATCCCGACGGTCATCATAGCGGTGGGGGCAGGGTTCACCATACCGGTCATCAACCTGTTCTTCCTCAACGTGCACGGCCTGCCGTCGAAGCTGTTCTCTCTGGTGGGCTCTGAAACGCCTATCTGATACGGGCGTACGAGCGGCGGCAGCGGGCTAAAAAGAAGAAGGTGCTTACGCAGGAGGTAGCGGTGGCAGACAAGGCAAGAAGCACTCCTTGAATAATAAAGTCCATCAAACACGGCTTCAACACAGCTAAATAAACCGATTAAACAAAAACTTCCAAAATCAGGCACTAGACTGGCTTTTTATATCTATTTGATTTATATTGTAAGCTTTCAACTAAATTAGCATTAGCCTCCATTCCCTAGTTGGCCTCGGCAGAGCCTACCGTCAGTACCGAGAACACATTAACAAAGCAACTATTATCCAGGTTTCCGACAAAGGATATCAAAGCCCTTAAAAGGAAGCGGACTTTCTAACATTATTTTTTCCTTCAAAGGATAATCTAAACTATGGAAAGCCAAAATACCGATGGGCTGAAAGAGGCCCTTAAACAACTTATCGCAAAAGAGAAACCCGGGCAAGTGATCCAACTGCTTTTGGAAATCACTCAGGAATTAGGGGAAAACAATCTGAGGAGGGAAGTACTCCTTCATGCCGGCAGTTACAGGGGCAACATAGCAAATAGTCGACAAGGGATTTTAACCCGTGATGTTCATGAAGCTAATTTGCAGAAGATAAAGCTTGCATTATTGGGAATCATTGAAGAATTACCGGATCGTGCCGAAGCCGAAAGTGTTCTTTCTATGTTAAAGGCCATTGAACATTTGCCCAATGATGAAGATGAAGTTAAAGTCTCAAATCCGGAGGCAATGGATAAACAACATCCCTCGCCTAATAAAAAGTGGCGGGGAATGATAACAGGCCTTGGTGTCATTAGCATACTTGTTGGCATTGTCGGGTTTACACGCTATACCTTTAAAGATTTTTTTGCCCCCTCTTCTCCTGGCTTGGACGACATCGCCCTAGACCTTATAATGTGGAGTTCAGATGGCACGGGAGACCACATCAATGACCTGAAAGGCAAGGCAACGGTTACCCTTGATTTTGGAGGCTATGCATTGTACAGGGGATTAGCCGCAAACGATGGCAAGGTTTATTTCGAAGGGATTCCCAAACGGCTGAAAAGCAGCAGCTTTAAGATCAGGCTGGGAGGAGTAGATGAGTATTTATTAGCTCATCCGGACTCCTTATATGTTTTGAACAATAATTTTGTTTATGTTGAAGTTCACAAAACAAAAAAAGCGAAAAAAAGTAATGGAAATAACAAAAAAAGCGAAGAAAAGCCACCCTTGCCTAATACCCTTTCACGAGAGACAAAAAACTACAAATTTTTTCACAGCCCGATGAAGAACCCGATTATAGTTTTAAAGGCTGAATATACTGTATTTAACAAGGCGGGAGGCGGAAATGAGTTTACGATAATTTCCCTCCCCGTAGAAGTGAAATATATAGATTCCTTAAAGTTTGTCAAAGGTGACGACACCTGTGTTTTTCAAGGGGCTTTGTATGATACTATCTACTCCTATTCAACCATTTGCAAATGAAAAAGACCTGTTCGATCCTTTGCCTGTATGCCTTACTCTTATGCGGATATACAAGCTCCGCCCAAAACTCCTTCTGCCAGGACGTAGCAATCGCTTACGACCTTCCGGACGACCTGATGGAAAGGGAAGCCTACAAAAAAGTCGTGCGTGATCTTACATACATCCTCAGCACGTTGTCCAGCGATTGCTGTTCTTACATCAGCTTAGTGGAGGTAAACCAGATCATAGGCAGAGCGGAAAGAACCCTGAAGATGGTCAATGAAGAAGGAGACATTCCGGTCCGGGTCATGCTAAGGGCACCGGGGAACCTCCTGAGCATTCAAAAGATCGGTTTTGGCGCAGGACACTACCAATTCTATTTGAAGTTTGAGCAATTGGAAAAAGTACCCGACAAGGAAAATACTTACCTCCTGGGAGAAACTCGCGAGACGAAGCAGATCCACTTTACCGAAGAAGATTTGCTTTCGGGAAATGAATCCGGCAGAAAAAAAGATTTGGCCGGGAGGTTGTATAAAGACCTCGATATTTTTTTACAGTGCAAAAGGCTAAGGGCCTTTCTTGGGGCAAATGACAGCCAGAAACACGACATCATCATAAAAGGTCCTTCCGGGGCACGCATCTATGTCAATGGAGAATTTAAAAACACTTCAACTATTAAGCTAACTTTGGGCGAAGGCTTCTATACTATTGAGGTGAAATCGGATTCACTGGAATGGTCGAGGGACATTCATTTGTCTCATCCCTACTTCATCAATGTATCGGAATCGGAAATGAAGCTTAAACGTGTTTTGGGCAAAGATTGAAAACAATCAGGGAACTACAGACCTAACCTAAAACTATATTTTATGAAGATTACTTTTTTCATTACCGCACTGCTGTTATTTCAAATGGCTGGGTATAGCCAAGACGCTCAGGCTGAGGCTTTTCACTATCGGTTGATATACACAAAATTTAATATTGACAAGACAAAGATTCACAATGAAAGCCTCGCCAGAACAATTCCAGACGATTTGGCCACAGACTTATCCCGGTCGCCTTTCATCTCTAATCTGGCAATAGGAGACGACAACAAGGGAATATTAGAAGAAATCGAGTATCAATACGATAATTTTGATATACATGATCCAGGGACGATAGCAAAAATGGGAAAACAGCCAGGAGCAAATGCGCTGCTCATTGGAAAGATCAGTAGCCCCGGCGGCAGGAAGATTAGGGTAGACGCTAAAATCGCAATCATAGAAACCAGAGTAAAAGACATCGAAAAGTACATTACCAGGCCAGAAAGAAAATTTGAAAAAACCAATCCCTATACAAGAGCGATGCGTTGCCTGGCAAAACGGATGCGCAAGGAAATTGAAGGTTACGGATCTTCAAAACCTTGGATGGGAACAGCCATCATATCGTTTGTTGCCAGTGCTTCTCTATCCTTTGGAGCATACTCCATGCAAAATGAATACAACCATGCTAGGACCATTCCTGAGCTTGACAAATACAAAAAATACCGCAACAATTATTTGTTAGGGGCCGGGGCTTGCTTTCTGACTGCCGGCACCTCCATCATTATATACATTGACCGCGACAAGAAAAATAGACAAAGAAAATCTATAGTTAAGAACAAAAGCCTATCGCCATGAAAAATTTTAAAATTGTTTTATCCGTCTCCTTATTCCTGCTATTGGGAGCAACAGCTTGTTTTTTTTCTAATGATAACCCGCTTGAAGTAGATTCGGAGCTGAGAGAAAGGCCCGAAATAAAAGAAATTCAAAAAGACGAAAGCGCCAATTTGAAAATAATATCTTCAAGGGGATACGGGGAAGAAACCACCATCGTCTTGGAACGCAAATCCGATGGTGGGTTCAATCCCATTGCTTTCGAAAGAGTAGACGGTTCTACGTTTTTGGATAGGAGCCTGGACAAGGAACGGGAAACTACTTATTTCTACCGCTTTAAAGTTGAAAAGGATGGCTTTCAGTCGGAGTATTCCAACGAAAGAGAATTTGAATATGAAAGCGACTTCCTGAATGCGCCCACCAATTTCCGCGCCACTGTTATCGAAAACGAAGGAATCCTTTTGGAATGGCAAGATAACAGCAATCACGAAGAAGAATATTTTCTGAGAAAGTTTCAAAATGCCTCCATTGGAGATGTAAGCCTTGAACCGGATGAGGTTAGTTTTAAGGATCTTATTCCTTTTCCGGAAAACAGCCCGGTTAACCGCTCCTACCGGCTTCAAGCCAGAAGCACCGATAGAGTCTCAGACTGGGTAGCAGTTGATAACCTCATTTATACTGGCTTCGCCCCGCCCACCAACCTGAGGATTACAGACACCAGCTACAACCAATTCACCATTGAATGGGCAGATAACAGCGGTATCGAAGAAAACTACGTGGTCGAGAGGAAGAAGGATGAAGGAGATTTTCAAAAAATCGCCACCCGGCCCAGGAATACCCATGCGTTTGTTGACGAAATAGCAGAATCTGGATTGTACACTTACCGGGTGCAAGCAACCAATAACAATCTCCATTCGCTCTATTCTAATGAAGTTTCCCACCATTTTTACGATTTGCTACCCCGGCTTATCGCCTGTTACCCTTTTAACGGCAATGCGAAAAACGAGTGTGGCGATGATTATCACGGCGAAGTATTTGGAGCTACCTTAACAACCGACAGGAAAAACCAGCCCAGTTCCGCTTATTATTTCAACGGGAACAGCTATATCAATCTGGGAGGCAACAGTGAAATTGTCTCGGTTCCTTTTGCCCTTTCGGTTTGGATTAAACCTACTCAATGGTTGAATACAGGAGACCAAAATTTTAACTGGTCTGCCATTATTAATAAATTAGGGCTTTTCGGATTCGAAACCCAAGGCTGGTACCTGGGAATTCACCCTGACAAACAAATCAGCATTACCCTGGATAAAGATGCGGTCCGGGGAGGTAACATTGAGTTGGGGCAATGGACACATATTGTCGCCAATTTCAATGGTTCAAAACTCGAACTTTACCAGGATGGCGAACTGGTTGCTACGAAACAATCAAGCACAACAATCACCACCAACCTCTTCTGCGCGGCAATAGGAGATGGATCCTGTTGCCTTCCGTCTTCTTCGCCCTGCCAAGGCAATTTATACCCCGAATTCGAAAACTTCATAGGCACCATCGATGACATCAAAATATTTCAACGGGCATTGACTCCTGATGAAGTAGAAGCCCTCTACCTCGAATGAGCCTCTTGTTAATGAAGTCAAGTCAGTCTTCCTGATATTAAGCCGCCTGGGATGCTTACTGGACTTTGGACAGTCTGGCGTTAAATGCACACCCCTGGCGTCCCTGGCGGTTTATATGTAAATACCTTTCTGCGAAACTTGTAGATTCCCCATATCCTCCAAGTAAAAACCCGGTATTTGCCTATCTAAGATTTCCAGCCCGGAAAAAAAATGATTACATTGCTTTCTCTGTCAATAGAAAACCGACGCGGATAACGGTCATTCTGGCTCAGAAATTCAATCGACAGCCTATGAAAACACCTCTAACCTTATGCCTGTTCCTGATCAGCTGGCTGCACCTTTGCGCCCAGGATCCCTTTTACACCCACTTCTTCAACAACCGTTCCGGGTTCAACCCGGCGCTGACCGGCCTGAGCGGCGCGCTGACCGTCAATGCCAAATACAAGAGCCAGTGGCGGGACAAACCCACGCCGAGTTATACTTCCGGAACCGTCAACCTGGAGGAGAGCCTGCCGTGCAGCGTCCTGGACTACGGGTTTCACTTCAATTTCGACGAAGAAGGCGACGGGCGCTTCCGCACCTACGACTTCGGTTTGAAGTTTGCCGGCACGGCGCCGTTCGAGGCCGGCCGCTCGCTCCACAACCTGCGCTTTGGCGGCACGCTGCAGTGGTCGTACAAAACTGTCGATTACCGCAAGCTAACCTTTTCCGACCAGTTCGACCCGAAGCTCGGGGCCATTTACCCTACCTCCTTCATTCCGCCCAACGAGGGGCGTTCCTTTGTCTTTTTCTCCCCGGCGGTAGGCTTTGCCCACCAGGTGCTGTTCGACCAGGACGATAAGCGGTCGCCCAGCCTGATATGGGGCGCCAGCCTGCACAATGCCTATTCGC
This sequence comes from Phaeodactylibacter sp., assembly GCA_024102975.1. GTDB lineage: Bacteria > Bacteroidota > Bacteroidia > Chitinophagales > Saprospiraceae > JACJXW01. The sequence goes on along the minus strand of JAGFJD010000564.1, from coordinate 4,594 downwards.
TGGGCCCCCGGCACCTGGGCAACGAAGAGTCCATCCTCGGCATAGGCACCCGAATCCCCCAACGCATTGTCGGTTTCCTGGAAATGGAGTTCATCCCCTACAACAGCGCCCGCCACTATTTCAGCGTACGGCCCCTGCTGATGATGCAGCGGCAGGCCAGCCTGCACTACTTCGAGGCAGGAAGCCGCCTGAGCCTCAGCCGGCTGGCCAGCTTCGGCCTGTTCTACCATTTCAACCAACCCCCTTACGCGGGCCGGAATACCAACTGGTTCAGCTTCTCCCTCGAATTTGGCGACATCATCGCCGAGGGCAAGCGCATCGACCTGGGGTTCGCCTATTCCAACAACTTCTCGGGCCTGCGCAACGCCATCGGGCCCGTCTTCGAAGTGTCGCTCGCCCTGCATTTCGCCACCAGCCCGGGCTGCCGGCTCATGGGCAGGGAAGACGAAGTGGGCTACGGCAACATCGTGCGCTGCCCCAATATCGCCGCTTCCGGCCGGCGGAAGATGTACGAGAATATTTGGTATAAAAGATAGGCGGGATGGCTTTCCGCCTGACACTGAATAACCCTTTTTGTTATGAAACAAGGAATACTCTCCATATTATTGGCCCTCGCTGTCAATGCCGGCAGGGCGCAGCTGCCCATTTGTACGGACAATTTTTGCGGCCCCATCGTGCCGGAATGGCGCTTATTGGGAAACGGGCAGACCAGCGTTTGCGAGGGGACGCCTTTTGAATTAACCGGGGCCAGTTCGACGCCTCTGGACACCATAGAGCTGTTCCATTGGTATTTTCTGGACCAGAACGGCATCCGGTTGTTCGACACCCTGCTCTACGACACCAGCGCCGTCCCTTATCTGGTAGAAATTCCCGACTCTGTAGCCTGTCAATCGCTCGTGAGCACTGTTGGCATCCTGGTAGCGCTCCAGGTCACATCCTTCCCCTGCGATGCCGACAGCAGCCGGAGCTGTTGGGTGAAAATCGCCCCGCTTACCGTCAACCTGCTGCCCCGGGCGTCTTTTTCCATCCTGAACGCCACATTTCCGGACGAGGTTTGCGTGGACACAGAGTTCGCGCTGGCCGACTCCAGCTGCCACGCCACCGACTATTTCTGGGATTTTGGCGACGGCACGGGCTTCGACGGGCCCAACCCCGTTCATCAGTACAGCCAAACCGGAACTTACACCGTGACACTGAGGGTCAGCAACAGCTGCGGGTCCGACACCTATACGCGTACCATTGAAGTGGTCGACGACCCGGCGGCGGGTTTTACCTCCACGTTGGTTACCGAAGATTACTGCTTCCCGGCGACCGTCCAGCTGAACGACGCCTCCAACCAGTGGAGCCACACCTTCTGGGAAATCCTGCCGGAAGATACCACTTTATGGTGCTTCACAGACACCCTGATGAGCCTGGGCGACGACGATATCGAGGTGGAATTCAAACAGCCCGGAGATTACAAAGTCACCCTCACGGCGGCCAACGCCTGCGGGACAGACATGCTCATGGACACGATTTCCATTTATACCGACCCTGCCATCAGTTTGTCCGCCCCGGGCTCCTTCTGCGACTCCGCCCTCCTCTCCTACACCGACCTGAATTTCCAGTACAGCGGCGATATCCACACCTTCCACTGGATGTTTGAAAACGGCGCTCCGCCCGGTTCCAACGACCCGGAGTTTACGAATATCACGTTTTATCAATCCGGCGACATCACCCTGGTGGCCGAGGGTTTTTGCGACACCCTCACGCAGACGGTTCCGGTCGGGGTAGTCACCTCCGACGCCATCAATTTTGACAATATCCCCTCCGGCATTTGCCAGAACCTGGGACCGGCAATGTTAGAGGCCACGCCCGGGGGCGGGACATGGTCGGGGCTGGACACCGCTATCCTGTCTGCCGGCGGGCAGCTCCTGCCCGGCATGCTGGCGCCCGGAACTTATACGCTCACCTACGCTGTCGGAGATGAGGATTGCCGCAAGCAGGAAACCGTCGTTATTGAAATCCTGCCGCCCCCGGAGGTGAGCCTCTCCGCCGAGCCACCCGCCTGCGACAGCCTCGTTTTTTCCCCGAATGTAACGTACCAGGGAACGGTCGACACTTATGCCTGGATTTTCCCCGGCGCCGAGCCGTCCAATTCCGGCATGGCTAACCCCGGCGGCATCCTGTTCCCCAATCCGGATACGGTGGAAGTGATCGTCGAGGCAGGGGGTGCCTGCGGAACTGTTTTCGACACCATTGCCATAGAAATCCAGCAAAATGTCACCCTGTCCACCGAGCCGGCGGACAACCCCTACTGCTTCGGCGCCGGGCCGGATACCCTGCAGGCCAGCCCCGGCGGCGGCATCTGGCAGGGCGCCGGCATCATCAACGATACGCTCGGCGTGTTTGACCCCGGCGCCAACGACGTCGCTCCCGGCGAAACCTACCTCATCACTTATACTTATACCAACGGTGCCTGCACGGCCGAAGCGACGGTTGATATTGAAATGGCCAATTCAATAGCTGTGACGGTGGACACCGCCATTCTGTGCATCGACGGCCAGCCGCGGCAGCTCGACGGCAACCCGGGCGGGGGCACCTGGAGCGGGCAGGGGGTGGATTCCAGCGGCGTCTTTTATCCTGACTCCGTGGGCATGGCCGGCAATTACTTCGTGCAGTATGCGTATGAAGACGCCAACGAGTGCCCATCCGAAGCCACCGGCCTGGTCATCGTGGAGAACCCGCCGCAGGCCTCTCTGCTGGACACCATACAGCTGTGCATTGCCGATTTCGACGTCGTCCTGGAAACGGCTTTCAACTATTCCGTTGCCCCGGAGGGCGGCACGGCGAGCTGGAGCGGCACGGGCGTCGACGGCGCTATTTTCAATGCCGTTTCAGGCACGGATACCCTTGATGCAGGCTTCTACACGGTTCGGCTCGAATACCGGCGCAACGACTGCGCGATCCGCGACAGCGCCGTCGTAGAGCTGATCCCGGCACCGGAACTCGTCCTGTCACCTGACACCGTTGTGTGCATTTCTGACGGCACCCTGCAACTGGCGGCCAACCTATCCGGAACCTGGTCGGGCGGCCCCGGCATCGCCGACCCGGCTACCGGCTTGATCCACCTCGACACCGCCGGTGGAGGCACCCACTCGTACACCTTTACTTTTGCGCCCAGCACCAGCTGCGAAATCAGCGGCGGCGTAGCAGTACAGGTCATCGACCTGAGCGGCCAGGTCGACGCCGGGGCCGATGTCGGGATTTGCGACAGCCTGGCCGAGTTCACCTTTGCCGGGCAAAGCCCGATCGACGGCTTCTGGGACGACCCTTCCGTGGCCAATAACACCATCGGCCTCACGCCGCTCGAACGAGATGTCCCTTACGCCTATGCTTATTGCCTGGAAAGCGAGCTGGCCGCCGGCTGCCGCGCCTGCGACACCCTGGAGTTCACTATCCATTCCAATCCAACGGCGGATTTTGAAACCGAGGGCCTGCCCTGTGTCGGCAGAGCATTCAGCTTCCTGAACAATTCTGCCGGTGCCGTGAGCTACTACTGGGATTTCGGCAATCCCGCCGACCCGAATGGCACGAGCGTACTGGAAAGCCCCACTTACGATGGATATGCCGATCAGGGTACTTACAACATCACCCTGGTCAGCGAATCCGGGTTCGGCTGCCGGGACACCGTATCCCGGCGCCTTTACGTAACGACCCCTCCGGTAGTCGATTTCACCCTGGAATCGGACGAAGGCTGCGCCCCCTTCGAAGTGATGGCCACCAACAACAGTTACGGGGACAGCATCACGCAGATGTGGTGCATCGACGGCGACACCATTCCGGGCGCTACGCTCGACGGCATATTCCTGGACAGCATCACCACCGACTCCCTTTTCGACATCGTTTTAAAAGTCGAAAATTTCTGCGGGCCGGACAGCCTGGTGCGGCAGGTGCTGGTCCACCCCTACCCCGTCGTCAACTTCGGCCTCAACGTGGACGAAGGCTGCTCGCCCCTGGAGGTCGAATTTTCCAACACCACGGTAGGCCAGCCGGATACTTTTACCTGGTACATGGGATTCCCCGATTCCATTTTCACGGATTCGTTGCCTCCTAATCACTTCTATTTCACTTCCGAAGACGAAATTTCAACGTACACGATTACGCTGTTTGCCGAGAACGGCTGCGGCATTGACACCCTTTCCAGGGAAATCACCGTTTACCCCCCGGACATCAGGGCTTTCATCGCGCAGGATACCCTGAACGGCTGCCCTCCGCTCACGGTAGAACTGGAAAACCACTCGACCGTCGGGGCAGTCAGCAGCTGGATATTTATTGATCCCGACGGGGAGCAGAGCGGGAGCGAGGAGGTAAACCCCACGGTTACCTTCGAAACCCCCGGCTGGCATACCATCCTTTTATCGGCGACGCGATGCGGGACGCACTGGGACACGGCTTATGTCGAGGTACTGGAACCGCCGGTGGCCAGCTTCACCCATCCGCCGGCCGTTTGCCGGGGCGCGCCCATCCGGTTCGCCAATACCTCTGAAAATCACAGCGGCAGCGACTGGGATTTCGGGGACGGCAGCCCCATCTCGGAAGTAAATTCCCCCAC